>CACXAO010000052.1 GCA_902765625.1 uncultured Ruminococcus sp. | reverse complement strand
AGCCGATAATGGCGATAGTCTTGCCGTCGAGAAGGGCAAGATTGCAGTCGGACTGATAATAAATCGGTGCTTTCATGTTTTCTTTGTAGTCTTTCATTTGAAATTCCTCCTTGCCGCAGGTGCGGCGTATTTATAATTGATTTATAGCTTGGAAGCGATTATACCGAAACAGCCGCGTTGCCCCTGTCGATCGCGATGGTGCCGGTGCGGACTATTTCGCGGATGCCGTAAGGCTTGAGCATATCGATCAGGGTCTTGACTCTCGCCGAGGTCTCGCAGTACTCAACGGTAACGCAGCTGGGAGCCGCGTCAACGATTTTTGCCTGCATGATTTCGGCTGTCTTGATGATCTCCGCGCGCTTTGAGGCGGCGCAGTGAACCTTGATCAGAATCAGCTCGCGGCTGATGAACTCGCCTTCGTTAAGACGCTTGACCTTGATTACGGGGATCACCTTGTTGAGCTGCTTTTCGAGCTGCTCGACAACATACTCGTCGCCGTTAGCGACGATGGTGATGCGCGAAACGCCGGGGTCGTTTGTCACGCCTACCGCGAGGGAGTCTATATTAAAACCTCGGCGGGAGAACAATCCCGAAATCTTCGAGAGAACGCCTGCCTGGTTTTCAACGAGAATTGATAGTGTATACTGCATACTGTCACCTCATTACTGTCTTAAATGGACGGAGTGTCGGGGTACACGTTGCAGACGAGGATAAACGGCTTGTCCGAATTAACCATACCCTTGATAATTTCCTCGGCTTCCTCGTTGGAGTTTGCCTCGGCGTGGTCAATGCCGTAAGCCTCGGCTATCTTGAGAAAATCGGGGTCGCCCTGAAGAATCGTCGCGCTGTGGCGGCAGTTGTAGTTTTTGTCCTGAAGCTCGCGCACCATGCCCAGACGGTGGTTGCGCATGATGATGATCTTGATCGCAAGCTTGTTGCCGGCGATCGTCGCAAGCTCGTTCATGCTCATCTGGAAGCTGCCGTCGCCGCAGACGACAACAACGTCGCGGTTGGGTCTTGCAAGCTTCGCACCCACTGCCGCAGGAATCGAATAGCCCATAGTGCCCATGCCGCCCGTGGTGAGGAAGCGTCCCTCGCGGATGCGGAAGTTGTTGGCGCACCAGATCTGGTTCTGTCCTACGTCCGCAACGAGGATTGCCTTTGAACGGAGCATCGCGCTGAGGTGGGCGACGAGGGTTCTCGGCTCAACAAAGCCCTCAAATACGGGAGGAACACGGAGAAAGTCCTTTTTCCAGGTCTTTACGGTTTCCTGCCACTGGTTTGAAACCTTGTAGTCGCCGATGCTCTCGATGAGCATATTCATAACGTTTTTCATATCGCCTACGATCGGGATCTCGGTTTTAACGTTCTTTCCGATTTCGGCGGGGTCGATATCGATGTGAATGACGGTGGTGTTTTCGCTCATCTGGTGAGGCGCGGCAACGGCTCTGTCGCCGAGGTTGGCAACCGTCTTGCCGTGGGTGCCGAGCATACCGAGGTACAGCTCGTGCTCGCTGGGCATAACGCCGATGCCCATCATGGTCGAGATAACGGGAATGCCGGTTTTGTCGGCGAACGCCTGGAATTTCGGCTTTACTCCCGAGAGAAGCACGCCTCCGCCCGAAACGATCAGCGGACGGCGGCTCTTTTTGATCGCCTCGACCGCGCGTTTGACCTGAATCGCGTGACCCTTTGTGTTGGGCTTGTAGCCGATGATGTTCACGCTTTCGGGATAGACGAATTCCTCGATCTCGTTTTCCTGAATATCCATGGGAATGTCGATGAGCACGGGACCCTTGCGGCCCGTTGAGGCGATGTGAAATGCCTCCTTGAATACTCTCGGCAGATCCTCTGTTTTCTTGACGATGTAGCTGTGCTTTACAAACGGCTCGCACGCGCCCGTGATGTCGGCCTCCTGGAAAACGTCTCTGCCCAGAAGGTCGCTGCGCACCTGACCCGTAATTGCCACAAGGGGAATAGAGTCGGTGTAGGCGGTGGCGATACCCGTAATGAGGTTAGTGGCGCCGGGACCCGAGGTCGCGACGCACACGCCGGGAATGCCGCTTGCGCTGCAGCGCGCATAGCCGCTTGCCATATGCGCGGCGTTCTGTTCCTGACGGACAAGGATATGCCTGATGGTAGTGGAATCGTAGATTTTGTCGTAAAAAGGACAAATGGTAGCACCCGGATAACCAAAGACGACCTTGACGCCCTCAGCTTCCAAACACTTTACCATTATTTCAGCTCCGCTTATCATTGTGTTATGCCTCCTTATCCGTAAACTTCACGATTAAATTATATTATACTACAATTTATGCGGCTTGTAAAGAGTTTTTCGTTACTTATCGACGCTGCCGCACGGGTCGACGTAAACCGTCCTGTTGTTGACGTAAATAACCATTCCGGGTTTGGCTCCCGCGGGTTTGCTGACGTGCTTTACAAGGGTGTAATCCACCGGCACGTTTGAACTTGAACGCGCCTTGCTGTGGTATGCCGCGAGCCTTGCCGCCTCAAGAATCGCCGTATCGCTGACCTGCCTGCCCTCGGCGGAAATTATTACGTGCGAGCCGTGAATCTCCTTTGTGTGCAGCCATACGTCGGTCTTGGCGGCGGTTTTGAGGGTGAGAACATCGTTTTGGCGGTTGTTTCTGCCGACGTAGATTTTAAATCCGTCGGAGGACTCAAAGCTCAGCGGCGGAAGCGCGCTCTGCTTGGGCTGTCTGCCCTTTGGCGCTCGGAGATAGCCCTGTTCCGTAAGCTCCTCGCGTATATGCGAAAGCTCGCGTTCGGTTTCTGCGCGCGATACCTCGTCAAGTACGGAATCGAGGTATTCAAGCTCCGCCTCTCCCTTTTTTAGCTGGTCGGTCAGGAAGCTTTCGGCGTTCTTCGCCTTTTGGTAGTCCTTGTAGTATTTCTGGGCGTTCGCGGCAGGCGAGATCGCCGGATTCAGCTTTATCCGCAGCGTGCCGCCGTTCTCGTCGTAGTAGTTTTCCACGTCCGCGAAGGACGAGCCGCGCTCAATGCGGTAGAGGTTCGCCTGAAGCAGGTCGCCGCAGATCCGCAGCTGCTCTCTGTCCGCGCACTGCGAAAGCTCGGTGTGCTGCTTTTGCAGCTTTCGGGCGGTGCGGTCGCGGAGGTTCTGCAGCAGCTTGTTGAGGCTGTGCGTCTTGACGCGCATTCTGTCCTGACGGTCGCGCTCGTCGTAAAAATTATCTATAGCGAGGTTGAAGCTCTGCGAGTTCTCCGTTCTCATAAAGCCGACGTACTGCGTGATCGGCAAAAACGATACGTCCATCGGCTTGCCGTCCTCACGGTAGACCGTGCAGGGCGTGCCGGAGCAGTTTTCCGCAAGCTCTTTGAGGAGTTTAAGCTCCGCGGTCAGTTTATCGTATAAAACGCCCTCGAGCCGGTTTGTCGCGCCCTCGCAGACGCGGTACTCGACCTCGCGGCCTATTATCGGCGATACGCCCTGAACCGACGCGAGAACAGCCTTGCCGAGCGGCATCTCGGCAGGCAGAGCGCGTATGCGAGCTGCGATTTCGGACGGCTCGGAGGTGAGAATATTGAGCTTGTCCTGAGCCTCGGGCAGCTCGTATTTTATGTTCGGGAGAATCAGCCGCTTGCTGCTGACGGTGAGGTCAACGCGCTTGAGAGCGTCGGTGATAACGCCCGTTTCGCGGTTGAGGACTATGATGTTGCTGTACATGCCCATTATCTCGCAGGCTACTGTGAGAGGAACCTGCTCGCCCAGCTCGTTTACGCAGTCGAAGTCGAGAAAAAGCACGCGGTCGCACTCAAGCTGACGCACCGCGACCAGCTTTCCGCCGCCGAGACGCTTGCGCAGAAGCATGCAGAACATAGGCGGCTGCGCCGGGTTTTCGGGTGCGTGTTCGGTAAAATTCACGCGCGGCGAATTTGCCCTTGCCGATAGCAGGAGCTTTTTGCTGCCGGAATATCCGCGCAGAACGAGAACAAGCTCGTCGCGGTTGGGCTGGTAAATCTGGTTCACGCGTGAGCCGAGTATTTCGTTTTCGATTTCGTGCTTTATATGCCGTAAAAAAATGCCGTCTAGTGCCATGTTGACTCCTTTTTGAGAGTTGAGAGTTAAGAGTTGAGAGTTAAGAGTTGAGAGTTGAGAGTGAAATGAAAGGTGGGACACCCGCGCCCGATTTTGGCGTAATTCCACTCTCAACTCTCCACTTTCCACTCTCATTTATGATATTTGCCGTTTGTGCTTATCTCGAACGCGCGGTAAATCTGTTCTGTCAGTATCATCCGCGCCATTGTGTGCGGAAATGTCATGCGGCTCATCGAAAGGCGCAGGTCGGCTCTGCTTTTGACCTCGCCGCTCAGTCCGTAGCTGCCGCCGATAACAAAGCTGACGGCGCTTTTGCCCGAAACCGCGAGGCTGTCGAGCGTCTTTGACAGTTCTTCGCTCGAAATCAGCTTTCCCTCAATGCAGAGAGCCGCGACGTAATCGGACGGACTGATTTTTTTGAGAATGCTCCTGCCCTCGGCGCGCAGAACCTCGTCGATCTGCGACTGATTGGGGTTGTTGTCCCTGATTTTTTCCTCCGCAAGCTCCGTTATGCCGAATTTGCAGAACGCTCCGAGGCGTTTTGAGTACTCCGCGATCGCGTCCGCAAAGTACTTTTCTTTGATTTTTCCGATACAGATTATGTTGATTTTAATCATTAATATATCACGCTCTTAACCGTCGGCGCGCTCGGTGCAACGTCGAGGGTGTAGTCATTTTTGTATTTCATTCCGGCGCGTTCAAGCTCCGCGACAGAGGTGCGAAGCGCGATTTGCGGAGTGTTGTTCATCTCGCTGAGATGGCCGAGAATCAGCCGCAGCGTACCCGAACGCACGATTTGAGAAAGCTCGGTGGCGCAGGCGTCGTTTGAGAGATGTCCTTTGTCGGAGAGAATGCGCTTTTTGAGCACGTAGGTGTAAGGACCCGTGCGCAGCATATCGATATCGTGGTTCGATTCGAGCACTATGAGCTGACAGTCCGAGAACGCCGAACGGATTTTCTCGGTGACGTGACCGATATCCGTGGCGACCATCGCGGTTTTGCCGTCGGACGAGGTGACCTTGTAGCAGCAGCTTTCCGCCGCGTCGTGAGGCGTGTCAACACGCCTGATTCGCATATCTCCGATGACTATTTCGCTTTGAATAACGCCTGTTTTGGCGTTCGGCGCAAGCTTGTCGCGCTGCGCGAGAGCGTTTAGGGTGCCTTCGCTCGCGTAAACCGGCAGGCTGTGCTTTTTTGCCAGTACCTTCAGAGCCGCGCAGTGGTCGATGTGCTCGTGAGTGATAAAAACCGCGCCCACAGACTTCATGCTCAGTCCGTTTGCCTCCATTGCAAGCTCTATCTGCTTGCAGTTTCGTCCCGCGTCGATCAGCACGCCCTCGGCGGCGGTGCCTATGTAGTAACAATTTCCCTTGCTTCCGCTGAACAGCGGTACGATACGCGCCATATCCTCAATCCCTCTTGTTAACATTATGAGATAAATAATATCACATTTTTCATTCCGCCGCAAGTGGTCGTTTCCTTACAGCGCAAAAAAAGGCTTGACATATCGTCAAACCTTTCTGATGGTCAAATTTACTGATTAAGCTCTGAGCTCCTGTTCGTTGTCGCCGGTGTAGTAAACCTTCTTGATGTCAGCGCCGAGCGCTCTGAACTTTTCAACAACGTCCTCGTAGCCTCTCTCGATGTACTGAATGCTCGAGATTTCGGTCGTGCCCTTGATCTGAAGAGCCGCTACGATCATAGCTGCGCCTGCTCTGAGGTCGGTCGCGCTGACGGGTGCCGCGGTGAGCGGTGTACCGCCCTCGATGATCGCGAGTCTGCCCTCAACCGAGATGTGCGCGCCCATGCGGATAAGCTCGCTGATATACTGATAGCGGTTGTCCCAGACGTTCTCGTTAACAATGCTTGTGCCGGGCACGCTCATGAGCAGAGCGGTGAACTGCGGCTGGCAGTCGGTGGGGAAGCCGGGGTGAGGCATGGTCTTGATGTTGACTCTTTTGAGCGGCTTAACGGTCGCGTCAAAGATGATTGCCTCATCATATTCGGTGATCTTGACGCCCATTTCGCGGAACTTGGCGGAGATGGACTCAAGGTGCTTAGGCGTGATATTGTTGATAGTGATACGACCGCGGGTCGCGGCAGCTGCGCACATATATGTGCCTGCCTCGATCTGGTCGGGAATGATCGAATAGGTGATGCCGTGCATACAGGAAACGCCGCGGATCTTGATAACGTCGGTGCCTGCGCCTCTTACGTCGGCACCCATGGAGTTGAGGAAGTTCGCGAGGTCTACGATGTGGGGTTCCTTAGCCGCGTTTTCGATAACGGTAAGACCCTTTGCGCGGCTTGCGGCGAGCATGATGTTCATGGTAGCGCCTACCGAAACCACGTCGAGGTAGATGTGCGTTCCGACAAGACCCTCTTCCTCGTCGCATGCGGCTTCGATGATCGCGCCGTCTACGAGTCTGGTCTCAGCGCCGAGAGCCTCAAAGCCCTTGAGGTGCTGGTCGATCGGACGAACGCCGAAGTTACAGCCGCCGGGCAGCGCAACCTTAGCCTTGCCGTATTTACCGAGCAGCGCGCCGAGAAGATAGTAGGAAGCTCTCATGCCTCTTACCAGATCTGTGGTCGCTGAGCTTGAGTGGATGTGGGTGGGGTCGATATAGAGGGTGCTTCTGTTGATTCTCTTGACCTTAGCGCCCATCTGCTGCAAAATTTTGCTGATGAGGGTAACGTCGCTGATGTTGGGTATATTTTCAATCTGGCAAGGCTCGTCGCAGAGAATAACCGCCGGGATGATCGCGACAGCCGCGTTTTTCGCGCCGCTGATATTAACTTCTCCGAACAAAGGCTTGCCGCCGTTAACAACGAATTTTTCCAATTTGTTGACACTCCAATTCTTGCTGAATTTTCAGTCCGCAACAATATGATGTGCAAGATATGGTGGGACTCGGCCTGAAATTAAGGCTAAAACCACAAAATGTATTACATTTTGGTTAAGAAATACCAGATATTGTGGTTACATAACTGTAACTCGACAATTCTCCTGTAGAAAATGATACTACAAAATCGTAGTAAAGTCAACGCATTCTGAAAATTGTAACCGTTTTTTGGCGAAGTTGTACTCAAATAATTAAGGAACTGTCATTTTTGTTTTGTAAATTAACAATCCTTGTAAACATTTCGCCAAATTTCCGCAAAGGCAATAAAAACGCGCTATTATTCCGTTCGAGAAATATTCGATTTATTACAGTGCCGTAAATACTTAAATAATTTTTCCCGTTTTTTGTGCTTAATATACCTTATGACGAAATGAAATTATTTACATTTTATGCACATTCAGGAGAATGTTTTTGATTTCATAAAGCTGCTGCGAAAGGTCTACATAGTAGTTGTGAGGGTTCTCAAAGCGCTTTACCTCGTCCCAGAGCAAGTCGAGCTGACCGCGGCAGTAGTCCGCGATCTCCTGAATTGAGGGACTGTCGTAAACGCACTCGCCGTCTCTGAAAATCTGAACAAGCAGCTCCTTTGCCGTAAAATCGGTAAGGGTTTTGGTTTTCCATGTGGCGTTGGGGTCGAAGATGGTGTGCGGCTTGCTGTCGTCAACCACCTCGTCGTATACGCAAAGCTCGTCGGCAAGCGCCTTGCCGCTCTCGTTGTCGTAGTAGCGGTAGAGCTTTTTGAAGTGCGGATTTGTGATTTTCGCGGCGTTTTCGCTGACCTTGATCTTAGGCTCGATATCGCCCTCGGAGTTTTCGACCGCGACAAGCTTGTATACGCCGCCGAATATGGGCGATTCGGACGAGGTGATCAGCCGCTCGCCTACGCCGAAGGTGTCTACCTGCGCGCCCTGCATCATGAGGTCGCGGATAAGCTTTTCGTCGAGCGCGTTGGAGGCGGTGATTTTGCACTCCGTCAGATCTGCCTCGTCGAGCATTTTGCGCGCCTTCTTTGAGAGGTACGAGATGTCGCCCGAGTCAAGGCGGATCGCGCATTTTGTCTTGCCCTGAGGCAGCAGAACCTCCTTGAACACCTTGATCGCATTGGGAATGCCGCTGCGAAGCGTGTTATAGGTATCGACGAGAAGGGTCGGGTTTTCGGGATAAAGCTCGCAGTATGCGCGGAACGCCTCGTATTCGCTGTCGAACATCTGAACCCACGAATGAGCCATTGTGCCGCCTGCCGGAACGCCGTAAAGCTCGTCGGTCAGCGTGCATGCCGTGCCTGCGCAGCCGCCGATATAAGCAGCCCTTGCGCCGAGAACGGCTCCGGAAGCTCCCTGAGCGCGGCGCGAACCGAATTCGAGAACCGCCCTTCCCTGAGCGGCGCGCACGATGCGGTTAGCCTTGGTGGCGATAAGGGTCTGGTGATTGAGCACGAGAAGCACGTAGGTTTCGATCAGCTGCGCCTCGATCGCCAGGGCGCGGACGGTGAGAATAGGCTCGTTCGGGAAAACGGGAGTTCCCTCGGGAACAGCCCAGATGTCGCCGGTGAAGCGGAAGCCTTTGAGGTATTCGAGAAACTCCTCGTCAAAAATGCCCTTGGAGCGGAAGTACGCGATGTCGTCATCGTCAAAGTGAAGCTCTTTGATGTAGTCGATAACCTGCTCAAGACCTGCCGCAACAGCGAAGCCGCCGTTGTCGGGAACCTTGCGGAAAAATACGTCGAAGTACACCTTGCGCTTGTAGAAGTCGTATTTGAAGTAGCCGTTGGACATGGTGAATTCATAGAAGTCACACAGCATAGCCAGATTTTCTTTTTTCATAGCCGTCTCCTTGACATTTTCGTTGTTCAAAATATCGATATGATTTTATGTTGCGTAAAATTACAGAAATTGATTCTCGGCGAAAAACGCTCTCAAAATGTATTTTATCAATCCGCAGCGGCTTTGTCAACGGTTTCACGCAATATTAAACAAAAACAGGAGGGGGTTTAAGCCTCTCCTGTATCGGTTTAATTTGTATTTTGCTCAGTGCGGATATTTTTGAAGCAGCTCCTTGAGGTCGTACGGCGTCGCCTGATATACAAAGTAGTTCAGCCAGTTGGTGTAGAGCAGAGTTGCGTAGCTGCGCCATACCATCGGCGGCGTCTGAGACGCGTCGTCGCCGGGAAAGTAGTTGCAGGGTATTTTGGGGTTCAGTCCGCGGCTGATATCGCGGTAATATTCGTTCGCGAGCGTTTCGCGGTCGTACTCCGCGTGCCCGGTGATGAACACCTGTCTGCCGGTTTTGTTGCAGATGATCGCGGGTCCTGCTTCCTCGCTGACGGCGAGAACCTCAAGACCTGCGCACTTTTTCAGGTCGTCAAGACGCACTGACGTGTAGCGCGAATGCGGTATCCTGAAATAGTCGTCGAAGCCGAACATCAGCCTGTGGGTAGGATTGAGCACTCTGTGGGTGTAAATTCCGCTGAGCTTTTCGTCGAGCTGATACTTCTCAACTCCGTAGTGAAAATACAAACCTGCCTGAGCGCCCCAGCAGATGTGGAAGGTCGAGTAGACGTTGTGCTTTGACCACTCCATGATCTCGCACAGCTCATCCCAGTAGTCGACCTCCTCAAACGGAAGGTGCTCAACCGGCGCGCCGGTGATGATAAGTCCGTCAAAGGTTTCGCCCTTAACGTCGTCAAACGTCTTGTAGAAGGTCGTAAGGTGATGCGGCGAGGTGTTTTTTGAGGTGTGAGACGCCATCTGCAGCAGCTCGATATCTACCTGCAGCGGACTGTTGCCGAGCAGACGGAGAAGCTGGGTCTCGGTGGCGATTTTGGTGGGCATGAGGTTGAGAATCAGGATTTTAAGCGGACGGATGTCCTGTCTGAGCGCCACTTCGTTTGGCATTACAAATATATTCTCGTTTTCAAGCACTTTGATCGCCGGTAAGTTGCTTTGAACCTTGATCGGCATAGCTCTCACTCCTTTCTTTATCCAGAGTGGAGAGTTCAGAGTGGAGAGTGGAATGAATGGCACCCGATTTGTTATAAATATACGGTCATTGCTTGCTCCAAACTCTTAACTCTTAACTCTTAACTCTCTTAATATTGTTTTCCCCAGAATACCATGTGCTTTGCAGGCTTGCCGCAGCATACGCAGGTATCGGCGAGGTGCTCCTCCTCAAACGGGATGCAGCGGCTCTTTACGCCGCCGGTCTCGTCCTTGAGCTTATCCTCGCAGGCGGAATCGCCGCACCACATAGCCTTGATGAAGCCGGGGTGGTTCTTGGCGGTGTCGATGAACTCCTCGTGGGTTCTCGCGACAAAGGTCTTTTCCTCGGTGTTCTTCGCCGCGCGGTCGTACATATCCTTGTGGATGGTTTCGAGAAGGTTCTCAATGTAATCGCTCAGTCCCTCGAGAGGAACGAACGCCTTTTCTCTTGTGTCGCGGCGGACTACAACGCACTGGTTTTTCTCGATGTCCTTGGGTCCGATCTCAACGCGGACGGGAACGCCCTTCATCTCGTACTCGGCGAACTTCCAGCCGGGAGCGTGGTCGCTGTCGTCGAGCTTGACGCGGAATTTCTTTACAAGCTCTGCCTTGAGCTCGTCGGCCTTTTCGAGAACGCCCTCCTTGTGCTGCGCGATCGGGATAAGCGCGACCTGGATCGGGGCTACCTTCGGCGGAAGAACAAGACCGTCGTCGTCGCTGTGAACCATGATCAGCGCGCCGATCATACGGGTCGAAACGCCCCATGAGGTCTGGTGCGGATAGTGAAGCTTGTTGTCCTTGCCTGTGTAGGTGATGCCGAAGCTCTTTGCGAAGCCGTCGCCGAAATAGTGCGAGGTTCCGCCCTGAAGAGCAACGCCGTTGTGCATCATCGGTTCGATGGTATATGTCGCCTCGGCGCCCGCGAACTTTTCCTTCTCGGTTTTCTGACCGACAACTGCGGGAATAGCGAGGGTCTCGGCGTAAAAGTCGGTGTAGACCTTGAGCATTCTCAGGGTTTCCTCCTGAGCCTCCTCGGCGGTGGCGTGCATGGTGTGACCCTCCTGCCAGAGAAACTCAGAGGTTCTCAGAAACGGACGGGTGGTTTTTTCCCAGCGTACCACGCTGCACCACTGGTTATAGAGCTTGGGAAGGTCGCGGTAGGTCTTGATAATCTTTTTATAGTGCTCGCAGAAGAGCGTTTCGGAGGTGGGACGAACCGCAAGACGCTCGGTGAGCTTTTCCTGACCGCCGATCGTTACCCACGCGCATTCGGGTGCAAAGCCCTCTACGTGGTCTTTTTCTCTTTGAAGAAGGCTCTCGGGAATGAACATCGGCATATACACGTTCTCGTGACCGGTTTCCTTGAAGCGTCTGTCCATGTCGGCCTGCATTAGCTCCCAGAGCGCATAGCCGTAGGGACGGATCACCATGCAGCCCTTTACGCCCGAATAGTCGACCAATTCAGCCTTTTTGACAATATCTGTGTACCATTTCGCAAAATCCTCGTCGCGGCTCGTGATAGCCTCGACCATTTTTTTATTATCAGCCATATTTATTCCTCCGTTGTCGTTACATAACATTCCTATTATACAACAGTTTATCGGGTTTGACAAGGACTTTTTGCGCAAAAAGGAGAGGCCGGATAAACCAACCTCTCCGATACTGATTGATACGTTAAATCAGGCGACAGCCGATTAAGCCTTGTCAACGGAACCGAACAGCTCCATCTTCTCCTTAACGGTGTCCTTGATAGCCTGGAAGCCGGGTGCGAGAAGCTTTCTGGGGTCGAAGCCCTTGCCCTGAAGATCCTTGCCTGCCTCGATGTACTCTCTTGTCGCCGCAGCGAAAGCGAGCTGGCACTCGGTGTTAACGTTGATCTTGGAAACGCCGAGGGAGATAGCCTTCTTGATCATGTCAGCGGGAATGCCTGTGCCGCCGTGGAGAACGAGGGGCATTTCGCCGGTGAGCTGCTGGATAGCGTCGAGAGTCTCAAAGCTCAGACCTGCCCAGTTCTCGGGATACTTGCCGTGGATGTTGCCGATGCCGGCTGCGAGCATGGTAACGCCGAGGTCTGCGATCATTTTGCACTCTGCGGGATCTGCGCACTCGCCTGCGCCGATAACGCCGTCCTCTTCGCCGCCGATGGAGCCTACCTCAGCCTCGATCGAGAGACCGAGCTCCTCGCAGGTAGCAACGAGTTCCTTAGTCTTTTCAACGTTCTCCTCAATCGGATAGTGAGAGCCGTCGAACATAATTGAGCTGAAGCCTGCAGCGATACAAGCCTTTGCGCCCTCGTAGGAGCCGTGGTCGAGGTGCAGAGCTACGGGAACCGTGATCTTAAGCTCCTCGAGCATGCCGTTAACCATGCCTACTACGGTCTTGTAGCCGCACATATACTTGCCTGCGCCCTCGGAAACGCCGAGGATAACGGGGGAGTTGAGCTCCTGAGCTGTCAGGAGAATGGCCTTTGTCCACTCAAGGTTATTGATGTTCATTTCTTTTGCGTTTACTAATGGCATATTCATCTTCCTTTTTCTGAAAAATTTCAACAGCGGAACGTCTCCCACCGTCGAGTTACAATTATTATACTACAAAATATACTAAAAATAAAGTCATTTAAAGAAAAATGGGAGAAAAAACTTATAAAAATATGTCGAACGGTCAAATCGCGGTTTCTTTAGCTTCCAAAACGTGCTTTGAAAACGGTTTTAGCCGTATCGGAGCCTTTTTTTCACTAAAATTTCACATTCAATTCACGTTCAGTATCTTGCGTTTGGATTTTCAAAGATGTATAATGATAGCGTAATAAAATTGAAATCAGGTGATTAATCAATGGATTATAATCGTGAAAACGACTTCTACGGCAACGCGCCGCAGAAGCCCTTTACGGAAAAAAACGACTATTCGCAGCCTGCGCAGCGATATGTTCCCCAGCAGCAGGCGTTTACCCCTCAGCCGACAGACAGACCCTTTGAGCCGCCTCAGCCGCCGCAGAACTTCAATCCCGAAAAGCCGCTGATGCCCAGAGAGCCTCAGCCGGCTCCGGTTCAGCCGCAGAATGAGCAGTTCAATCCGGTTCAGCCGCAGAATGAGCAGTTCAACCCGGCACAGTCGCAGAACGAGCAGTTCAGTCCTGCACAGCCGCAGAATGAGCAGTTCAACCCGGCGCAGCCGCAGAACGAGCAGTTCAATCCCGTTCAGCCGCAGAACGAGCAGTTCAACCCCGTTGAGCACACGGCTGTTTATCAGAACGGCGCGTTTATCAGTCCTAATATGCAGCAGAGGGTTCCGGCGAACAGCTACGGACGTCCGGCTTTTCCTCCTCAGAAATATTACGGAGCACCGGCTCCGCGGAACGCTTACGCTCAGCCCGAGCCGCAGAATGTTTACGCGCAGCCCGAGCCGCCAAAGCAAAAATCCAATAAGGGTCTGATCGCGGTCATTATCGTGCTCAGCGTGCTTTTGGCAGGAAGCCTCGCAGGCATTTTCGTCTACGTGCTCAACAACGGAAGACAGCAGCCTGCCGAAAATCCCGGCAGCAACTTCGGCGAAAACTTCGGCGGCAATCCCAACGGCGGATTCCGTGAGTTCACCATGCCCGACAACGGCGGCTTCGGCGGAGGACTTTTACAGCCCGAAACCACCGCGCCTGTTGTTCACGACGAAAGCGATTACAGCGACAAGACTGTTTCTGATTACGGCGGATTGAAGCTCGAGAAAAAGCCGTCCGATTCCGATAAAAACACCGAGTACAACTCGGAGTACGCCTTCAACAGCGTTTCGGAGTCGGTAGTCGGCATATTGGCATATTCCGACAAGGAGAAAACCCAGCTCAAATCCCAGGGCAGCGGCATTATCATCTCGCAGGGCGGCTACCTCATTACGAACGCCCACGTTATCGGCAACAGCAAGACCGCTTACGCCCTCAAGGTCGTCACCTCGGACGGCAAGGAATACAACGCCGGCGTGGTTGGCTTTGACAGCCGCACCGACCTCGCGGTTCTGAAAATGGACGACGCCGAGAATCTCAAGCCCGCTACCTTCGGCGATTCGGCTGACCTTACCCTCGGCGAGGATATCATCGTTGTCGGCAACCCCGGCGGTATCAGCTATCAGAACTCGATGACAAAGGGCATCGTCTCGGCTCTCGACCGCGACGCGTCCGAAAAGAGCATTGTTAAGTATATCCAGACCGACGCGGCGATCAATCCCGGCAATTCCGGCGGCCCCGCTGTAAATATGTACGGTCAGGTCATCGGCGTGGCAAGCTCCAAAATCGCGAGCGTTACATATGAGGGAATGGCGTTCTGCATCCCCAGCGCCACCGTCAAGGATATTGTTGACAGCCTCGTTAAAAACGGCTATGTAGCCGGAAGAGTAAAAATCGGTATCACAGGCACGGCGATTGACCTTGAAACCGCGACCTACAACAACCTGCCTCAGGGTATTTACGTTGACGAGGTCGACAAGGACGGCCCCTGCGGAAGCACAAAGCTTGCGCAAGGCGACGTAGTCACTGGTCTGGACGGCGAAACCATCACCACCTTCTCCGAAATCTACAATGTGCTCGAAAAACACAAGGACGGAGACAAGGTAACGCTGAAATACTATCAGGCTTCTACCGGCAAGGAAACAGAGGAAGAAATAACCCTTGCGGCGGACAAATGATCCGCGGAGGGTTTGAAAGGGGATTTTTATATGATGACAGGAAGATTCAGAGTGCGTTGTCCGAAGTGCGGCAATGTGACTGATATCAACGGAAACGTACCGTGCCACAAATGCGGCAATCCGCTTGCTCTTGCCGGAGCTGAAATCAAGCTCTACCGCATGGGCAGTCCGCTGGGCGTTGCGATCGGCTTCGGCGTTTATATCGACGGTCAGCCGTGCGGACATATCGCGAACAAGGAAACGGTTTCGTATTCCGTGCCCTTCGGTACTCACACGGTCCATATGACCGCGGGCATGAGCCGCAAGTGCGTTGATATGACGGTCACGCTCACGCCTCAGGCACCCATAGGTTATCTCAAGGCGCACATCAAACCGGGCTTTATCTCTAACACAGTTGTTATTGAATCCGCCCTGCCGCAGGATATGCCGGTATGATCATGATCATATAAAAACCAAGCCTCTCCAAAAGGCAAACGCCGAGGGAGAGGCTTTTTCTATTGCTATTATTGTTCAAAATCCCAGTCGGGAATGTATTCCGTGCTCGCCGACGACAAATCCTGAGTGAATCCGTCCAGTCCGCTTGCAAACAGCGCGTCCTTTACCTTGTCGTACTCGCGGCGCGTGATTTTTCGTCCCAGCTTAGGGTGACGCTTTGCCTCGCCCCACGGAACGTACTGACACATAAGACTGACGAGGATCTCGTCGCCGAAGGTGCGTTTCAGCAAATCGAGAGCGGCTATGCTCTGCCTTGTGTGGGCAGGGAGGATGAGCTGGCGAACGATCACGCCTTTTTGTATCATTCCGTCGTCGTCAAATTGGGGCTTTCCGACCTGAAAGAGCATTTCCGCGATAGCCGCAAGAGCGGTTTCAACGTAGTCGGGCGCCTGCGAGAGCTTCTGCGCAAGCTTGTTGTCGCTGTATTTGAAATCGGGCAGGTAGACGTCTACAAGGCCGTCGAGGATCGTGAGGATTTTCGGCGAGGTGTAGCCAGAGCAGTTATAGACGACCGGTATATTCGGGCGGTAGATGCGCAGGCTTTCGGCGACCGCCTCGGCAAAGTGATCGGCGGTGACGAGGTTTATGTTGTGAACTCCGCTTTTCTCGAGCATTTTGTAGCACTGAGCAAGCTCCTCGGGAGTCAGCGTCACGCCTTTGTTTTTCACGGATATTTCGTAGTTCTGGCAGTACATGCAGTGCATGGTGCAGCCCGAGAAAAACACCGTGCCGCTGCCGTTTTTGCCGCTTATGCAGGGTTCCTCGCCGAAGTGCGGAGCTACCCGCGCCACAACGGGCAGGGTGCCCATGCCGCAAAAGCCCTTTCCGGTGTGCTCGGTGCGCAGGGCGTTGCATTCTCTGGGACAAAGCTTACAAATCATATTAATCACCGCTGTCAGTATATCACAGATTTTCGCTAAATGCAAAAGTCTGTCAAAAAATCATCGAGAATATCCTCTAGATGACAGCTTTCAAGCTCATATTCGTTGCACAGTCCGACGAGCTTCTCCATTGCCGCTCTGTCAGCTGTGACGCATTCGTAACGAACGCAGACTCCGCCGGTTTGTACCTCAATACCGTACCGGCATTCGCAGTCCTCGTTTTCCGTCAATTTGTAGCTGGACATGGTTCTCCTAAATAAAAAAGTGAAATAAATTCACACTGAATAATATCATTTCATCAGTCTTATGTCAACATTATTTACAAAAGTTTTACCGTTGGTTGCTCGTCACTGATTTTCGTTTGCTGAAACAGCGGAAGCAAAGGCAAATTTCTACTT
Organism: uncultured Ruminococcus sp.; assembly: GCA_902765625.1. Lineage (GTDB taxonomy): Bacteria > Bacillota > Clostridia > Oscillospirales > Acutalibacteraceae > Ruminococcoides. Next base: position 7,007 of record CACXAO010000052.1, on the reverse strand, counting down.
GTCACGCGGCTGATTAGAGTGTATAATACCATAAGGGAACCTTGAGCTTTCCTGCGCGTTTACGTTGAACGCGTCCGAAGCCACCGCGGCGGCTTTGGAAAAAAATACCCGGTATCACCGCCGGACAACCGTGTCGGTCTGCGGCGAATCGGAGAACAACGGGGAGGGTTCTTTATGATACAAGTTGAGAACCTAAGAAAGGAATTCAAAAAAACCGTCAAGGAACCCGGCTTGAAGGGAAGCTTCAAGTCGCTTTTCAGACCAAAAACCGAGCGCGTTGTGGCGGTGGACGACATAAGCTTTGAGGTGCCAAAGGGCGAGATCCTCGGCTTTATCGGACCCAACGGCGCCGGAAAGAGCACGGTGATCAAAATGCTCACCGGCATTCTCACCCCGACCTCGGGCAGGTGCACTATAAACGGTAAAAATCCGACCGTCAGCCGAAAGAGCTACGTTAAGGAAATCGGCGTGGTTTTCGGTCAGCGCACTCAGCTCTGGTGGGATCTGCCGCTGCGCGAGACCTACGGCGTGCTCAAAGAGATCTACGAGGTCGACGACAAGAGCTACAAAGAGCGCATGGCGTTTCTCAACGAGACGCTCGACCTCGAGAGCTTTATCTCAAGTCCCGTGCGGACGCTCTCTCTCGGTCAGCGAATGCGCGCTGACATTGCCGCTTCGCTGCTGCACAGCCCGAAGGTTCTGTTTCTGGACGAGCCTACGATCGGTCTGGACGTTGTTGTAAAGGACAATATCCGCAGGGCGATCGAGCAGATCAACCGTCAGGAGCAGACCACCGTTATCCTCACCACCCACGACCTCGCGGACATCGAGCTGCTTGCCGACCGTATCGTTATGATCGACAAGGGCAGGAACGTTTTCGACGGTTCTGTCGGCGAGCTTAAAACGCGCTACGGGCAGATCCGCGAGCTGAACTTCGTCACCGATTCGCCCGACCCAAAAGCCGCGCTTGATTATCTCAGGCATTTTTCTATCGGGGAGGAGGACGTTTCGGTCAAGTGCGAGGGCTCCGCCGTAAAGGTGCGCTTCAACAGCTCAGCCGTTCCGGTATCGGACATTCTCGCCTACACGCTCGAAACCGTGCATGTTAACGATATCAGCGTTAAGGACGCGGACATCGAGGAGATCATCCGCCGCCTCTACAAGCAGGGGGTGGAGTGATGAAACGGATATTCAAAATCTATACTCCGTTTATCAACGCAGGAATGCAGGAGACCGCGACCTACCGCGTCAACTGGGTGTTTTACATCCTCGGCAGCGTTCTGGGCTGCTTCGTCTCCTACTTTATCTGGCACGCGGTCTTTCTCTCGGGCAGCGGCGAGACCATGAACGGCTTTTCGCTTCCGCAGATGATCGTGTACATATTCCTGATTTTTCTGACGAGCACGATGATCGGCAGCGACGCTGCGTGGGCTGTGGGCGAGGAGGTTCGCGACGGTTCGATCGCGATGCGCCTTATCAAGCCCGTCAGCTACAACGCGACCTTCCTCTTTCAGGAGCTGGGCAACAAGCTGCTCACAGAGATGTTTCTCGTGGTTCCGCTTATCGCGGGTCTTGAGATCGTCAGAACGGTAATCGTCGGCAGAGTGGAGTTTTCGGTTGTCAACCTGCTTATTTACCTATGCAGCTGCGTGCTGGCGTATCTGATAAACTTCTTTTTCAACATCTGCTTCGGCTTTCTCGCCTTTGTGATTAAGTACCTCTGGGGCGCGAATATGATGAAAAACTGCATCGTCGGTTTTCTCTCGGGCGCGATCATTCCGCTTTCGTTTCTGCCCGAAACGCTCGGACGGATATTCATGCTTCTGCCGTTCGCCTCGCTCAACTATACGCCCGTTATGATCTACATGGGCGTTTATCAGGGAACGGAGCTGCTTTATTACATCGGTTTGCAGGTTTTCTGGGCGCTGTTCTTCTTCGGGCTTTCAAAGCTGCTCTGGGTAGTAAGCGTCAGACGGCTGAGCGTGCAGGGAGGTTGAGTATGAAACATATCAGAAGATTATTCCGTATCCACAGAATTTTCGTCGTGCAGGAGCTGAAGCGCATGATGGAGTACAAGGGCGATTTCATCGTCGGCGTTATCGGCTTTTTGATGGTGCAGTGCTCAAACCTGCTTTTTCTCTGGATAATTTTTAACAACATCCCGAACCTTCTGGGCTGGAGTCTCAACGAGGTCGTGTTCATCTACGGCTTTTCGCTGATTCCGAAGGGTATCGACCACCTGTTTTTCGACAACCTCTGGGCGATCGGTCACTTTACCGTTCGCAAGGGCGACTTCGACAAGTACCTGACACGGCCGGTCAACACGCTCGTTCACGTTCTTTTTGAAAAGCTGCAGATCGACGCTCTCGGCGAGTTGATTATGGGAATCGCGCTGGTGTGCGTTTCTCTGCCGCAGCTGCAGATCGAGTGGAGCGTTTTCAAGGTACTTCTCGGCATTGCTGCGGTGTTTTTCGCAACGTTCATTTTTACCGGTATCAAGATCATTACCGCGTCGGTGGCGTTCTGGAAAAAGCGCAGCGGCAACATTATTTATATGGTGTATATGTTCAACGACTTCGCCAAGTACCCCGTCACTATCTACAACGAGGTAATAAAAAACCTTATCACCTACATCATTCCCTTTGCGTTTACCGCGTACTTCCCGGCGCTTTACCTGCTGACGGGCGAGAATCCGCTGTATAACGTCGGCATGACGGTGCTGATGTCTCTGGCGCTTATGTCGCTGGGAGTATTTGTCTGGCACCGCGGAATCAGAGCTTACGAAAGCGCGGGTTCATGACGGAGTGAAACGCAAACTGTCATTATTCACAAAAACCTCTTGCAAAGTTTGTACTGCAAGAGGTTTTATTTTTCGATATTAGAAATATAGCCCTGTGCAGATTTGATAAAATGGGAATGTATCATGGGGCAAATATTGATATTTTTATTATTCCCGGCAAAAGTATGTAATTAATTAATTTTTCAGGAGTGATGACGGTGAAATTCAAAAAATCATTATCGTTGTTGCTGGCTTCCGTCCTGGTGATGGGTACCGCGAGTTTTGCGGCAAGCGCTGCGGTTGACGACGACTCTGTCGGCGCGTATTCCAATCAGAATTACCTTGAATCCCAGGCAAGCGCGGCTTACAACACACCCGACCTCGGCTGCACATATTCGCCGAGCTCGACTACCTTCAAGACCTGGTCTCCGGACGCGAGCTCTGTTAAGGTTAAGCTCTACAAAACAGGCTCCGACTCAGAGGCAGGCTCAGGGGTTATCGGAGAGTATCCGATGACCAAGGACAGCTCCACCGGTATCTGGAGCTACACCCTCAGCGGCGATCACAAGGATCAGTACTATACCTATATCGTAAACGTCAAGGGACAGACCAATGAGACCCAGGACGTTTATTCCAAGGCTGTCGGCGTAAACGGCAACCGCTCCATGGTTGTCGACCTCGATTCCACCGACCCTGCCGGCTGGGACAGCGACAAGCACGTTGTATTCCAGAACGCCGGCGAGGCAGTTGTATGGGAGGTCCATGTGCGCGACTTCTCAGCGTCCGAAACCTCGGGCGTCAGCTATGACAACAGAGGCAAGTACCTCGGCTTTACCGAGGCGGGCACGACCCTCAACGGAACCTCGGGCGACATCGCTACCGGCATTGACTATCTCGTTGAGCAGGGCATCAACTGCGTTCAGCTCATGCCTGTCTATGACTTCCAGTCCGTAGACGAGACCTCGCCTTCCGCTACCAACCGCAACTGGGGTTATGACCCCCAGAACTACAACGCTCCCGAGGGTTCCTATTCCACGAACCCCTACGACGGCAATGTCAGAATCAAGGAATTCAAGCAGATGATTCAGGCGCTCCATGACCGCAACATCTCCGTCGTTATGGACGTTGTTTACAACCATACCTACAATACCGCATCCAGCTTCGAAAAGACCGCTCCCGGTTATTATTACCGCATGAACTCGTCCACTAAGTTCTCCAACGGTTCGGGCTGCGGCAACGAAACGGCTTCCGACAAGAAGATGTACCGCAAATTCATGATCGATTCCTGTAAATACTGGATGGACGAGTATCATATCGACGGCTTCCGCTTTGACCTGATGGGTCTGCACGACGTCGCCACCATGAACGAGATCAGAAGCAGCCTCGACAGCTTCTATGCCGACGGCACAGGCAGAAAGATCCTCATGTACGGCGAGCCGTGGACAGGCGGCGACACCCTCAATCCCGACCCCATCTTCAGCTGGCAGGGAACGGGTATTTCCCGTCTGGATTCAAGAGTCGGTGCGTTCGGCGACCAGTACCGCGACGCTATCAAGGGCGATACCGATTCCACGGGCAAAGGCTTTGTACAGGGCAACACCACTGCCAACACAAGCAAGATCGTCAGCGGCGTAAAGGGTAAGGTATACTCTGCCGCTTCGCCCAAGAGTCCTGCTCAGGCGCTTTCATATGCCGACGCCCACGATAACCTGATCATGTGGGACAAGATCGTCAAGAGTAACAGCTCCTCCGATTACACGGGCACCAACGAGAACTTCCAGAAGCAGATGAAGGAAATCTATACCCTCCTGCTCACCTCTCAGGGTATTCCGTTTATGACCGCCGGCTCCGAGTTCGGCAGAACCAAGCAGGGCGACCACAACTCCTACAAGTCTCCCGACTCCATCAACGCGATCGATTGGACCCGCGTTAAGACCATGTCGGGTCTGGCGGCATACTACAAGGGCATGCTCGCAATCAGAAAGAATTATTCCTCGCTTCATGCCTCAAGTATTGTAACTCCGAGCTTCCAGTCCGACTACGGCGATGTCGTCGCCTACACCTACACCAACAGCACGTCGGGCGAATGGAACAAGCTCGCGGTTCTCGTCAACGGCGGTTCTCAGGCATATTCGATCACTCTCAACGGCTCAGGCTGGGTTGTTGTGGCAAACGGCAACTCCGCAGGACTCACAAGCCTCGGCGAGGTTTCCGGCAACAGCTATTCAATTCCCGCGAAGGGCAGCGCCGTTCTGGTTGACAAGGCGAGCTTCAACAATCTCGTAATCAAGGACGGCGAGGGTACACTGACCGTAAACCATGTTGACCAGTCAGGCAACGTTCTCAAGACCCAGACCACCAGCTACAAGGCAGGCATGACCTACCGCGCGACTCCCGACGCCGATCTGCTCTTTGACTATGAGCTGATCGAAACACAGGGTCAGACCAGCGGCACCGTAGCTGCGGGCGGCGCTTATACCGTAACCTTCGTCTATCAGACAACAGGCGCAGGCTCAGGCTACGTGAACGTCACCCACGTTGACGCGAACGGCAAGCAGCTTGCCGAGCCTGAAAAGACCCGTTACAAGGTCGGCGCGACCTACAGCACCGCGCCTGCCGCGATTGCGGGTTATCAGCTTGACACCACTAAGATTCCTGCCAATGCCGCAGGCACCTTCTCGGGCGATGTTAACGTCAAGTACGTTTATACGCCGCTGAGCTCCAATACCGTTAAGATCCATTACAAGAATACCAACAACTGGTCTACTGTCCGCTGCTACGCGTATTATACAAATGACGCAGGCACAACCGTTGAGCTGAACGGCAAGTGGAACTCTGCAAAGGTAATGTCCTCTGAGGGCAGCAACTGGTACGGCGCTACCTTCACCGCACCCAAAGCCTATGCGCTCTTCCACAACGGCAACGGCTCCTCAAATACCGCGCAGGATCCCGGCGACGTCGGTTACCTCTGTATCGGCGAGGTTTGGATCGAGAGCGGCGTGACCACTTTCGGCACACAGGTCATCACCAGCCATGTTGACGCCAAGACAGGTCAGAAGATCGCGGACGACGTGATTGAAACCGCTTCCAAGGTCAGCTCGACAGACAGCTACACCACCTCTCCTCTCGCGGGAAGAAGCGACGTTATCACTCCCGCGAACGCGACAGGCAAATACAGCGTAGGCGCTGTTAACGTAGTATATTATTACACCGGTTCAGAGCAGCCCACAACCGCTCCCGAACCCACCACAACGGTTCCCGAGCCTACCACAACAGCTCCGCAGCCTACCACAACTGCTCCTCAGCCCACAACCGTTGAGCCTCAGCCTACAACCGAGCCTCAGCCTGCCAAGAGAATCCTTATCGGCGACGTAAACTTCGACGGCAAGATCAACGTTGTTGACGCTACCGAGGTTCAGAAGATCGCGGCAGAGCTTGTTACTCCCACCGAAAAGCAGAAGCTCGCAGCCGATTCTGACGGCAACGGCGCAGTTACCGTAGTAGACGCTACATATGTACAGAAGTACGCGGCTTCTCTGGACGATACGGCTAACGTCGGCAAGTACACTGACGACCCGACTCAGCCCACAACAGCGGCTCCCGAGCCTACCACAGCAGCTCCCGAACCCACAACAGCGGCTCCCGAGCCTACCACAGCGGCTCCGCAGCCCACTACAGTGCCCGAGCCTACAACTGTACCCGAACCCACTACTCTGCCTCAGCCCGAAAACGTCATGTACCTCGATCCTACAGCAACCATGAACGGCTTGGAAGTCTGGTGGGCGTACACATGGACAGACGGCGCGTCAGACGAGGCATGGATCGAAGGCGTTGACGAAGGCGGCATTTGGAGATTTGACGGAGTTACCAACACTAACGTTATCTTCATCAGAATGGACGGTGAAAAGTCAGCTCCTTCATGGGACGGAAAATGGAACCAGACAGACGATTTAGTCGTCACTCTCGGCAGCACCTATGTCACCTCAGGCTGGGGCTCCGGATGGGGCGCTAACCTCGAAGGCTTCTGGACATAATTCCGTTGCCTGACAATTAAAAATCCAATACCGGTTAATTACGGCGGCAGTCTCTTTGAGGCTGCCGCTTTTTCCGTTTAAAAATGAAATGCGGAATTAGGTCTTGTTTAAAAAATAAATATTGCACAAAAAGAAAAATAACGATATAATCGAGGTATGGGAAGGCACAGGTATGAGCTGAAAGATAGCGAATG
>CACXAO010000051.1 GCA_902765625.1 uncultured Ruminococcus sp. | reverse complement strand
TGAAAGGAAGATTGAAATGTTGTATAACAGCACCCAAAACGCGGCTGAAAAGGTAGAGGCCGCACAGGCAATCTCACAGGGTATTTCAAAGGACGGCGGCCTTTTTGTACCGCAGGAGTTCCCGAAATACGATGAAGCGACCTTCAAGGCGCTGCTCAAGGAAGATTACAGAGGCAGAGGTAAAAAGGTATTCTCCGATTTTCTGACCGACTTCACCGCTGAGGAAATCGATGACTGCGTGGAGAAGGCTTATACCGCAGAGAAATTCGGCGGTTCCAATCCTGCGCCTATCGCATACACCAAGCTCAAAGGCAGACCTCTCAATATTCTTGAGCTTTGGCACGGTCCCACCTGCGCGTTCAAGGATATGGCTCTGCAGATTTTGCCTCACCTGCTTACAAAATCCCTGAAAAAGACTTACGACGGCAAGGACGCCGTTATTCTCGTTGCTACCTCCGGCGATACCGGCAAGGCTGCTCTCGAGGGCTTCAAGGATGTTGACCACACCAAGATCATCGTGTTCTATCCCGTAAACGGCGTAAGCCCCATGCAGAAGCACCAGATGAACACCCAGGAAGGCAAGAACGTCAAGGTCTGCGCCATCAAGGGCAACTTCGACGATGCTCAGACAGGCGTTAAGAAAATCTTTACCACTCCCGAAATCTCCGAGAAGCTCGCCGAGAACAACATGCTTTTCTCGTCTGCTAACTCCATCAACTGGGGCAGACTGCTTCCGCAGATCGTTTACTACATCTCCGCTTACTGCGACCTTGTCAACGACGGCAAGATCGAGTTCGGCGACAAGATCAACGTTGTTGTACCCACCGGCAACTTCGGCAACATTCTCGCTTCCTACTACGCAAGCCTGATGGGTCTCCCGATCAACAAGTTCATCTGCGCTTCAAACTCAAACAACGTTCTCACAGATTTTATCAACACAGGCGTTTACGATAAAAACAGACACTTCTATACAACAATGTCTCCTTCAATGGATATTCTCGTTTCGAGCAACCTCGAGCGTCTGCTCTACAAGCTCTCCGGCGACAGCGACGAGACCACAAGAGCCTGGATGAACGCTCTCAAGACCGAGGGCAAGTATGAGGTTACCGACGAGGTCAAGGCTCTTATGCAGGAGAAGTTCTTCGGCGGCTTCTGCGACGACGGTCAGACTCAGGCTACAATCAACCGTCTGTTTAAAGAGGATAACTACCTCTGCGACACCCACACGGCAGTAGCGGTTAACGTTTACGAGCAGTATGTATCCAAGACCGGCGACACAACTCCGTCTATCATCGCGTCAACCGCAAGTCCCTACAAGTTCTCGCGTTCTGTTCTCGAGGCGGTTTCTCCCGACGGCATTCTTCCCATCAACGAGTTCGATATGGTCGATAAGCTCAACGAGCTTACCGGTATGCCTGTACCTGCGCCGCTTGCGAACCTCAAGGACAAGAAGGCTCGTTTCTCCGATGTTACCGAAGCTAACGAAATGCCAGCCTATGTTCTCAAGGCGCTTTCAATCGAGTAATGTCACTGTACGTTATCGGGGATTTGCACCTCTCGCTCGGAGAGGATAAGCCGATGGATGTTTTCGCGGGCTGGAACGACTATGTTTCACGCCTTGCAGAGAACTGGCGCAGCCTGATTACCGACGACGATACCGTGGTTGTCGCAGGCGATATTTCCTGGGCAATGAAGCTCGAGGATACCTACACGGATTTTAAATTTATTGACGATTTACCCGGCAAAAAGCTGTTTTTGAAGGGAAACCACGATTACTGGTGGGCTACAAAGAGTAAAATGGATAAGTATCTTGCCGAAAAAGAGCTTAACTCTATTTCCATCCTCTTTAACAACGCCTATGTCTGCGGCGATTACGCCGTATGCGGCACCAGAGGCTGGTTCCTCGAAAACGACACTCCCGAGGATGTTAAGGTGCTCAACCGCGAGGTAGGCAGGCTTAAAATGTCAATCGACGCTGCCCTTAAAACAGGTAAGGAGCCGGTTGTGTTCCTGCACTATCCGCCATATTACCGCGGTGTCGAATGTCCTGAGATTATGGACGTTCTTATTGAGTGCGGCGTCAAAAAATGCTATTACGGACATATCCACGGCAAAAGCGGCTTCCGTTTGGCGTTCGAGGGCGAGTATAAGGGCGTTGATTTCAGGCTTATATCGGGTGACAGAATAGGTTTCATGCCGGTTTTAGTCAGATAACTTGATTTATAGAAATATTTGTGATATAATTAGACGATTACTAAAAAATTGGAGGAATTCAAAATGGCACTTAAGGAATTTACAAAGAAAGAAGCCGCCAACTCATATGAGCTTGTCGTTACCGTAGACGGTGAGACTTTCGAAAAGGCAATCAACAAGGTATACAAGAAGCAGGTTAAGAGCATTAACATTCCCGGATTCAGAAAGGGTAAGGCTCCCAGACATATTATCGAGAAAATGTACGGCACAGAGGTATTCTACGACGACGCTATGCAGGATTGCTATCCCGACGCTCTCTATGACGCTGCAAAGGAACGGAACCTTGAAATCGTAGCAGTTGAGAAGCTCGAGGCAGTTGAGGCAGGCAAGGACGGCTTCACCTTCAAGACCGACATCATCGTTAAGCCCACTCTCGAGGTTGATGGCTACAAGGGCTTTGAAATCGAGAAGAAGTCCACCGAGGTTACCGAGGAGCTTATCGACGAGGAAATCGACAAGGTTCGCGACCGCAACTCCAGAATGGTTGCAGTAGAGGGCAGAGCCGCTCAGAACGGCGACACCGCTGTTATCGACTTCGAGGGCTTTGTTGACGGCGTAGCTTTTGAGGGCGGCAAGGCTGAAAAGTACAGTCTTTCACTCGGCTCAGGCAACTTCATCCCCGGTTTTGAGGAGCAGGTTGTAGGCCACGAGGTAGGCGAGGAGTTCTCCATCAACGTAAACTTCCCCGAGGACTATCAGGCTGAGGAGCTCAAGGGCAAGGCTGCCGAGTTCAAAATCAAGCTTCACGAGCTCAAGGAAAAAGAGCTTCCCGAGGTCAACGACGAGTTTGTTCAGGACGTTTCCGAGAAGGAAACCGTAGCTGAGTACAGAGACGAGCTCAGAGAAACAATCGCGACCCGTCTTGCAGATGAAGCGGAAAAGGATATTGACAACCAGATTTCCGAAAAGCTCATCGAGCTTGCTCAGGGCGACATCCCTGAGCAGATGTACGACAACCAGGCTAACGACATGGTAAGAGATTTTGAGATGCGCCTGCGTTCACAGGGCATGGATCCCAAGATGTACATGCAGTACATGGGCATGGATATGGCAGCTCTCAAGAATATGTATATGGACGAAGCCGAGAAGAGAGTTAAGCTCAGACTCGTTCTCGAGGCTATCGCAAAGCAGGAAAATCTTGAAGTAACCGAGGCTGATCTTGAGGATGAATACAGCAAGATGGCTGAGGCTTACAAGGTAGAGGTTGAGCAGGCAAAGGCTTCCGTACCCGCAGATTCTCTCTCAGAGGATATCCGAGTTCAGAAGGCGCTTGAGCTTGTAAAGAATAGTGCGGTTATTAAATAATTTGAATATTATCAGATAACCTGCTAAACAATACTTTAGAAAGGGTTTGATATTATGCCATTAGTACCTTACGTAGTTGAACAGACAAACCGCGGCGAGCGTTCCTACGATATTTATTCCAGACTTCTTAACGACAGAATCATTATGCTCCACGACGAGGTCAACACAGCGACCGCAAGCGTAGTTGTAGCGCAGCTTCTGTTCCTCGAGAGTCAGGATCCCACAAAGGATATCAGCCTGTATATCAACAGTCCCGGCGGCAGCGTAACCGACGGTCTGGCAATTTACGATACCATGCAGTATATCAAGTGCGACGTTTCCACAATTTGCATGGGTATGGCGGCAAGCATGGGCGCGTTCCTGCTTTCAGCCGGCACAAAGGGCAAGCGTCTCGCGCTTCCCAACAGCACAATCATGATTCACCAGCCTTTGGGCGGCTATAAGGGTCAGGCTACAGATATGGAGATCCATACCAAATATATGCTCGACACCAAGGCTCGTCTGAACAAAATCCTTTCCGAGAACACCGGAAAGCCCCTTGATGTTATTAAGAACGACACTGAGCGCGACAACTTCATGACCGCTCAGGAGGCTCTTGAATACGGACTGATTGACAAGGTTATTGATAGAAGATAAGGTGAGATAATCCATGGCGAACAAAAACAACGACAAGGAAATCTACTGTTCTTTCTGCGGAAAGCCGCAGGATATGGTTGCAAGACTCATCGCAGGCAGCGGAGCTTATATCTGCGACCGCTGCGTGGAGCTTTGCATGAATATCATTGAGCAGTCGGGCGATGTAGAGCGCGACCGCGACCACGATTATTACCATCCGTCTGCGCCGCAGTTATCAGATGAGGAATTTGCCGAGCTTTTAAAGCCAAAGGAAATCAAAGCGATTCTCGATGAATATGTCATCGGTCAGGAGGACGCGAAGGTAACCCTTAGCGTCGCGGTTTATAACCACTACAAAAGAGCGTTTGCAGGCGACGATACGGTTGATTTCGCAAAGAGCAATGTTTTGCTTCTCGGTCCCACCGGCGTAGGTAAAACTTTGCTTGCGCAGACTCTTGCGCGTGCGCTCGACGTACCCTTTGCAATCGCGGACGCTACTACGCTCACAGAAGCCGGATATGTCGGCGAGGATGTTGAAAATATCCTCCTGAAGCTGATTCAGGCGGCTGATTACGACATTGAACGCGCGGAACGCGGAATTATTTATATCGACGAGATCGACAAGATTGCGCGTAAATCCGAGAATCCGTCCATAACCCGAGATGTCAGCGGCGAGGGCGTTCAGCAGGCTCTTCTCAAAATTGTTGAGGGCACTGTAGCGAATGTTCCTCCTCACGGCGGAAGAAAGCATCCGCAGCAGGAGTTTTTGCAGATTGACACAAAGAACATTCTGTTCATCTGCGGCGGCGCTTTTGACGGACTCGAAAAGATAGTCGAGAAGCGTCAGGGCAGCTCCGTTATCGGATTCGGTTCGGACATCAAGTCCCGCAAGGAGCTTGACGAGTCTGACTGGATGAAGGATGTTGTCGCGCACGACCTTGTTAAATTCGGAATCATTCCCGAATTGATCGGCAGACTTCCCGTTATCACCGCGCTCAGCGGTCTTAACACGGAAGCGCTTGTAAAAATTCTGACTGTTCCGAAAAACTCGATCGTTCAGCAGTACAAAAAGCTCTTTGAGCTTGACGGAGTGGAGCTTTACTTTGAGGACGAGGCGCTTGAAGCCATTGCGCAGAAGGCGTTTGACCAGCGCACGGGCGCGAGAGGTCTCAGAGGAATTATGGAAGGTATCCTCAAGGATTTGATGTTTGAAACTCCCTCCGATGATACGATTGAGAAAATCATCATCACAAAGAGCGTGGTAACCGACGGCGCGCAGCCTCAGATTACCCGCAGAAAAGAAAAACCTTCTTTTCCCGTTAAGCTGCCGAGAAGAGAAAAGCGTTCAAAGCGCAGTTCGGCGTCTTAAAACCATAATTTATAAGCGGTAGGTTGTTACTGCTTTTTAGGGCAAATACCGCACAGCTTAGGCTGTTTTGCGGTTTTGCCCTCTTTTTGACTAATTTTACAGAAAGGAAACACGATGGCTACAGAAAATAAAGACACAATCATAGTTCCTGTGCTGCCTTTAAGAGGTCTTGTTGTTTTTCCGAAAGCATTGATTCATTTTGACGTAGGTCGTCAGAAAAGTATCACTGCGATTAATAAAGCTATGAAGCGCGATCAGATGATTTTCCTGTCAACGCAGATTGACGCGACAAACAATGATCCAAAGCTTATTGACGTATATACAACCGGCGTAATCGCAAAAATCGTTCAGGTACTCAAGCAACCCGAAAACGTTACCCGTATCGTAATCGAAGGCAAATTCAGAGCCAAAATCGTCAATCCGGTTCACGACCCGAGCGGTCTGATGGCTGAGGTTGAACCGATTCCGGAGCCTATTGCCGATCACGATGATTTTGATACGGCGTTAATGCGGGCGGTAAAAAAAGAATTTGAAGAATATATAGATATTTCTCCGCAGATTCCCTCCGATATTATTTTTAAGGTCGCGCTTTGCAAACGTCCCGGAGAGCTTGCGGATTACATAGCTGCCAATATGGCGCTCGACTACCAGGTAAAACAGGAGATTCTCGAGATCCGCTCTCCGATTGAACGCCTTAAAGACGTTCTCGACGTGCTGATCAACGAGAATTACATTCTCAGGCTAGAGGACGAAATCAACCGCAAGGCGCGTATGCGTATCGACGAGAGTCAGCGAGACTTCTTCCTTCGCGAGCAAAAGCGCGTTATTGAAGAAGAACTCGGCGAGGACGACAATCCTTCTGAGGACGCGGAGGAATACGCGGCGCGTATCGAGGAGCTGAAGCTCGACGAGAAATCAGCCGACGTTCTGCTCAAGGAGTGCCGAAAGCTGATGAAGATGCCCTTCGGCAGCCAGGAGGCTTCGGTTATCCGCACGTATCTCGACACCGTTCTAGACCTCCCGTGGAACAAATCAACAAAAGATAAAATTGTTATTCCGAAACTGAGAAAAGAGCTGGATAAGACCCACTATGGCCTTGAAAAAATAAAGACCAGAATTATCGAGCAGCTTGCGGTCAAAAAGCTGAGCGAAAAACAAAAGGGTCAGGTTATCTGCTTTGTTGGACCTCCCGGAGTAGGCAAGACCTCAATCGCCAAGTCGATTGCAGAGGCAATCGGCAGAAACTCCCAGAGAATCGCGTTGGGCGGCGTTAGGGACGAGGCTGAAATACGCGGTCACCGTCGCACATATATAGGTTCGATCCCGGGCAGAATCATCTCTGCAGTTCAGTCGGCAGGCTCCAATAACCCTGTTCTGATTCTTGACGAGGTGGACAAGCTCGCCAGCGACTACAAGGGCGATCCGACCTCAGCCTTGCTCGAGGTTCTCGACATTGAGCAGAACAACAAGTTCGTTGACCATTATATTGATATTCCGTTCGACCTTTCAAACGTAATGTTTATTACAACCGCGAACGACCTCGCCTCGATTCCGGCGCCTCTTCGCGACAGAATGGAAATTATTGAAATCAACAGCTATACGCGCGAGGAAAAGTTCCATATTGCTAAAAAGCACCTTATCCCTAAGCAGCTCGATCTATGTGGCTTCACCGCGGCAGAGGTTAAGTTTACAAAGAAAGGCATCTACTATCTGATTGATTTCTATACAAGGGAATCGGGCGTGCGTACTCTTGAACGAACGATCGCTTCAATTCTCCGCAAATGCGCAGTCAAAAAGCTGGAGGACGGCGTTGAAACCTTTAAGATTGACGAAAAGGAAATCGAGTCGCTTCTCGGCAACAAGAAATTCCTGCCCGATACAATCAGCAAAAAGGACGAAATCGGCATTGTCAACGGATTGGCATGGACCTCAGTAGGCGGCGAGCTTCTGCCGATTGAGGTAGCGATTATGGACGGCACCGGAAAGCTTGAACTGACCGGTTCACTCGGCGACGTTATGAAGGAATCCGCTAAAATCGCTATTAACTGCATCCGCAGCCACGCCGACGTTCTCGGTATTGATTCCGAATTCTATAAAAACAAGGACATTCATATTCACGCACCCGAGGGCGCTGTTCCAAAGGACGGACCTTCCGCAGGCATAACAATGGCGACCGCGATATACTCCGTGCTTTCGGCAAAGGCAGTCAGACACGATGTGGCGATGACCGGCGAAGTTACCCTGAGAGGCAAGGTGCTTCCTATCGGCGGCTTAAAAGAAAAAAGCATGGCGGCTTACAAGCACGGCATTTCGACCGTCATTATCCCTAAGCAAAACGAACCCGATATCGAGGAGTTTGACGACGCTGTAAAGGAAAATATCACCTTTGTTCCGGTTGAGAGCTTAAAGGATGTTTTATCTGTTGCCGTTATTGATCCGATCAAGGTGACCGAGCGCGAGTGGAACAAAACGCGTCTGCCTGCTTTGCCAAACGCCAGTGTGGCGAGAATGACGCAGTGAGGAGCGCCTATGAATTTTAACGAAGTAAATTTCGAGTTTGCCGCAGGAACTGTCAAACAGCTTCCGCAGTCGGATATTCCCGAGATTGTGTTTTCGGGTCACTCCAACGTCGGCAAAAGCTCGCTTATCAACAAGCTGGTGCAGAGAAAGGCTCTCGCCAGAGTGAGCGCTCAGCCGGGCAAAACGGCTACGATCAACTTTTACAGATTGAGAAATTGCCGCTTTGTTGATTTACCCGGCTACGGCTACGCAAAGGTCTCTAAGGCTGAAAAGGAGCGCTGGGCAGGTCTGGTAGAGGGTTACCTCTCGTCACAGCGCAAAATAGCCCTGATAATCCAGATAATCGATATCAGGCATAAGCCCACAAAGGACGACTACGATATGCTCAACTTCCTGTATCAGTGCAACGCTCCGTTTGTCATTGTACTTACAAAGAAGGACAAGCTCAAAAAAACCGCTTACGAAAAGCGGCTTGACGAAATAATGGACGAGCTTCAGGACTATGAGGGAGTGGAGCTGCTGCCGTTTTCCGCCGTAAACGGAGACGGTATGGATGACGTTAAGGAAGTCATCGAAGCGTATATTGAGGGTTTTGAGGAGGAAGAATAAGGATGGAAAAGAAACCGTTTATCACACTTGAACAGGCTAAGGACATCATCGAGGATATCCCGACACCTTTTCATATTTACGACGAGCGAGGCATCCGCGAAAATGCACGCGCGTTATATAAGGCGTTCAGCTGGAACAAGGGCTACAAGGAGTATTTTGCGGTAAAAGCGACTCCAAATCCTTTCCTGATGAAGATTTTGCAGGAAGAGGGCTGCGGCATGGACTGCTCGTCCTACACCGAGCTTATGCTCTGCGAATCCTGCGGTATCATCGGCAGCAATATCATGTTCAGCTCAAACGTAACTCCGGCTGAGGATATGCAGAAGGCATACGACCTCGGCGCAATAATTAACCTCGACGACTACACTCATGTAGAGTTTATCAAGAAGGTCTGCGGAGTACCCAAAACAATCTGTTGCCGTTACAACCCCGGCGGTGTGTTCCGCATGGCTGACAGTGAGGACAAGGTTCAGGTAATGGACACTCCCGGCGACTCCAAGTACGGAATGACCGAGGAACAGATGGAAAAGGCGTTTATCGAGCTTAAAGAAGCCGGGGCAGAGGAGTTCGGCATTCACGCGTTCCTCGCTTCAAATACCGTTTCCAACGGCTATTATCCTGAGCTTGCAGGCATTCTCTTTGAGCTTGCAGTTCGTTTACAGAAAAAGACAGGCGTACATATCAAATTTGTTAACCTCTCAGGCGGCGTAGGCGTTGACTATAAGCCCGAGGAGCCTAAGAACGATATCGCAATCATCGGCGAAGGTGTTCGAAAGAAGTTTGAGGAAATCCTCGTTCCGGCAGGCATGGGTGACGTTGAAATCTACACCGAGCTTGGCAGATATATGCTTGCGCCTTTCGGTGCGCTTGTAGCTACTGCGATTCACGAAAAACACATATACAAGGAATATATCGGTCTGGACGCCTGTGCAGCAAACCTCATGCGTCCCGCTATGTACGGCTCATATCACCATGTTACCGTTCTCGGCAAGGAAAACGCTCCCTGCGACCACAAATACGACGTTACGGGCGGTCTGTGCGAGAACAACGATAAGTTCGCTGTTGACAGAATGTTGCCCAAGATTGATATCGGCGATATTATCTATATACACGACGCAGGCGCTCACGGCTTCTCGATGGGTTACAACTACAACGGCAAGCTGCGTTCCGCCGAAGTACTGCTCAGGGAGGACGGCAGCCACAAGCTGATTCGCCGCGCCGAAGAACCGAAGGATTACTTCGCAACCTTTGATTTTTCCGAATTCAGAGATTTAACTTTTTAATTTTCGATTTATTACAAAACCACTCGTTGAAAAAACGGGTGGTTTTTTTCTGCCCGAAATAGGGAAGAGGCTATTTTACAAATTTCTCGATACCGAGGACATAATCGGCTGAAACGCGGTACAAACAGCATAGGGTAATCAGATGCTTTATCGGCAGCTCTCGTTTGCCGCTCTCATATTTGCTGTACTGTTCCTGACGCGTATGGAGAATAAACGCTATTTGCTCCTGCGTAAATCCGTTTTCAATGCGTAATGACTTTAATCGCTTGCAATAATCCATAAGGAACTCCTTTATACAAATAGTAATAATTGTTTACTAACATAATTATAACACGTTAATATGTCCGTTTGCAACTAAAATTTATGTGCATAAGCGTGTGGAAATTCGAAACACGAATTATACAAAACGATTTTTGAATGTGGAATCTTGATTTCCTGCACACTAAAATGAATAAAAACTATATATTATGCTGCTATATTGGGGTGATATCCTGCAAATTTGCTGTGAAAAACGTAAAAATCCTCGAAATTATGAAATTTAATAAAAAAAACTTGCAAAAACCTCTTGCATTATTAAATGAAATAGTGTATTATAGTAACGTTGTTGAAAGAAAAGTTTTCAACTCTTGCAAACCAATTCTTTTAACACGCTTCTGTATGTTTATAATTATGTATATCATTATCAAGGAGGACTAAATATGTCTTATGTAAGCGAGCAGCTTGAAAAGCTGAAAGCAAAGAACTCAAACGAGCCTGAGTTTATCCAGGCAGCTACAGAGGTTCTTACTTCTCTGGAGCCCGTATTCGATCAGAACCCTCAGTATGAGGAGAACGGCATTCTCGAGAGAATCACAGAGCCCGAGAGAGTTATCATGTTCAGAGTACCCTGGGTTGACGACAACGGCAAGGTTCAGGTTAACCGCGGCTTCCGTGTACAGTTCAACAGCGCTATCGGTCCGTACAAGGGCGGTCTCAGACTCCATCCCTCTGTAAACCTCGGCGTAATTAAATTCCTCGGCTTCGAGCAGATTTTCAAGAACTCACTCACAGGTCTTCCTATCGGCGGCGGCAAGGGCGGCTCCGACTTTGACCCCAAGGGCAAGAGTGACAACGAGGTTATGCGTTTCTGCCAGAGCTTTATGACTGAGCTCTTCAGACACATCGGCGCTGACACAGACGTACCCGCAGGCGATATCGGTACAGGCGCACGCGAGATCGGCTACATGTTCGGTCAGTACAA
>CACXAO010000050.1 GCA_902765625.1 uncultured Ruminococcus sp. | reverse complement strand
GAATGATGACACAATACCCCTTCAAATGCTCCAGATTGCTGGACTCGCAGTGGATATCAAGCGCATCCATCAGTTCGAACGGATCGGAAGTGTTATACTCATCGATGAGTTCCTCAACACATGCGTAAATATAGTTCTTTTTCATTTTGTTCTTTACCTCGCGATTGCAAATAATTGTTCAGAAAAAAGATTTCGAGATTCAAAAAATGACGAAAAAAGCTGCTTGCCTATTATCATTATACAAAAACAGATGTGTCATAAAACGGACACTGCTCTGACATGATCCCTGTTTTTAGTTTTTTGAATGCTTTTAAATTTACAATCCGGCGAGGTTTATTGCTCATCTTTGCGATCTTTTATAATTTGCCTTGCTTTCATATAGAGCGTCTGAAGCTCATAAATGAAGGCAAGCTGCTCTTCGTCAGATAATTTTCCGCCTGCAAACAAAGCAGAAGCGTGATCGAGAATTTCCTTCTTATCCTCGTCCGTGAGTTCCGTTTCCTCCTTTTCGCCGTAGATTAAATAGTCGACCGATATGTCCAAAACATCGGCAAGCCGTTGAGAAACGTCAATGCGATTGGGCGTAACATGCCCCAATTCATAATTCTGAATAGTTCTTCCAGTGATTCCGCAGAGTTTTCCCAGTTCTTCCCGGGAAAGCTCTTTCTCTTTGCGTGCTCTCATCAATCGTTCGCCGTAACTGCTCATAATTTCACCTCAAATAAATCAGAAAATATTTTCTTAAATTCCCTATTGACAAAGAAATATATTTCTGTTACAATACTGTCAAAAGGAAATAATCTTCCTGTTACAAGCTAATAATAGCACATATGTTTTAACATGTCAAGAAAAATATTTCTTTATAGAGGTGAGATATGAGAAACATACTGCACAGCGATATGAATAACTTTTACGCTTCAGTTGAATGTATGCTGAATCCATCTCTCAAAGGGAAGCCTGTAGCCGTCTGCGGCAGTGTAGAAGAACGGCACGGTATCGTGTTGGCAAAGAACTATCCTGCCAAAGCATATGGCGTTCAGACAGGAGAGGCCGTGTGGCAGGCACAGCAAAAATGTCCTGGTCTTGTTATCGTTCCACCTCATTTTGATGAGTACATCAAATACTCAATCGCTTCTCAGACTGAAAAACTCGCGATCATCTACTTTGGGCTCTCTGACGACCCGAACGTCAATACCACTGTCGGCGAAACCGTCCAAGTCGGTAAAAACAAATTCACCTGTGTTACCGTTGTCGACGGTTCAGGCGGCAGCCACCAGGTTTTCGTAAACGTAGTATCCGGCGAATGTGTTTCCCGCAGCACCTTTGAAGAATTGCTCGGGGAAACCGACAATCAGGACAGCGAAGAAGACACTGAGGCTGAACAGCCTATTGTGAATTAAACAGCGACAGAAAAGAGAAAAACAGGGACGTGGTTGTTTTATCAGCCATGTTCCTGTTTATTATGATTTCAAGAATTCTGATTTGATTGTGAACTACCTGCTGAAATCTGAACCCCACAGGGGCTTGGATTTGGCAGGTAGTTTGATTTTATATAGGTTTTATGCGGGTTTCCGCGTTTCTGTGTTGGAAGATTTTTTCGGACATGATTTCAAAAAAGTGAAAAAACGGGTTCCAAACAGAAAAAAGTATGGAATCCGAACCCCGCAATTCCGAATTATCAGTCTCAGTTTTTGGCTTGTTTAGTATCAGACAAAAGTTTACTACAAAATAAAAGTTGGAGCAAATGAAATCTTTTAAGAAAATAGAAATAATAAGCAAAGCAGACGGTGAAATCTTTCCGGTGTGTATGGACTTCCGGCGGGGAATATGCTATTATGAAAACGAATAAATACCGGAGAACAAGGGAGGCAGCTTATGAAAAGAAAAAACGGCAGGGCGATCATCGCAGCATTGCTGGCGGCGAGTATGCTGTGCGCAGTTCCGACGGCGGCTCACGGCGCGCAGGTGGAGCCGCTGATCCTCGGCGACGCGAACAGCGATGGCGTGGTTAACATCGAGGACGCGACGCTGATCCAGCGGTACGCGGCGGAGGAGGTCACTTTCAACACCCGGCAGACGGTGGCGTCGATGATCACCGGTAACGCCATCAACATCGAGGACGCGACGATGATCCAGAAATACGCCGCAGAAATACCTACCGGCGCGTCGGTCGGTGAGGCGCTTGACGAAGGCACGGACGGCATCCTGCTAAAAAAGGACGTCAGCGACCCGGGCGCAGGCTCGGACGCCACGGTTCCGCTGTGGTTCTCAACGAAATACGAAGGTGTTCCCTTTGTTGACACCGATTTCGTCCGGCAGACAGTGGAGAAGGAATCGAGAAAAGAGACTATAACCAGCGACCGCAACGGGGACGGCACCGTTGTTGTGCTGACGACGAAAAACAACATCACTGTGGAGTTCGATTACAACGCCAAAACAATCACATTCTCGGACTACATCCTGTTCAACTCAACAGGCGATAAGGACGCGCCGGATATGCTGGACGGCATCGGCGAAAAAGCAAACCGCGAGCATGAGTTTGTCAAGGTGCTGCCGCAGTCGCGATATGTTTCCGAAAACAGCTTTTGTTTGCAGATGGGTTACGGCACTATCCCCATGCTTATGCAGGACGGCGAGATTTACATTCCTCTCGCGACCGTTACGGACTTCTTCTATCCGGCGGCAGATCCGTACCGCATCATCTACAACGGGAACTGTCTTTTCCGGTATACGTGGCTCGACTCCCTATACGACGAGACGACGGGCGAGCTGACCGGGGACGGCGAGGAATACTTCAATACGGGCGGAAGCGGTCTGACCGAGGCGCTCACAAGGGTCAATTACTACGAGCTGTGCGCTGCCATGGACGCGAATTACGGGCTGAAGGAAAGCCACAAGATCACGGATTTCGACAGTTACTTTGAGCAGACCGGTCTGAAAAAGGAGCTGCTGTCCGGTGACGCTGTGCGCATGGACACGGCGCTTGTGACGCTGATCAACCGTTACTTCGCCGACATCCATTCGCTGTATATTACGCCATCGCCGTTTTTTGACTATTTGAAATACGGTTCGCTGTTGGACAGCTCGCTATACGCTGCCTCAAGCTACGCGGCAAGGCTGAGCACGTCCGACAGGCAGCAGCAGCTCCGCCGCGAAAAGAACGGGTATTTACAAACCTATCAGCGTGTCGGCGATACCGCCTTCATCACGTTTGACGAATTTTCAGTCTCCATGTTCCCGGGCTCTACCTATTATCCCGAACCGACGCTCGACAGGTGGACAAGAGGCGACACGATCTGCATCCTTTACGACGCGTATAAGCACCTGAAAAACGAGGACAGCGACGTCAAAAATATCGTCATTGACCTGTCCTGCAACACCGGCGGCGCGGTACCCGCGCTATTGTGGATGCTCGATTTTGTCATCGGCAAATCTGAGGTAGAGATATGCTATTCCACCACCGGCTCACTGCAGACCGTCGCTTTGGAGTTTGACCTCAACTTTGACAGCGTCATCGACGAAAACGACAAGAGCCTGCGGGAGCAGGGTTACAATATCGCGGTTATCACCTCCGACTGTTCCTTCTCCTGCGGCAACGCGGCGCCTTGCTATCTGAAATACCTCGATCCCGACGTGCTGATGCTCGGACAGACCTCGGGCGGCGGAGCGGCGCTGATCGGATATGGTTCGACCGCCGCAGGCAGCTGTTTCCGCTACTCGAGCAACAACGTGCTGGTGACGCGCCGGAACGGTCAGATCCAAACTGTGGACAACGGCGTCCGGCCGGATATCTACCTCTCCAACGCGCGGATGTACGACAGAACGCATATCTCGCAGGTCGTCGACAACGCGTTTCCACAGTAAATGATAAAGAAAAAGGAGAATATGTCGTTCCGAGTGGCGCTAGCGACGATTTATTATAATTCAACGCGTGTGATCGTTAATGCCTGCGGTTCGGCAGCCGCCAAGGAAGAAATAAAGACTGCGAAACAGCCTGCCGATTGAGAAATAGATTATATAGACGTAGGTTCACTACCCCACAGCACTTTTCAGAAAATCCATCTTTTTCGCTCAGCATTGACAAACGCCGAAAATCCTGTCACGAAAGTGGCGGGATTTTTTCTCTGTTATCCACTTTTTAGTTCATTAACTGTATCGGAAAAAGCAGTAATTTTTTCCGGGCTGCAATTTTTCAAATTACCGCTTTTACAACTTGACTTAAAAAATCAATAATTCCATTATATTCTTGACCCAAATGCACTAAATGTGCTATAATCGTATATATTTCTCGAACATCACTTTCGAGAGAACTACCGACATTGAGGCTTGCTCTTATCTGAGAAATAACAGCAAAACCATTTTCACGGAGGAACGAGGTATGAAAAAACACGGTATTTTCGGTTTTGACAAGCAAAAAAAGTCACACGGCAGTCGGTTCGACGCTTCTCCCTTCAACCCCGAAACGCATTATGCCGTGATCCGCAGCTCGATCTGCACGGGCGAGAAGGTGGCGGGCTTTAAGGATAAAAGGGACGGTCACTTCACCGAGGTAATGCTTATCCGCACGCCGAAAGACGAGCAGGAGTTCAAGGAGAGGTACAACGTAGACTCCCTCAGAACGGAGTATTGATTTTGCCGCACAAATAAGTAAACAAAGCTAGGGAACCGACAGTGAAGTTTACCATGCAGCATCGGGGTTTGTAACCGAAACCGTCGGCGCAGCTATTGACGGTACATGGAACCGCAGCGCGGACGAGGACGCGCTGGGCAGCAACTTCGGAGCAGCCAAGCTTCCGACAATTACCGTCAATGGTAAAAAGAAGCAGATGGTTCCGCTGCAGGGCTACACATGTATCTGCGTAAAATCAGCGTCAGATTATCCCGCGTCAGCTCAGATGCTTGCAAATTACCTCTCGGGCGAGACCTGCCAGAAGCAGTTTGCGCAGAATTTTAAGTTGGGCGCCTACAAACAAGAATGTACAGAGCTCGTCTGTCGTCACAAACGACCCCGTTATGAAGGTTATGGTGGAGCAGCCAAAGTTCGCTGTTCCTCAGAAAGATATGGCTCCGACCTTCTGGGATCCGATGGGAAATCTCGGCAATAAGGTGATGAGCTGTTCCGACCCTGCTGACGACGCATATTTCAAAAACCTGATAAAGACTACCGTGGCTAATGTCCGCGATGAGCCTGAAGCCGATTATCCGATGATTAGCGGTTTATATTCGACTGAAGACGGAATCGAAATCTACTGGAGAGGTGTTTCGGACGCATACGCCTACAGAGTATTTTACCGCGGAAGCAACGGCTGGAAACGTCTCGGCGATACCCGTTCGACGCACCTTACCGACACCGTTGTCAGCTTCGGAAAGACCTACAACTACACCGTAAGATGTATTGACAGATACGGAAACTACACAAGCGACTACTACAGCCCCGGCTGGTACGGCACCTACGCTGCCGAAGTGCCTGAGATCACCTCGCTCACGTCAAACGCCTCTGGCATCACGATCAAATGGTATCCCGTATACGGCGTTCAGAAGTACAGAGTTTACTACAAGAACTCAAACGGCGAGTGGCGCTCGTTCAGCAACGACGTAACCGGCACCTCGATGACCGACTCCGGCGTTAAATACGGCAGAAAAGAGACCTACACTATCCGCGCGCTCGACAAGAACGGCAGAGTGATCAGCGGCTACGATCCTGACGGCTGGAGCACAACCTACGGCATCGCAACCCCGGGCATTACCTCTCTTACCTCGGACGAAAACGGAATTACCATTAAGTGGAACTCGGTTTACGGCGCGGCTAAGTACAGGGTATACTACAAGAACGCAAGCGGCGACTGGCGTTCGTTCAGCACTGACGTGACCGGTACCTCGATGGTCGACAAGGCCGTAAGATACGGAAGGTCTGAAACCTACACCGTAAGAGCCGTCAACTACAAGGGCGATGTAATGAGCGGCTACGTTTCCGCCGGCAGCAGCACGGTATACGGCGTGGCAACTCCCAATATCACCTCGCTGAAAAACACCTCCGACGGAATCAAGATCACATGGAACAAAATCAGCGGAGTATCGACATACAGGGTTTATTACAAGAACTCAAGCGGCGAGTGGCGCTCGTTCAAAACCGACGTGACCGGCACCGCAATGACCGACACAGCGGTTAAGCAGGGCAGAAGCGAGACCTATACCGTCCGCGCGCTCGACAAAAACGGCAACACCATCAGCGATTACAACCACAGCGGTTCGACAATCGTGTACCAAAAGCCGTAAGCATTTAACCGATAAAAAATAAACGCAGCAAAAGGGCTGCCGCAGCCAAACGGTTCGCGGCAGCCCGTTTTATTCCGGAGCTTTATTATGTATTTACGGGAAAACGACGGTGCAGACAAATTCTCCGTCCTTCATCTGAGCCTCGTATTTTGCACCGTGCAGGTCGAGAATAGATTTTACGATCGACAGACCGAGTCCGTTGCCCTTTTTACTGCGGCTTTTGTCCTTTCGGACGTACGGCTGCCAGATTTGTCTCAGCTCCGCCTTGCTCAGGTTCTCGCTGGGGTTTGAGATACGAAGCGTCTTGTCGGTCAGATCGATTTTGATTTCGCTCTTTGGTTTTGAGTACTTGACCGCGTTGTCGGTGAGGTTCTGTACCACTGTTTTGATCAGCTCTGCGTCGGCGTTGATCGTGTTCCCGCCGCTGTGAGTGAGCAAAATAGACCTTCCGTCGGGCAGCGAGGTGTAGGCGCTGCGGGTTTCCTCTGTCAACTCATAAAGGTCAAAATCGCTGCGGTTCAGGTTTATCGTATACGAATCAAGCTTGCTCAGGTTGAGCATATTGTGAACGAGAGAGTTGATTTTCTCGGTCTGTTCAATGATGTTGTCGAGGTATTCGTCGCGTTCGCCGCTGTCGATATCCTCCTTGAGGCTGTAGGCGTAGCCGCTGATTACGAAGAGCGGAGTTTTGATATCGTGCGCCAGCGCGCCTGTCATGTCGGCGCGTTTTTGCTCCTGCAAAATCTGCGATTTGACCATCGTCCAGATCATAAGGCAGAGAATCAGCGCGATAGTCAGCAAGAACACGAAGGTGATCGAAACGCCGATAATCAAATCCCTGCCGCAGTTTTTAAGCAGATTGACCTGCTTTGCGTACTGAATAAAAATCGAGCTGCTCTGATCGCTGTAGTACAGATAATCCGAGGCGTAAAAGATGTACTCAAACGCGCCCGTGGTGACAGTGGTTGAGGCTTGCTTTTGCTGCGCGGCTGTAAGACTGCTGATGTAGTCGTTGTTGTAGTAGCCGTTGAGAATAAAGTCGTTCGGAATCGTGTTGCGCCGCATATTGCCGCATTCAAAATACTCCTCGTCGCCGTCGCTGAGGTTTTTGTCGAGCGCAAAGGTTTCGATGATCTCGTCCGAAATGAACCACTCGTTTCCGCCTTCTGTCAGCACGATTTTAAGCTCGATCGGAATAAACTCGATGTAGCGGATGTAGAACTTCGTGCAAACAAGCTCGTAGTGCAAACCGTCGTCGCGCTCTGCGGTGAGGTAGTCGCTGATTGTATAAATCTGCTCGGCGCTCAGTGCGTTGTGAATCAAATTCCAGTCGACCAGACCGTAAACGGGAATTGTCGATTCTTCGCTAAGCTTTATCTCGTACTCAACGCCGATTTTTTTGGCGGTATCGGCAATCACCTTGTCGCTGCTCAGGTCGGTAACGATAATTTGGCTGTCAAAATTACTGTTGAGGTCGAAGTTTTCGGATTTTAGCAGGCTGTGGTCGAGAATAACGGCGTTTATCATGCTGTTGAAGCCCATTCCCGAGGCGATTATCTGCTTGGTGTAGGCAAAGTCAGACAGCTCCTGCTGCTGAACGCTGTTCTTTTCGCTGTAGAGGCGAATAACGCAGTAGGTCGCCGAGACGGTCAGCCATACCGCGAGCAAAATCAGCGTTACGCGCAAAAACAGGCGGTTGCGCTGCTTTTTCAGTCGTTTCTCCATCGTCAGTCCTCAATCTTGTATCCGCGGCGAATCACGGTTTTTATCTGTTTGCCGTAGCTTCCGAGCGCCTTGCGGAGGTTACGCATATGCGTGTCGAGAACCCTCTCGTCGGCGCCGCTGTTGTAGCCCCAAACCATGTCCATCAGCTTTTCGCGGCTGATGATGATCCCCTTGTTTTCGATCAGCACCTTCAAAATAGCGTATTCGCGCGCGGTGAGCTTGACCTCCTCGCCGTCGCAGATGACGATTCCGTTGTTTGGATTGAGCGAAAGCTTGCCCGAGACGAAAACCTTTGAGCGCACCAGACCTTTGGAGCGCTTTATCAGCGCGTTGACCTTTTCGTACAGGACGGGCAGCGGAAACGGCTTGATAACATAGTCGTCGCAGCCGAGCGCGTAGCCGTTGAGAATGTCGGACTCGTCGGTTCGCGCGGTGATAAAGAGAATCGGCACGTCGCTGTTTTTGCGCATTTCGCGGCAGATTTCAAAGCCGTCAAGCTCAGGCAGCATAACGTCGAGCAGCAGGCAGTCGTAGTTGTTTTCATACGCCTTTTCCAAGCCGGACTGACCGTCGCAGGCAACGTCAACCGTAAAAGCTCCCTGCTCTTTTTTGGTAAAATAATTCACAATCAATGCCCTGATGTTTTTGTCGTCCTCAACAAGTAAAATCCGATACATAAGCCGTCACCCGCTTTTCATTTTCTGATTTCTATTATAAAACAGTTGCGCTCAAATGGCAATGTTTTACGCAAAACTTTCGCGCATAAAAAACAGCCGCCCAAGCCGGGCGACCGTTCGCTTTCTGAAAAAATCATGCCTCGCTGAAATCCGTGTCGAGCACAACCTCGAGCCTGTAATCGGGGAACGCCTGCTGAACCTCAGCCTGCACCTGCCTGCAAACCGCGCCGCGGTCTTTTGCGTCAAAGCTGACGATAAGGTCAAAGCGGATCGATTTCTCCTCCTTGTCAAAATAAAAGCCGTGAATCTGCATAACGTGCTCGTGCGAATGCGCGATTTCGCTGATGCGTTTTCTCGCGGAGATCGCGTCCTTGTCCTTCGTGTTTGAGGAATAAACGCCCACCGCCGTCAGAATCACGCCGTTCTTCTCGTAAACCTCGGCGGTCAGCTTCCTTGTCAGACGGTCGATCTGCTCTGCGCTCAGGGTGTCGGCAACCTCAATGTGCACCGAGCCGTTGAACGAGTCGGGACCGTAGTTGTGAAGAACTAAGTCGTAAGCGCCGTTGACCTCCGGGAAGGTGTTTATCGTTTTCTTGATAGCGGTTGCAAGCTCCGCGTCAGCGCGCTCGCCGAGAATTTTCGAGAGGGTGTCCCTGAGCATTTCAACGCCCGATTTGATGATGACCAAGGCGATCACCGCGCCGAGCCACGCCTCGAGAGAGATATTAAAGAAGATGTAAACCACAGCCGCAACAAGAGTTGACGCTGAGATGATCGAGTCGAGGGTCGCGTCCTGACCTGAGTTGATAAGGGAGTCGGAGTTGACCTTTTTGCCTACGCTCTTCACATACAAGCCGAGAACGATTTTGACGACGACGCCCGCCGCGACGATAATCAGCGCAACAGGGGAGTAGTCGGGCGTTTCGGGGGTGATGATTTTCTTGACCGACTCGATAAACGCGGTAATACCGGCGTAGAGCACGAGCACCGAAATAACCATTGCGCTGAGGTACTCGATCCTGCCGTAGCCGAAGGGATGTTTTTTGTCAGCCTCCTTGCGCGCAAGCTTTGTGCCGATGATTGTGATAACGGAGCTTGCCGCGTCAGAGAGGTTGTTGACCGCGTCCATCACGATCGCGATTGAGTTAGAGGTCAGACCGATAAAGGCCTTGAAAGCCACAAGAAAGATATTCGCGAGAATACCGATAATGCTGGTTCGTATTATTTTGCGGTCGCGCTCGTCAGCGGCGACGGCGGTTTTGTTTGACATGGCAGACACTCCCTGTATTTTTACAAAAATTATACCATACCGATACAATTATGTCTATGAACAAAATCGCGGTTTTGCTAATAGATCAGCAGATTACGGTCCCATAAAGGAAATCAAATCATATCCGTTTTCTTTGCCGACCTTCATCATATACTCTATTCTATAGATGAAACGTCGGTAAAAATCTATAATCAATTCTACTTCTGTATGTATGGCTTTTTATTCGATCAAAATATCTGCTATCTTTTTTGATAATTCTGCAATTTTTTCTGAAATTGATTTATCATCATCTTTTATTGGTGATTCTGGTGCAACTAATCTAATCTTTTTTAGTCTTTTTGCAATAGCCATTCTTCCATAAAAGAATCTCCATCGCTGCATATTTATTTGAGCGGCAAACCAGACTAATTCTGAAAAAGACATTCTATATTTTGGGATTAAAACTCGTACTGCGCTTCCGCCATTTCCACGAGCCATAAATCTCCACGGTTGAATGCTAGCTCGTCCAAAGCAGGTAACTGTTATAGCACCTTCTTCAAATACTTCTCCTTCAACGTCTGATACCAACCTAATAATACTATTTAAAGGATCTCCAGATGAAACATATGGGCAGGAGCCTTCATTATAATTGCTTTCACCGCTTGATTTTCCACCTTTAACGTAGAAATAAGACTCTAAAGCATCTTCTTTTCCATATAGCATTGTTGGGAGATCTGTATAATTCGGAAAAGTCGGCAATACTTCATCTGCGATTTCATCAATACTTACAGCAGTTCTAAGAATCGACTTAACAAGAGTTATTATCATATCCATACCTTATAAATGCTTCATATAGAAGTCCCATTACCATCATAGATTTTAGTTTTAAATAAATAGCCGTTATCCTCTTCACCTGCAACTCCAACTGCTATATTAACTGTATATTTTCCATAATTATTTATTGCTTCAGCATAATCTATAGCTTCATTTATTGCATTATCAATTTTATTTTTCTCATTTTTTGCTTCGACAACAATTAAAGGCTGAAAATTATTGCATACCAAAAAATCAGGCTTCGTTTTTCCTAAACCTGAATCACTAAAATAATCTTCTATTTCCTGTTCCTCAAGAAATTGTCCGCCTTTTTGAGGATGCCTAACGTCCCATCCCTTTTGAGTAGCAATCTTTCTAACTAAATATCTGCATCTAGATTCAGCTCTTTTTGTTTTCGCCATAAATTCCATTCCTTAATCTGTTAATTAATAATAATATTATACATATTATATAGAAAACAGGAGAAAATCGTAGTTTGCGATTCGTTTCAGGGAATAAAAGAACAGGCAACCTCGTAAAAAGGGCTGCCTGCGATTGCTATAATAGTAAATGAGATAAATCAGAATTTGCCGGGAGCCCCGGCAGCCAAACGGGAACATGCTTATTGCTTATCGTCCGTGCCATCCTCATTATCATTTTCACTGTTATGACGCAGCACCAAACCAAGACACAACCCAACAGATAGTCCGATGGGCATCCACAATCCGATATTGTGCGTTGCCACTCCGATAGCTGTCCCGATCGAAATTCCTATACACATACCAATCGCAAGTCTGGATGAATTATTGCCGTTCTTCTTGTTCTTGTTATTCTTATTTTCGTTCATTGATGTTCCTCCACAGTCGAGTAGACCTACACCTCACAATGTAAGCCCCTCACAGAACCGTACGTGCAGTTTTCCCGCATACGGCTCTTCATAATAAAATTCACATCATCAAAATAAGCTGTAGTAGATTTTCGGCTTTGCAAGAGTGTAATATTTCATCATTTCTATAAAGCCCTCTCTTGTATAGCTTTTCTTTTCACTTCTTCTGTTCAGCACTTTATACAGCAATTCTCTGACCTGCTGTCTGTAA
>CACXAO010000049.1 GCA_902765625.1 uncultured Ruminococcus sp. | reverse complement strand
CAGTATGACAGAAAGAACTTTGCGTTGGTCGCGGCGCTGTATTTGCTGACAGCAGATTTCCGACTATGGAATCAGGCACGGCGATATGTCGAGAACCACGGCATCAGCTTCGGCAAGCTGCGGCCAAAGAACTGCTCTGAGTATTCCTATCCGCTCTAACCGCTCAATAATCGACACTCTGTTCAAGCGCGGTCAAACATGAGATAATGTAACCGGGCAACACAGTCCCAAAAGGTGCAATGGAGAAAATTGCACTATTTGAGAAAGGCGGAAGCGGGTGGTTACATGAGTGAGATCATGGAAATACGACAGCTGGTCAGGCTGAATCAATGGAGCGCGATGGTGCAGGAGCGTGAAGACAGCGGGCTGAGCGTCAAAGCGTTTTGTAAACAGGCGGGAATCGCAACCAAAACATATTACTACTGGTTGCGCAGACTCAGAGAAGCAGCGATCAAGCAAACTCAGTTCGGAACGGTACAACCGGCTATGTCTCAGCCGGAGCTGGTGCAATACGCTCTGCCGACCGGATTTGCTGCCGAGCCTACGGCGCAAAATATATGCACGCGAACCCTCTGCTTACTGCGGAGGGTTCGTTTTATGTCTGGGGGTGATTATTGAGCGTTTACTCAGTATCAATAAGTAAAGCAATAGGACACTCACGATTCGGTGGGTGCCCTATTTTTTTAAGTATTATGCAAACGGCTTGACGGCAGTGAAAGCTGCCGACAAGTTTTCCGGCGGAGTCGGCTAGGACAGCTCCGGAATCAGTTCGGCAAGATACATCTGCAAATACGTTGCGTCGCAAATGTCGATCGAACTGTCTCCGTTGGTATTCGCCAGCGCGAGCTGTTCTTCATTAAATTTTACCAACTTCGCAATATACTTCTGAATCTCCGTGACGTCGTGAATCGTAACTTCTCCGTCAAGATCGACGTCGCCGACCTTCTTCGGTTTTTCAACAAAGTTTGCCGTTACGACGACATTTTGGGAGGGCATTGTCAGCGTATAGGGATTTTCGGTACCTGTGAGTGTTCCTTTATCCACCGAATAGCCGGATAAAACCATTTCTTCCGGAGGGGTGTTGAGAAGTGTGAGAGAAATATTTTCATTTGCGCCGGCATAGACCACGTCATCAAACTGAATGCCCTTGCCTGATGTGTTGATTTTGCTTGTTTCGTAATGATCTACGCTGCCGCCGGGATTGACCGTCGTATTCTCACCGGCGGTAACGGCATATCCCTGAGTGCATTGATTGCCGGAATCTGTGCCGAGCGCATAGATGTAGTAGCAGTTGAAGGAGGTAGTTGCGCCGCCGCGGACAAACATGGCGCTGTCTTTGTTGCCGACAGTTACCACGGCAGGAGCAAAAATACTGTTGCGGAGATAGATGGAATTGTTACACCAGCCGACAAAGCCGCCGCAGCAGTTCGTTCCGTTTCCGAGGAGACTTCCGTTGAAAGCACAGCCTTCGATCAAGACTGCAGGACCGGAACGGTTAGTCTGAAGTCCGACAAAGCCGCCGTGTGAGCCGTCACCGATCACACTGCTGTAAATCGCAACACTGCTGAGACAATCTGTGAGAGTACATGTAGCGTTTGTCTCTGCCACAAATCCTGCCGCATACATCGCTGAGGTATAGATGCTGCCTTCGGCAGTGCAGCCGACGATGTCGAGCTTTCCTTTTTTGAATGAGCCGACATATCCCGCAGCAAATTCCTGAGTGGTATCAATGTCAATATTCACCGTGCAGTTTTCAATCTTCACCGTACCTCTGCACTGACCGATCAGTCCTGAAGCGTGTGTGCCGCTGTTCATAATAGTGCTCTTAACAACGAGATTCTTGAACGTAACGGGTTCGTCAGAAACACCTCTGTTATTGCCGCAATAACTGAACGGAGCAATGTAGTCATCGCTGTCTTTGCAGTTGAACGTCAGCATATGTCCCTGTCCGTCAAACGAACCGCCGAAATCATGAGTATCTGTGCCTGCCATTTGCTTAACGGCGATATCGTCTTCGAGATAGATGGTATCGTTCAGGAAGTGGTTATACGTTTCTTCATCAGTGATGCGGTTGCAGAAGATGTCCCAATCAAAGGCGTTTTTGATCCGGTATTTGCGCTGCAGCGAAATGGTGTACTCCGCGAAGCCGTCCAGGTCATATGGGTTGTTCGCATCATAATTTGAAAGATCTAAACTAACGGTAGCGTCATACGAATACCCGTCCGGCGGTTATAGTAATGTTATTTTCCGTAAGATTGATCTCAATGGCACTTGGTCTCTCACCATAGGGATAGTGAATTACCCGAATCGGCACATCAAAACCGTAGTTTGTAAGATCTGCCCCCCTGCCAAAGCGATCATTGATATCATTATTGATGTAGAAGTGAAAACCGTAGCGGCTGTCGGGCTTCAGGTCTTTGAAGGTGTAACGGAACAGGGTTTCCGAAACACGTTCCATTTCTGCCGAACCGCCTTCTAATAAGGTTTCGCCTTTGCCTGCGTCATGGAGAAATATCGAGTTAACAGGCGCATAGCTTCCATCTCCCGTACCTACGGCGGCAGAATCGTCTGAATATGCGTTCGCGCTCACCAAAGAGCCGGTCATAAGGGTAACGATCATACTCACGGTGAGCAAAATGGCTGCAAATTTTTTCATATTATCCTCCTTTACTTTCAAACGCACTCGCGTAACAGAGCTGTTCCGCAGAATACGCCTGTGTTTTGACGATTTGTAAAAAGCGGCTGCTCGTCTAAGTTTCTGCACTACGTAACGTGCAGGAATAATCAAGTCAGCCCTTTTAGCTTATTATGGAGTAATTTTTTATCTTATAGCTAAAAAATATGCCCTATTTTATTTTGACAAAATTTTGGCAAAAAGTCAATTCTTTCTGTGCATTTGTTAATTCTCTGATTATGTCATTATTTAACGAATAAATTGAAAATCACAAATATGCGGGCGGGATAAGTGTGCAGCTGCCGCTTAGACTGTAGCAAATCCCGAAATCCAGTGTGCCTGAATTCCGGGATTATTTCGATTTATTCGTCTGTAAAAAGCCTGTCCATGAGCTTCTGCATCTTCTGACGGCGGCGGTCTGTTTCCTCCGCGCTCAGAAAGCAGCTGTTTGAGTCAAAGCGGATTATATCTCCCTCACGTATATTTTTCGGTAACAACGGTTATGTGCAATATTGACAGATTGGCGAGTGTATTTTTGGATTGCGGAGTAATGTTAATAGTGATCTGATATAACCAAATATTATTATTGCTTAGAGGAGATTTTATGATAAAAAGAATGAGCAAGTTTACTGCACTACTGTTATCTGCATTAATGATATTATCTGTAATTGCAACCGGCTTGACATCTGCCGTCGCAGCTGAGGTTATTCTTTGCGTTCAAAGCAAGCAATTTTTCTCGCTGCTTTTGATAGACAATCTCCATTATATTCAAGAAGATGAGCGCAAAAATGTTGTCAGCCATCTTATTTTTCAGCATCGACAAAGAGAGCTAAAGGAGCCTGCGGTTCATCGGGCTCTGCCCGAACCCGAGGTTTATCGCTTTGATTTCCGAGTGATGAAAAGGCGGTGCCGGCAAAACCGACATCGCCCATCACTCGCGAGACCTCACAAGCGCTCGGGTCGCTCCTCCGCGTTGCCCTATCCTCCTGTGAGTAAAGCACTTTTATTGTAATATGCGCATGCCAAATTGTCAATGCGCAATCGCGCGACGGCACCGCACAATTTGGCCGACGCACACGCTCAATTTCAGCGACGGCACTGCTCATTTCCGGCGGCCGAGGCGCTCAATTTTAACGCTGTATGCAAACCGCCTCTTTTCTTTTTGAACATGAACAGAATCAGACGTTATGCCTCTCATTCAAAAATCTTGTTGCGTATCGGCAACCGCATATTTCAGTCCTGTCAATTCAGGTTTTTCTTGATGGTAAGGATATTATTTCCGTCCTTGTATTCATAGCTCACATTATCCATGCTTTTCTTGACCATAAAGATTCCCAGTCCGCCTTTTTTGCGCTCCTTGAGGGAAAGCGTGGTGTCGGGGTCGGCTTTTGCGAGCGGATCGTATGGCGCACCGTTGTCGATAAAGGTTATCTCAACAGAAAGCGGATCTTCATGCACGGTGACCTGAACCACAGCCTTTCCGCTCCCGTTGCCGTAGGCGTAGCTAGCGATGTTGACGAACAGCTCCTCAACTGCTATGTCGATCGATATCTGTGCCGGCATCGGACAGCCTACCTCTTCGAGCTGTTCATCTATGAACGCCTGAACCTGAGGGAGATTCATTCTGTCAGCTTCAACGATAAGCTCCTGCATCATTCTTCCTCACCTCCGGCGATGGATTCGGGTCCGAAGTATTTCAAGCCGACCATCGTCAGGTCGTCAAATTGAGGCGCTTCTTTTACAAAGGCGTCGACAGCAACGCGGACGCCGGCAAGCACCTCCTTCTGCGAAGCGCCCTTGGGAATCGCGTTGAGGGCTTCAACGGTGCGGTCTGTGCCGAAAAGCTCGTTGTTCGCGTCAGTCGCCTCAGCGACGCCGTCGGTGTATACAAATATACTGTCGCCCTTTTTAAGCTGTATTTCGGTATTCTTATACTTGGCAATGTCCATCGCTCCGATTGCCAGACCGTGCTTGTCTTTCAGCATCTCGTATTTGCCGTTTATGTTGATCATCGGATACTCGTGACCTGCGCTTGCGGTGGTGAGCTTGCCTGTGCTGATCTCGAGTATGCCCAGCCAGACCGTCACAAACATATGCGCCTTGTTATTGGCGCATACCAGCTTGTTGACTCTTTCGAGAATCTCTGCCGGAGTGCCTCCGATCATGGCATGGTCGTTGATATAAATCTTTGACGACATCATGAACAGCGCCGCCGGAACGCCCTTTCCGGATACGTCTGCGATCACTATCGCAAGGTGATCGTCGTCGATCATGAAGAAGTCATAGAAATCTCCGCCGACCTCCTTTGCCGGATCCATCGAAGCGAATATCTCAAACTCCGGACGATCCGGAAAGTCCGTGGGCAAACTGCCGGTTTGGATTTCGGTACCGACACGCAGATCAGCCTCGGTAGCCTCCACCTTGGCGCGGGTTTTCAAAAAGACTATGGGTACTGACGTTGGTCACAAGATACACAAGCGCCAGCGAGACAGGTATGGACGTTGTTTCATAAACATCGGCGCCGTCACCGAGAAGCAACAGCTGCAGCCAGTAAAGAAAAGGCGCAATAGCTCCGAAAACAAATATGCTTAATGGGATTTCGCCTCCTGCGGGTTTCCTTTTCTTGCCGATCGTCAGGAAGTAGACCGCAATGAGCAAGGGAGAGAAAATGTAAAGATATACGATACCGTGAAATACAGTTTCAAAAAACTCCATCGTCAGCACGTTTCCGCTTTCGTCCACACGGAACATCAGATATGTCCACGGGGTAGTCGCGCACAGCAGAACCGTTATCGCCACAGGCAGCGCATAAATGAGAATGAGCGGGATTATCTTCAGTTTTATGCCAAAGCGATCAATCAAATACAGGTTTACGAAAGCGGAAAAAATGATGAGGGAAACAGCATAACCGCCTGCCGCTAAGTAAGAAAGAATTGTAAAGTCCGGATGTCCGTCGACGAAGGTTCACACAATCTCAAGCACGCACATAACTACACCTGAGATCAGCATAAGAGAAATAAGCCCAAAGACCTTTTGCTTGTATAACATGAGATTGTTAATAAGTAGGATACCAAGCAGATTCATCGCTACAAATAGCAGCTCCAGATACAGTCCGTTGGCGATCGCTTGATCTATCATAGTTTTTCTCCTTACTGCTTTATGCCATCCATATCGTTCGGGTAAAATTCATCCTTCTGTCTCATTCGATGTTGAACAAATTGCTGAACCCGGTAAGATCAAAGACCTCACGCACAGACTGATTGAGGTTTCGGACGATCATGTCGCCCTTGCCGTCCATAGCCTGTGCCGCACCGAGCAGAACGCGCAGTCCGGCGCTGGAGATGTAGTCCAAGCTTCCGAGGTCCAATATCAGCTTACTTGCGTCGCCTACCGCTTCATTGATCTTAGCTTCGAGGGAGGGAGAGGTGATGGTGTCAAGTCTTCCTTCAAGCAGTAATGTGTATTCTGCTCCGTCTTTTTTATCATCGATTTTCAATTGGCTTTTGCTGCTCAGATTTGAGGCAGCTTTTTTGTCTTTTTTACCGAATAATCCCATAATGTTATCCTCCTGATAATAATCATTATTTCAAACGCCCGTGTGGCAGGCGCAGACTTTCTGTTTTCATTATACTATATGTTTTTTCAAAAGCCAAGGGTTAGTTGCAGAAAAAGTGCATATTTTCTAAAATCTATTGTCTTTTAGCGTAGCCTTTGTGCATAATAGTAATTGTTAAAGGCGCAAAACCATTAAATCCAAACTGCATTTATCGGAGTTTAGAAATAAGGATCCCTCAATGAGATCAAATAAATTATATCAGGCTTCCACGTTGCAGGCTTTGGCGCTTGGATAAATAAAATCCGCAGTTACTGACTCAGACCGGTAATCTTAGCATGCTCGTTAAGCGACAAACCTCTGATTTTGATTCAGTTTTGCTTGACACAATCAGCAGAGTTGATTATAATAGCATTACCGAGATCATCAGGTCTTTGGTATTTCTATTTTCTCTCAAAACAGGAGGTTGTTTGATATGAAAAGAAAAATGCTGCTTTTGATTGTTATGCTCGCGGCGGGTGCAATGATGCTGTCTGCCTGCGGTGAAGAAGCCAAGGAAAGCGACGCTAATACAACAACTCAGTCAACAACTCAGTCGACAACAAAGTCCGGATCCAAGGATTCCAAAAGCTCGTCCGATTCAAAGTCAGGCGATTCTTCCGATGCCGACAAGAAAAACAGCGGCAGCGGTTCAAATGTTTCCGGCAACTCAGGCTCCGGAAATGCAGATAATAATGATTCAGGTTCTTCAAACGAAGGCGGCGGCTCCGATTCGCATTACAGCGAAAAGAGCGAGGCTTCCGAGTCAGGCAAGTCCGACAGCTCTTCATCTAAATCAAGCGAATCCAAATCATCTTCTTCCGAGTCAAAGCAAGAAGAATCGATTCAGATTGCTACCGATGAATACGAGCTTCCGTTTATTCCTGCCTGATAAAGAAGCATTGCTATCTGTGCACTAAATATTTTCAAAAATTGTGTATTTAAATATGCACAGATTTCGGGTAAAATGCAGTTATTCTCAACGAAGGGATTGAAGCATTATGACCCAAAAGCAAAACAGAAACTCATCATTAATTTTCCTGACCATCACCGCGCTTATGACCGCGCTGGTTTATGTGTTTACGGCGTTTATCAATATCAAGCTGCCGATCGCGGCGAACGGAGGATTGATTCACCTCGGAAACGTTCCGCTGTTTATCGGTGCGATCCTGTTCGGACGTCGCGTAGGCGCGATCTCGGGCGGTATCGGTATGGCGCTGTTTGACCTTCTCTCAGGCTGGACAGTCTGGGCGCCGTTCACGCTCGTCACAGTCGGTCTGATGGGATATGTCGTCGGTTTGATCTGCGAGCGCAAAAACAAATTCGGCTGGTACATAGTCGCGATAGTTGCAGCGTGCGCGATCAAAATCGTCGGCTACTACATAGCGGAGGCGGTTATCTACCAAAACCTTGTAGCGCCGTTTGCGTCGATTCCGGGAAACATCGTGCAAATCGGCTGCGCAGCGGCTGTGGTACTTGTTGTTATCGTACCTCTGCGCAAGGCTGCGAACAAGATTATTCCCTCATACGCAGTATAATGAAAACAGTAAAACGCTGTCGGTTTTGTCCGGCAGCGTTTTTTCAATTTAAAGAATTATTGACTTTGACCGCGTCGAGCACTGTGACCGTTTGGCGGCTGACTCTGAAACGGATATCGTAGCCGCCGTAGGCAAAGCCGTAGCAGCGGTTCTCGTCGGTCTGATACCCGGGACGAGGGTCGTAGGAGAGAGCTTCCCTGAGAGCGGCGAGCTGATTTTCGTCAAAGAGATTCGAAACCGCATTGGGAATCTCAACCGCGAGAGGCTCCTGCTTGTCGGGACCGTATTCTCCGGCGGCAGCGTTTGGAGCGCTGTCAGCAAAGGGAAGATACGGCTTTATATCTATGATCGCGGTGCCGCTCATAAGGTCTGCGCCCGAAACGGTGAGAACGGGGCCGTCTGCGTCGGTCAAATCAAACGAGATCAGCCGCACCCTTGTCAGACCGATGGGGTTTGGACGGTTTGGCGAACGGGTAGCGAAAACACCCATTCTCCTGTTGCCGCCGAGCTTGGGAGGACGTACGGTGGGCGACCATGCGCGTTTTCCCATAGGCTCAAACAGCCAGATAAGCCAGAGATATTCAAATTCCTCTATTCCGCGAAAGGCGTCGGGATTGCGGTATTCCTTTTCCATTATTATACGCGAAATCAGATTTTCCGACATTCCGCTTTGCCGCGGCAGTCCGAATTTTGTGGGAAAGTCGTTATAAATATGAGCGATGGGGTTCATTGAGGTGTTCTCCGTTCATAGCGTTAGTATTATGATACTACAGAATGATGAAAAGTGAAAGTGCTTATTTCAAAAAACACAGTATTTTTTCAAGCTTATTTCATACAGTTTTCACTTTGCGGTTTTATTATATAGACACGATAAAGATAACGACAGCGCAAGCTGCTGAGATAGTCAGGAGGATAAGAAAATGAAAGACTATAATGATGATTTTAATGAAATGAATGAAATACCCGTTTCCGACAACAGCTCCGACATCGGTTCCGAAAATATCTATTCGGCACAGAATAACGAAGAAGTACCGGAAAGCGTTGAGGCTCAGACATACGAGGATATCGCAGGAAGCTCCGAAGAACCCAAGGCGGCTCCCGAAAGCTCCTACGAATGGAACGCAGCGGGCAGCGAATACCGCTATTCATATATAAACGGCAACAACAGCAATGCCGCTCACAACCCGAATAATTACGACAATCCCTACAGCAGCCGTCAAAGCTACGGTTATCAGCAGCCGCAGCAGAACGCGGCGACATCATACGGCAGCGGATATCAAAGCTCGTATGCGAACAATACAAATCCGCACTACAGCTCACGCCGTATGCAGGTCGAGCCGGTGCCCAAAAAGAAGAAAGAGAGAAAACCCGTTTCGCGCGGATTTATCGCAGGCATGCTTGCACTTACGATCTTTGCTTCAGGCGCGCTCGGTTTCGGCGGAGGTTATCTCGCAAAGAATATGAACACCACAACCGCAGGCAACGTGACCATTAATCAGGTCAGCTCCGGCGGAGTAACAAACGCATCCTCAACATCGGCAACCACCACGTCCGACATTGTTAAAAAGACTGCGGACAGCGTAGTTGAAATCGCAACCGAGGGTACCGTCACCGGCAACTTTGCCCGTCAGTATGTAACCAAGGGCGCAGGCTCCGGCGTAATCATCTCGGCAGACGGCTATATCGTCACCAACCACCATGTAATCGAAAACGCGAATACCATTACCGTCACACTCCGCGACGGTTCTACCACCTACGACGCTACCCTTATCGGCAGCGACGCGGACAATGATATCGCGCTTCTTAAAATAGATGCGGAAGGTCTTACACCCGCGACCTTCGGCGACAGCTCATCCATCGCGGTAGGCGATTATGTTGTCGCAATCGGTAATCCTCTCGGCACACTCGGCGGCACCGTTACAGACGGTATCATCTCCGCCCTTGCCCGTGAGGTTACCATTGAGGACAAGAACATGACCCTGCTCCAGACAAACGCGCAAATCAGCCCCGGCAACTCCGGCGGCGGTCTCTTCAACGCTAACGGCGAGCTTATCGGTATTGTCAACGCCAAGGACAGCGCAACCGAGGTAGAAGGTATCGCGTTCGCAATCCCCGTTAACAACGTTATCGACGTTATCAAGGATCTCCAGAACTACGGCTATGTAACCGGCAAGATCGATCTGGGCATGGAGTTTGTGGATATCAACTCCAATGACACGGCATTCTACTACGGCGTCAACGAGCTCGGCTGCTATGTTCTCTCTGTCAACACAGGCTCCAACGCCGAGAGCGCAGGCTTGAAGCGCGGCGACATGATCACAGCCGTCAACGGAACAACCGTTTCAAGCTCGAGCGACATCAGCAAGGCGCTTGAGAACAACAAGGTAGGCGACACGGTAACGCTGACCGTTAAGCGCAACGGACAGACTCAGGATATTTCGATCACGCTCGCTGAGTATAAGCCCTCGGCAAAGCTCAGCGACAGCGGCAGCGGAAACTCCGACTCCAATTCCGACGATTATAGCCAGCGCCGTTCAAACGAGGATCTCTGGAATCAGATCTTCGGCTGGTAAAACATTCAATTAATTTATGCAGAACGCTTTTTTCCACTTTTTTTGATAAATTCTCCTTAAACAAAAACCGCACCATCGGATTTCCGGTGGTGCGGTTTGCTTATGAAAGACATGAAAATTATTTGTTTTCAGCCATAAACTGCAGCTGCTTGTAAATCATGTTTGCGCACATGTAGACGTTGCCGCCGCCCATAGTGAGAATCAAATCGCCCTCCTGAGCGTTCTTGCATACGTAGTCGGTGATTTCCTCAAAGGTGTCAAGGCAAACGGAGTTCGGAACCTTTGCGCCGAGGTCGCGCGAGTAGATGTTGTAGGTGTTGGTTTCTCTTACGGGAAGGATCTCGGAGATGACCGCGACGTCGGGGATTTTCAGCGCCTCGGCAAAGTCGTCGAGGAGCATCGCGGTGCGCGAGAAGGTGTGCGGCTGGAATACCGCCCAAACCTTGCGGAAGCCCATGTCCATAGCCGCGTTAAGGGTCGCGGTAAGCTCTGTGGGATGGTGCGCAAAGTCGTCGGCAACGGTGATACCGTCGGGAGTGCCGAGAATTTCGAAGCGACGGTGAACGCCGCCGAACTTGTGGAGGTTCTCGGAAATCTCGTTGGCGGTCGCGCCGAGGTAGTGAGCTGTAGCCGCAGCGGCGAGTGAGTTGTAAACGTTGTGCTTGCCCGGTACGATCAGCTTGACTCTCGTGAGCTTTTCACCCTTGCAGAACAGGTCGTACTGCTCGTGAACGCCCTTGTCTGCGCTGAGGTTGACCGCGCGGTAATCGCAGTTCTCG
This sequence comes from uncultured Ruminococcus sp., assembly GCA_902765625.1. GTDB lineage: Bacteria > Bacillota > Clostridia > Oscillospirales > Acutalibacteraceae > Ruminococcoides. Next base: position 759 of record CACXAO010000049.1, on the reverse strand, counting down.
CCGAAACCGAAGGTGATCTTGTCGAGCTTAACGTCCTTTACGGCGTCGAGGGTGTTTTCGTCGTCGCCGTTGATAACGAGGAGACCCGTGGTCAGCTCTGCGAATTTCTTAAAGGATTTCTTTATGTTGTCGAGGTTCTTGAAGTAGTCGAGGTGGTCGGCGTCGATGTTGAGGATGATCGAGATAAACGGATTAAGCTCGAGGAAGGTGTCGACGTATTCGCACGCCTCGCAGACGATGATATCGCTCTGACCCACGTAGCTGTTGCCGCCGATAAAGGGCAGCTTGCCGCCGATAATGGCTGAGGGGTCAAAGCCGCTGCCGATGAGGATCTGCGAGAGCATCGCGGTGGTCGTGGTCTTTCCGTGGGTGCCCGAAACGGCAATGCTTCTCTTGTAGCGGCGGGTGACAACGCCGAGCATTACGCTGCGCTCGATGCAGGGGATACCCTGTTCGGAAGCGGCCTTTCTCTCGGGATTGGTCTCCTTGATCGCGGCGGAGTAAACAACAAGCTCCGCGCCCTTTATGTTCTCGGCTGCGTGACCCATGTAAACGGGAATACCGTAGCTTTTAATGCGGTCGAGCGTTTCGCCCTCGTTCATATCGGAGCCTGACAGCTCAAAGCCCTCGCTTCTGAGGATTTCAGCGAGCGGACACATACCGCTGCCGCCGATTCCGATAAAATGGATTCTTTTTATATGATTCAAAAGCTCATCATAATTCATTCCAAACACTCCCATATCAAATTAATCTACTCTT
>CACXAO010000048.1 GCA_902765625.1 uncultured Ruminococcus sp. | reverse complement strand
CTTCCACCAACGCCAACGGCACCGAGAACTGGACAACCACTGTCTATGACGCTACCAACAGCAACATCGAGTACGCTGTATGCTATCAGGTAAACGGCAGTGAGTTCTGGGCTAACAACTTCGGCGCTAACTACGACGGTACATACTATATCCACAAGTAATTGAAACCGGCAGCACAAAGCCGCAGTCAACCGACTGCGGCTTATTTTTTTACATTATGGGAAGCTTCTCTGTTCCGCCGGCGCTTTTTATTCTTCCTTTTTGATCAGTCTGCAAACGATGTAGTAAATCGGGATCGTAATAAAGACTATCCAGCCGTACGCCCAGCCGCCGCAGATTCCGAAATACCCGAAGATGATGTACGCCGCTGCGGTGAGAACGGGATAAGCGAAGTGCGAGGGATTCTTTTTGAAAATCGCATCGATCAGCGAGTAGTAAACGGGGATGGAGAGGAAGCATATCCAGCTCAGACCCCAGCCGAAGCAGGCTCCGCTGAAGCCCCACGCCAAAAAGCCTATCAGCGCGATCGCCCAGAACGGAAATCTGGTCAGCACCCTGTAGTGTGAGTTGCTCCAGTGAGCGTTCTGAATTTCCTCGTCGACGTAGACGTGACCGTTCTCGTCGGTGTAAATGTGGTTTTTGCCGTTCTCCTCAACCTGAATGCCGTCCCAGCTAACGTGAACCTTGTCGCCGTTCTTCTCGTAGACGTTAACGCCGTCCTTGTAGGAGATGTGAACCTTGTCGCCGTCCTTGCTCTCAACATGGATTCCGTTTTTAAATGAAACCTTGTCGTATCTCTTATAGTTTGTGTCGGGGTCAGGCTCAAAGGCTTCGGATTTAGCTTCGTCCGCCTGCGGTTCGGGTTCGGGTTGAGCCTGCGGCTCTGCCTGAGTTTTTTTGCCGGTCAGCATTTCGTCGAGGCTGACTCCGTAAATCTCCGCGAGGCGGATAAGGTTGTCGGTATCGGGCGACGCCTCTGCGCGTTCCCATTTTGAAACCGCCTGTCTGCTCACTCCGATTTTTTCGGCAAGCTCCTCCTGACTCAGATTGTTTTCCTTTCTGTATTGCAAAAGTCTGTTTGCTGTCTCAATATTCATAGTTCTACCTCCTTCGTTTGTGCCTTAATTCTATCACGCAACCGCCAAAAACGCCATACATTCCGCTTTACATGCCCGCAACCACCGGTTGCGGGACGTTTTTTGCTATTTTAAGGCGTTTTTTCTGCTGTCGAGGAAATCCTGAAGGATAATCGTCGCCGCGACCTCGTCAACCACGTTCTTTCTTTTTTTGCCGCGGGTGTTGGTAGTGTTGAGAAAATTATGCGCCGTAACGGTGGTTCCGCGTTCGTCCTGCATAACAGTTTCGATACCCGTCAGTTTGCGCAGGGTCTCGGCAAAGGCTCTCGCGTTCTGAGCGCTTTCACCCTCGCTTCCGTCCATGTTCTTCGGCAGACCGACAACAATCAGCTCTGCTTTGACATCCTCAGCTGCCTGAGCAACCTTGTTCGGCAGCACCTTCGGGGATTTTTCAAAAATTACCGTATACGGCGAAGCCAAAAACTCGGTTTTATCGCAGACCGCAATGCCTGTTCTCGCCTTTCCCAAATCAACCGACATGATAATCATAAACACAAATCCTTTCTTCTGCATAGCTACATTATAATCCAAATCAGCCTCGGATACAAGAAAAGAAATGAAAAATTCTCATGCAAGCTGTGACAAAACCCTTGCGGACAAATTGCTATAATGTAAGCACAACATTAAAAGGAAGTTGAAAGCATGGAAAGCGCAAAAACATTACGCCGCCATCGCGCGGCACAGGGTAATTTTCTCAGATACTCAGTTCGTCAGGCGTTGTATTTCAGCTGCGGCGTGCTCACCTCGCGCGGTGCGGTGCTCGGAACTCTGGCTCCGTTCGGCGCGTCATTCACGGCGGCTGTTCCGAAGGAAGGTCTGATTGCGTCGTTCCTCGGCGCGACGCTGGGTTATATAATCCTCAGCCCGGCGGACAGCTTCCGCTACATCGCGGTGATGATCGCGATCGGCGGCGTGCGCTGGCTGTTCAGCGACCTCGGAAAAATCGCAAAAAGCCGTCTGTTCGCACCCCTCGCGGCGTTCATACCGATTTTTGCAACGGGAGTCGCGCTTCTTTTCAGCAGCGGCAGCACTCTTTCGGAATTTACAGGCTGCCTGCTCGAAGCGCTTCTCGCGGCTGCGGCGGCGTACTTTATGTCGGTGTCCGTCCGGCTGGTCGGCGACAGGCGTTCCATCACCGCCTGCACGGGTCAGGAGACCGCCTGCCTTGTCATGACGGGCTGCGTGCTTATCCTCTCGCTCGGCGGTCTCGCGATTGAGGGCGTTTCGCTCGGCAGGATAATCGCCGTAATCGCCGTTCTCCTCTGCGCGCGCTACGGAGGAGTTCACGGCGGCGCGGTCAGCGGAGTCGCAACGGGCGCGGTGTTCAGTCTCGCGGATTTTCAGCAGGGCTTTCTCTGCGGCGCGTTCGCATTCGGCGGTCTGATGGCAGGCTTGTTTTCGGGCTTGCGAAAGGTCGGCTGCGCGGCGGTCTTTGCCGTGACGAGCGTTATGATGAGTCTCGCCTTCGGCAGCGGCACGCTTCCGGTTTCGGTAATGCTTGAATGCGCGGTCGGAACGGCGGTTTTCCTCTTTATCCCGAAGGAGGTCGGAAATTTTATCACCCCGATTTTTGTCCGCGAGCCGTCGTCGTCGCTGGGAAATACGGTGAAGAACAACGTCATTCTGCGGCTCGATTCCGCGGCGCGCGCGATAAGGAACGTCAAGGGCGACGTCGAGAGCGTGTCGAAGCGGATGTGCGAGATGTACTCTCCGAGCTTTGAGAACGTCTGCGAAAACGTGGCGAACGACGTTTGCTCGGGCTGCGGACTGAAAATGTACTGCTACGAGCACGAGGGCGGCGTAACGCGCGACGACTTTTTTCGCCTTGAGGAGATCCTCTGCGAAAAGGGCAGGCTCGACGAGAACGACGTCGCGCACGGCTTTGTCAAGAGCTGCTGCAAAAAGGGCGAGATCGCGGATTCCATGAGCCGCCACTACCGCTACCTCGTCGCCGGAAGGGAAGCCGAGAGACGTATCGGCGAGATACGCGGCGCGGTCGCGGGTCAGTTTGCCGGAGTGAGCGACATCCTCGCAGACCTCAGCCGCGAGTTTGAGAGCGCGCTGCGCTGCGACTCCGAAGCCGAGGACAGGATCACCGAAGCGCTCGCTTCCCTCGGCGCGATACCCGAGAGGGTGATCTGCCTTGTTTCGGACAACGGGCGTATGCGCGTGGAGCTGACCCTAAGCGCAAAGGGCGAGGCGGTTCGCGAGGGTCAGCTGCGCCGCGAGGTGTCAAAGGCGTGCGGCAGGCGGTTCGACTTGCCGACGATGACCGAGACCGCCGGCGTGATTCGCGCGGCGATTTGCGAGCTGCCGCTGCTTGACGTTGAGATCGGTTCCGACCAGCACATCGCTCAGGGCGGCAAGCTGTGCGGCGACTGCATCGACTACTTTAACGACGGCATGGGCAAGACCTACGCCCTCGTTTGCGACGGCATGGGAACGGGCGGCAGAGCTGCGGTTGACGGCAACATGGCGGTTTCCACAATGGGCAGGCTGCTGCGCGCCGGACTCTCAGCGGACAGCGCTCTGCAGATCGTAAACGCCGCGCTGATGATAAAGAGCGAGGACGAGAGCTTGTCAACCGTAGACTTGGCTTCGGTTGACCTCTACAGCGGGGAGCTTGTTCTCAAAAAGGCGGGCGCGGCGATGAGCTATATCCGCCGCGGCGGCAGGGTGATAACGCGCGAATTGCCGTCGCTGCCCGCGGGAATTCTGAACAACATTAAATTTTCAACTGATTCACTTAATCTTTCGGCAGGAGATATGGTAGTTATGGTTTCGGACGGCGTAGTAACGGGCGACGAAAAATGGCTTGAGCGGCTGATACGCACCTGGCACAAGGGAAGCGCTCAGGAGCTGGCGCAGGCGGTGGTGGAGGAAGCCATCCGCCGGCGCGCGGAGATCAGGGACGACGACATAACCGCCGTCGCCATGAGAGTCGTTGAAAGCGAGGACGCATAGAACGCATAAAAAAACAGGGTCGGCGCATTGCCGACCCTTCGCTGTGTCAGAGTTTTATTCCTCAAAGAGGGGAGTGGAGAAGTATCTCTCGGCGGTGTCGGGGAGAACGGCTACTACCGTTTTGCCCTTGCCGAGTTTTTTGGCGAGCTTGAGCGCCGCCGCAACGTTGGTGCCGCCCGAGATTCCGCACATCAGACCCTCCTCGCGCGCGAGACGCTTGGCGGTGTTGAGAGCCTCCTCGTCGGTGACAACGTAGATTTTGTCGTAAATATCGCGGTTGAGAATCTGCGGAATAATGCCGTCGCCGATGCCCATCTGCAAATGGGTGCCGATCGTGCCGCCCGCGAGAATCGCCGCGTTTTCAGGCTCGACGACCCAGATCTCGATATCGGGGTTGCTCTCTCTGAGCACCTCGCCGATGCCTGTGATGGTGCCGCCGGTTCCGATACCCGAGCAGAAGCCGTCGATTTTGCGGTCGCCGCAGTCCTTCAGAATTTCGAGCGCGGTGTAGTTCTTGTGCGCCATAACGTTGTTGTAGTTCTCAAACTGCTGGGGTACAAAGACGTTGGGGTTTTTCGCCTTCATCTTGAGCGCGGTCTGCAGGCATTCCTCGATGCACGCGCCGATGTCGCCCGCGTCGTGAATCAGCTTGACCTCAGCGCCGTAGTGGCGGATAAGCTTGCGGCGTTCCTCGCTGACGGAGTCGGGCATAACGATTATCGTGCGGTAGCCCTTGATCGCGCCGACAAGGGCGAGTCCGATGCCCTGATTGCCGCTTGTGGGTTCCACGATGATAGTATTTTCGTTGATCTGACCGTCCTTTTCAGCCTGCTCGATCATGTTGAGCGCGGTTCTTGTCTTGATGGAGCCGCCCACGTTGAGCGCCTCGAATTTGACGAGGATATCCGCGCTGTCAGCGTCGCACATTCTGTTGAGCTTAACAAGCGGAGTGCCGCCGACTGCCTCTAAAATGTTGTTGTAAATCATCTAATCTCACCTGAATAATCATAATCCCATATATTATACACCATATCGTCGGAAAAGTAAAGCGCATTGAGTTTTTTCGCAAAAAAACGCCGGCGGTTCTCAGCCGCCGGACGTGAGCTCTATGCTACTGTGGAAATGTAAACCGGTATGTTTGTTTCGTTGTCGACGAGCATGAAGATAAACGGCTTGTCAAAAACCCATGCTTCGTCGCCGGAAGTTTGGTTTTGCGCCGAGTCGGCTGTAGCCGCGCCTGCCGCGATTCCCTGAGCGTTAATGCCGAGCGACGGAGTGCTGCAGTAGAATTTGCTGAGGGTGAGGTCGTCGCTGTAGGTCATGTTGCCGAAGCTGCCGTTCTCATCGAACAGGGTGTAAAGTCCGATTTTTTGGAGAACAGAGGATAATTCGGCTGTCTGCGCCTCGGTTTGGAACGGAGGAATCACCGCCGCCTGACGCTTGGTAAAGTCGACGCTGTCGAGCAGCTTTGAGTATTCAACGCTGTCGAAGCCCTTTACATATGAGTCGAAATCGCCGTCGGGCATGATGAAAAGCGCCTTGAGTGGATTGTTCGCGGTGTATTTTACTATTCCGCGCGCGTTGCCGCTCTGCATCGAAAGCTCCTCAGCCTCAAGCGATTGGTTAAGCCAGACGTCCGAGAGGTTAAGCTCGGAGTATGAGGCGACGCTATCATCGCCCGAAAGGGTGATTTTATCGCCGAGGTAGTCGGTGAGCTTGTCTGCGCCGGAAGAAAAGTCGTAGCGGATAATGTCGTCGCCGTAAAAATCGGCGTTTGCCTGTAAAAACGCGGTTTTAATGTCGCTCTTGTCGTTGACTAACAGAGCGCCGCCGAGCGTGAGGGTTTTAGTCCCGTCCTTTTTGCCGGTTTCCCGGGCGCGCGCGATCCTGCCGACGTTTTCCATGCGGCTCTTGAAGTACGAGCTGCAGGTGTTATATGAATCGAGGTCAAGCTCTCCGCCGAGAGCGAGAAGAATCTCTGAGCGCGAGTCGCCCTTCGCGCCGTTTGCGAGCAGTCCGAGCTGAACCGCGGCGCTTGCCGGAGTCAGCGAGACCGCCTTGCCGTCGTAGGAATTTCTGAGAAGCTTCAGCGAGAAGCCCGTAACGGTGTTCGCGAAGCTGTTGTATGACGAGGGAGCCTCGCGGCAGCCGTCGGAGTAGTTAAAGGTCGCCGAGGTATCCTTGCTGCGCTTTACTCCGTTTGACAGTATCTCGCCGTCCGGGAAGCCGCCCGCCGAAGAGCAAGCCGCAAGGCAGACGCAGAGCGCCGCGGAAATTATTGCCGTAAGCTTTTTCATATATTATCCTCGCCGTAGAGCTTTTTCGCGAGGTTAAAGATATCCTCAGCCGCGTTGGGAAGCGCGAGTCTGCGGCAGCTTTCCTTCATTGCGCTGAGCCTTTCGGGTGAGCGGAGCAGCTCAAGTATCTCGTCTGCGCCGTTCTTTTTGTCAACAAGAAAAGCGGCGTTTTGCTTGAGCAAAAAGTCTACGTTGTCCGCTTCCTGACCGGGGAAGGCGCTGTAAATAGCCATCGGCAGGCTGCACGCGATGCTCTCGGTAACGGTCAGGCCGCCGGGCTTTGTAACGATCAGATCGGCGATGTGCATGTAATCCTCAACGTTGTCGACAAAGTAGAGAAGCTTTGTGTTTTTGGAGGTGCCAAGCTCCTGGATTTTTTTGTCGAGGTGGTCGAAAAGGCGGATGTTTCTGCCCGTGATGACTACGATCTGGATTTTCTCGCTTTTCTTTGCGAGCTGCTCGTAGAAATCGAGAACTCCCGTCACGCCGAAGGAGCCTGCCATCATAAGTACGATCGGGTAATCGGGATTGAGCCTTTCGCGGTGACAGATTTCCTCCTTTGTTTCGCTCACCGAGAAGCGGTCGAAGGTCGGGATTCCCAGCGGAAAGATCTTGCTTTCGGGAACGTCGTACTCCTCGCAGAGCTTGCGCTTCATCTGCGGCTCGGCGAGAACGAACGCGTCGATATTAGGCGAAATGTAGGTGCGGTGGGAGTCGTAGTCGGTAATAAGGCTGATGACCTTCGCGTGAATTTTGCCTTTTCCTTTGAGGCGCGAAACCATGTTGGTGATAAAGGCGTGGCAGATTATGATGATATCGGGATTGTACTTCTCAATGACCTCGAGGAGCTTTGTAGCCATAATCTCGTTCGACTTCACAACCGCCTTTGCAATAGGCTTGCTCTCGTCGGTGAGGCGGTAGAGCTTGCCGTAAACGGAGGGAGTTTTGGTCGCCATAATATGGTAGCCCTTGCAAACGGTCTTGTCGTAAAACTTGCCTATAGCCTTCATGCCGTCGACCACGTTAACGGTGGTTTCGGGACTCGTCGACTGAATTTTAGCTTCAATAGCAGCCGCCGCGCGTTTATGGCCGCCGCCGGTGGACGCTGTAAAAATTAAAATATTCATATCCATTCCTCTGTGTTTTTCACGTTTCGGGTTTATTTAGCTGTAGATGTACATAATAATATTATACTTTTTATCGCGGAGGATTTCAACAGATAATTTAAAATATCTGACTAATTTTAATATTATACAAAAAAAGAAATGAAATGAGCGATTAAATTTCTTTATTTACCAATTTATTTTTGGAATTTTTTATTGTAGAATAATACTGTATCAGAATAAGAAAAATTAACCTTATTTATAGACGAGCATTGTGATTCAGGGGTGAATTATGAGCATAAACAATAGTAATCAGAGCAACGACTACGTAGTTCTGGGAAACGACGGACTGATGGATATTTCCTCAGGTACGCCGATTGCCGCTGAAGGCTACAGCGACGGCTTTGGCGCCGGCGGCCTCTCTAATCCTAACGGCGGAAAAAAGAAGATAGTCATCATCTCGGCGGTCGCCGCTGCGGTTGTCGTGGTTTTGGGTGCCGCGGGAGTTTTGCTTTTTCAGAATCTCAACAAGGAGTCCGAAGCCGCAAAGCAGTCGGAAGAGTTCATGTACGCTGAAAACACCGTGGTTTCGGGCGTGGACATTTCCAACAGAACCGTGGAGCTTGCAAAAAAGCTTCTCGAGCGCAACGAGGATAAGTTCGTCACTCCCATTACCTTTGATATCGACGTCAACGGAAAGGATTTTCAGCTCAAGGAAGCTGATTTCACCTATACCTATAATATAGACGACGTTCTCGCTCAGATCAAGAGCGACACGGAGAAGAATCAGCTTGCGACCGACGAAAACGGCAAGACCACCTACACAATAACGGCTACCGTTGTCGACGATTCGATCACCAAAAACGTCAGCAAGCTCTGCGAGGAGAACGACTCCGAGCCTAAAAACGCATATGTGACCGACTTTAAGCCGTACAGCGAGAACCGTTTCAGCTTTGAGGAGGCGGTTAACGGAATCAAGGTGGACGCAAAGGATCTCAGCACAAAGATTAAGGACGGTTTCAGCAAGGGCAACAGCGTAAGCAAGATCGCCGCCGTTACCGAGACCTTAAAGGCTGATATGGACGCCGAAACGCTTGAGTCCAAGCTCGTTAAGCTCTCAACCTACGAGACCTACTCCACCAACACCGAAAACGGCACCTCAAATATGAAGGTCGCTCTTTCCGCGTGCAACGGCTCCGTTATCAAACCGGGCGAAAACTGGTCGTTCAACAGCTGCACAGGCGACTCAAACCTCGAGTCGAACGGCTACAAGTCAGCCCATGTAATTTCCGAGGGCAAGATCATCGACGGCATTGGCGGCGGTATCTGTCAGGCAAGCTCCACGATTTACAACGCGGCGGTACGCGCAAATCTGGAGATCGAGGAGCGTCACAACCATCAGTGGGCTTCTTCCTACGTTCCCACGGGTCTTGACGCGACTATCGACTATCCCAACCTCGACCTCGTTTTAAGCAATCCCACAAAATATCAGATGTTCCTCGAATGCAGGGTTGAGGGCAGCACGCTTTACGCCTCGTTCTGGGGGGTTAAGTCAGACAAGTGGGACGACATCCATACCCGCAACGAGGTCACCGACCAGGGCAGCAAGTCCTACACCGTCAGAGCGTGGCGAATCTACCTCAAGGACGGCAAGGAGGTAGACAGCGAGGAGCTCTTCAAGTCCACCTACGATTTGGATTACGGCGTTGTGTTCATCGCGGCTGACAACGATGCCAAGCTCGGCGGCTCAGGCAGCGACAGTAACAGTTCAGGCGACAACGACAGCTATTACGACGGCGGCGGCGGTGGCGGCGGCGGTTCGCAGTCCTCGACTCCGCAGAGCAGCGACAGCGATCCCGTTGTTGAAACAGATCCGCCTTCAAGCAGCGACGCCTCAAGCGATACTCCGTCGCAAAGCTCGCAGGAGGAACCTCCGGTTGTTCCCGAAGAAGCAGGCGGAGAAGGAGAATAAAAAATCAGGGTTCGGCACTGCCGGACCCTTTATTTTATCCTATTGAGTTTTCCTTTGCATTTGCCGCAGCGGTAGCGCTCCGGGTGCTGAATCAGCGGCGACAGCTTCTGCCTGCCGTATTCCGTGCCGCAGCTTTCGCAGCGAACAAGGTAATTTGCCTTTGGCAGCAGCTCCTCGGGAATCTCTCTGTCCCCGGCGGCTGCAGCGCGCTTTATGTTCAGCCCGTAGGCGGCGTTGACCCTTTCGGCGTAAGCCTTCCACCTGCCCGTGTGCTTCATACAGCCGTAGCAGGTGTGAAGAAGCTCGTGGCAGAGCGTGTTTTTCAGGCTTTCCTCGGGAGTGCGCTCGTCGAGCAGCAGGTGAGAGATCTCGATTTCGTACTGACTGCCCTTTTTGCGGCAAAGACCCAGCCGCGAGGTCGCACGGGCGTTCACGGTAAATCGAACGTCTTTGGCGTATCGAATGCCCAAACGGTCAAGACTCGCCATACATTCAGCGGCATATTTCAGTAAATCACGCATAGTTTTCCTTTCGTCGCATATAATGTAAAGGATTTTGAAAAAACTCCTTGACACAGACCGCGTTTGATGCTATAATACTATTTGTTACGGCGACATAGCCAAGTGGTAAGGCACGAGTCTGCAAAACTCTGATGCGGCGGTTCAAATCCGCCTGTCGCCTCCAAGCGTGAGCGTTTCCTTTCGGAAGCGCTCTTTTTCTTTGCTTCCGATAAATTTCACCCCGCTCTTTTCGGAACGGGGTGTTGTTATGGGAGTCTCAAATAATTCAATGTCGTGCTTATGCGCGGTAAGGAATTATTAGAGGTTCCCATATTTTATTCGGTTGCTTCCGCGCGGTTGATGGCGTTGAGAACGCCGAGCACCGAAGCTACGTTTACGTTCGCGTCAATGCCGATGCCGAAGATGTTCTTGCCGTCGGGCTTTCTCAGCTCGATGTACGAGACCGCCTTTGAGTCGGAACCCTGCGAAATCGCGTGCTGACTGTAGGAGATGAACTCGTACTTGTCGATACCGACCGATTTCAGCGCGTTGAAGAAGGCGTCGATCGGGCCGTTGCCGGTACCCTGCAGTTTAAGCTCGGTGCCGTCGTCAAGCTTCATTCTGCCCTTGAAGTGAACGTAGTCCTTGCCGAACTCGCTTTCCTCGTAAATCTTTCTTCTGGTGAGGGTGTACTTCATCGGGTGCTCGAGGTAGTTCTGCTCGAATACCTCAAACAGCTCTTTCGGAATCAGCTCGCGCTCGAGAGCCTCGCATTTTGCCTGAACGAGCTTTGAAAATTCGGGGTGCATGCGCTTGGGCAGATCGTAGCCGAAGTTGTTGCTCATAACAAACGCCGCGCCGCCCTTGCCGGACTGAGAATTGATGCGGATGATCGGCTCGTACTCTCTGCCGACGTCCGCTGGGTCGATCGGCAGATACGGGATCTCCCAGTATTCGGTGCCGCTTTCCTTCATGTACTGATAGCCCTTGTTGATAGCGTCCTGGTGCGAACCCGAGAACGCGGTGAATACCAGCTCGCCGATGTAGGGCTGACGAGGATCGACGGTCATGTTGGTGCAGCGCTCGTAGATATCGCGCAGCTTGGGCAGATTCGAGAAGTCGAGCTTGGGGTCAACGCCTTGGGTGAACATGTTCAGACCCATCGTGACAATGTCCATGTTGCCGGTTCTCTCGCCGTTGCCGAAGAGCGTGCCCTCAACGCGCTCTGCGCCTGCCAGCAATGCCAGCTCGCCCGCAGCAACGCCGCAGCCTCTGTCGTTGTGGGGATGAATGCTGATGATAGCCGCTTCGCGGTTCTTGAGGTGGCGGATGAAGTATTCGATCTGGTCGGCGTAGGTGTTGGGGGTGCACATCTCAACGGTGTTGGGCAGGTTGAGGATAACGGGATTCTCCTTTGTAGAGCCGAGCTCCTCCATAACGCGGTCGCAGATCGCAACGGCGTTGTCGGGTTCGGTTCCGCTGAAGCTTTCGGGCGAATACTCAAAGCGGATGTTCGTGTCGCCGGTGTACTCGTCGGTCAGCTTCTTGATGAGTCTTGCGCCGTCAACCGCGATGTCGATAACGCCCTGCATGTCGGTCTTGAAAACGACCTTGCGCTGCAGGGTAGAGGTGGAGTTGTAGAAGTGAACGATAACGTTCTTCGCGCCCTGAATCGCCTCAAAGGTCTTGCGGATCAGGTGTTCGCGCGCCTGAACGAGAACCTGAATCGTAACGTCGTCGGGAATGTGGTTGTTCTCGATCAGCTCGCGGCAGATCTCGTACTCTGTCTCGGAAGCGCTCGGAAAGCCGATTTCGATTTCCTTAAAGCCCATGTCGACGAGAGCGTGAAAGAATTCGAGCTTTTCCTTTAAGGTCATCGGGTCAACGAGAGCCTGGTTGCCGTCGCGAAGGTCAACGCTGCACCATACGGGAGCGTGGTCGATAACGTTGTTCGGCCACTTTCTGTCGGGTAAGTCGATTTGCTTAAACGGAATGTACTTCTGATAAGACGGTTTCATTATAATAACCTCCAAATATTTTCGCAACAAAAAAGCCCCTAAAAACAGCTATGGCTGCATTAAGGGACGATAAAAATCGTGGTACCACCCAAATTCAGATATACGTTGCCGCATATCCCTTACAGACCTCCAACAAGGTCCTGACATATAACGCTGTCACGCGTCGCGCGCTAAATGTCACGCGCGAAACTCAGGGATGAGCTATCCATATAAACCTCCGCACCGCCTCGCACCACCCGGCAGCTCTCTGAGCCATTGGCTTATATCTTATTCCCGTCACAGTTTTTCAGGGGTTTCAGTTGTCGTAATTTTATTATATATATATAAGGAAGAAATGTCAAGAGAAAAATAATTTGAAAAAATCAGAAAAAAGGTGTTGACAAAACGGAATTTATGCGATATAATAAAACAACACGCTAAGGTAAGAGCGAAAACAAAACTTAATTCCGCGAAAACGGCTTCGAAAAGTTTTTTGAAAAAAGTTTCAAAAAACTCTTGACAAAGCCAAGCGGATGTAGTATAATAACTCTTGCACTGCTGAGGTGCGGCTGTCACGAAAGCGACAGTCAAAACACCTCAAAAGGCGCATAGGACCTTGAAAATTGAACAACGAAAAGTAAGAAAAACCCGTAATGTTCTTTGAGTAATTACTCAAGAAATTACAGTGAGTACACACTAAAAAGTAC
>CACXAO010000047.1:11388-24366 GCA_902765625.1 uncultured Ruminococcus sp. | reverse complement strand
CGTTGAAATCTGCTCAAAGTGCCATCCTTTCTACACAGGAAAGCAGAAGCTTGTTGATACAGGCGGACGTGTTGACAGATTCAAGAAGCGTTTCAACATCACGAAATAATTTTTTCGAAGCTCAAAGGCGGCACAGCTTGTGTCGCCTTATTTTCGTTTGAGGAGGTAAACCGCCGTGAATAAGGACTACAAAACCGTAGCGCGTGAGTCAAGCGACGAATTTGTCGAGAAGCGCTCGCGTTTTATCGGCTACGTCAAGCCCGTCAAAACGGAGGAGGAGGCTGTCGCGTTTATCAACCAAAAGCGCAGCGAGCACTGGGACGCCCGTCACAACGTCTACGCCTATTCTCTGCGCGAGGGCAATATCAAGCGCTACAGCGACGACGGCGAGCCTTCGGGCACAGCCGGAATGCCGGTGCTTGATGTAATCGTAAAAAATGAGATCTACGACGTATGTGTTGTCGTAACGCGTTATTTCGGAGGGGTGCTGCTCGGAACGGGCGGTCTGGTGCGCGCGTATTCTCAAGGCAGCAAAATTGCGCTTGAAGCAGGCGGAGTTGTGCTGATGCAGTCCTGCTTGTTATGCGAGGTCTCGTGCAGCTACAACCGATACGGCAAGGTCAGCTCGCTCGTTATGGAGAACGGAGCGACGGTTGACGATACGATTTACGAATCGGACGTTAAGATAAAGTTTCATATACCTCCCGAGCAGCTTCCTCAGCTCAATAAAAAGCTTGCCGACGCGACCTCGGGCGAGGTTCAGGCGGTTTCCGACGGAGAAACCTATTTTATGACGCCGTTGGATACGTGAACGCTTTTATTTGAAAAAAATAAAGGATATCCGCAAAAACCGGCGTATAAATAAGTAGAATATATCGATCGGTTCCTTTTTTGCGCGGAACCGGCAGGAAAGGAGACGTTTTTTTGGCTTTTCCCGAAAGCTTTATTTACGAGCTGAAGGCGCGCAACGATATTTCCGAAGTCATTTCGAACTATATCAGTCTGAAGCGGCGCGGCAGAAACAGGGTCGGACTATGTCCGTTCCACGGCGAAAAAACGCCGTCCTTCAATGTTTACGACGATCACTTTTACTGTTTTGGCTGCGGCGCGTCGGGCGACGTTATTTCATTTGTAATGAAGATAGAAAACCTAGATTATCTCGACGCGGTGCGTTTTCTCGCTCAGCGCGCAGGTATGGAGGTTCCCGACAATTCCTACGACAACAGCATGAACAATCTGCGAAAGCGGATTTTTGAGGCAAACCGCGAGGCGGCTCGCTTTTACTACAGAACCCTCACCTCACCCGAGGGCAGGGTCGGTCTTGATTATTTCCGCCGCAGAATGCTCACGGACGCAACCATCCGCCACTTCGGTCTGGGTTACGCTCCCGACAGCTGGACGGCGCTCAGCGATTATCTTATCGGCAAGGGCTTCAAGCCCGACGAGCTGATAGCAGCTAATCTTTCGGTAAAGCGGCGCAGCGGCAAGGGCGTGATCGACCGGTTCCGCGGACGCGTAATGTTCCCGATTATCGATTTGCGCGGAAACGTGATCGCTTTCGGCGGCAGGATAATGACCAACGAGAAGCCCAAGTACCTCAATTCCTCGGATACTCCCGTGTTCAAAAAGAGCGAAAACCTCTTTTCTCTGAATAACGCGAAGAATACCGGCAGCCGCGCACTGCTGCTGTGCGAGGGATATATGGACGTTATTTCGGTCAATCAGGCAGGATTTCAGAACGCCGTGGCTTCTCTCGGAACGGCGCTTACGTCCGAGCAGGCGAGCCTGATGAAGCGTTATGCCGACGAGATCGTTATCTGTTACGACGCCGATGAAGCCGGTCAGAAGGCGACCGCAAGGGCGATTCCGCTGCTCAGGGACGCAGGACTTAATATACGGGTGCTTTCGATACCTAACGGCAAGGATCCCGACGAGTTCATAAAGTCAAAGGGAGCCGACGGACCGGCAGCGTTCAAGGCGATAATCGAGGCGAGCGGCAACGACGTTGACTATCGTCTCCAAAAGCTGCGTGCCGACTTCAATCTGAGCACATCTGAGGGCAGGGTAGGCTACCTCGAGGCGTGCGCCAAGCTGATAGCCGATATCAAAAGCCCGATTGAGCGCGATATATATGTTTCGAAACTGAGCAAGAAGTTTGAGGTCGACAAGAACGCGCTTAACCTGCAAATCAATAATCTCAGCAACCGCAACAAGCGCGAGGACAGGCGCAGGGAAATGAGAAAAATCCGTTCGGAGCTGAACGGTACGAATGATAAAATCGACAAAGAGCGCCATACTAAGCTGAGAAGCACCTCTGCGGAGGAGAGTCTTTTGGCGCATCTGATAAATAATCCCGATTCACTCAAGGCGATAAAGCAGTATATTTCGGCGGAAGATTTTCAGAATTCGCTGATGAAGCGTTATTTTGAGTATTTCAGCGGCAGGATAGAATCGGGACTTGACCCGTTAAATAATATAGCTGCGGATTTCAGCGACGACGAGCGGTCGCGGATGTATCAGATACTCTCAAAATACTCCGGAATATCTCAAACGCCGCAGTCGCTCTATGAAAATATCAGGATAATCAAGGCTGAGAGCGAACGCCCGAAAAACACCGCGGACATGACGGGCGAGGACATCTCAAAGCTGTTCGCAAATATGAAGAAAAACAAAAAATAATCGGAATAGAAGGAAAGGATGTGTGCGCTATGGCACAGCAGGAAAAAAGGTCACTGGTAAAGGAGCTTGTCGAGTTAGGTAAGCAAAAGGGTTCTCTTACAAATCAGGACATTCTCGACGCTCTCGGCGAGGCTGATTTAGACCCCGAAAAGCTTGAAAAGCTCTATGACGCCATTGAGTCTCAGGGTATCGAGATCATCGAGGACATGGTTGATATCAAAATCGAGGATATCGACATTCCCTACGAGGAGACAAAGGACGACGACGCTTCCGCACCTGTTTCCGACACAGGTCTCGCGATCGACGACCCGGTCAAGGTGTACCTCAAGGAAATCGGCAGAGTGCCGCTGCTTTCCTCCGACGAAGAGGTCGATCTGGCGATCCGCATTTCAAACGGCGACGTTGCCGCAAAGCAGCGTCTGAGCGAGGCGAACCTCCGTCTTGTTGTCAGCATCGCAAAGCGCTACCTCGGCAGAGGCATGCAGTTTCTCGATCTTATTCAGGAGGGCAACCTCGGTCTGATCAAGGCGGTCGAGAAGTTCGACTACACCAAGGGCTTCAAGTTCTCAACCTACGCCACATGGTGGATCCGTCAGGCTATCACCAGAGCGATTGCCGACCAGGCTCGCACGATCCGTATTCCCGTCCACATGGTTGAAACCATCAATAAGGTAAAGAAGGTTCAGAGCCAGCTTCTCCACCAGAACGGTCATGAGCCTACTCCCGACGAAATCGCTGAGGAAATCGATATGCCCGTCGATAAGGTTCGCGAGATCATGCGCGTTGCGCAGGAGCCTGTGTCGCTCGAAACACCTATCGGCGAGGAGGAGGACAGCCACCTCGGCGACTTCATTCCCGATAACGACGCACCCGCACCGGCGGACGCAGCTTCCCACACCATGCTCCGCGAGCAGCTCGCCGACGTTCTCTCAACCCTCACTCCCCGTGAGGAAAAGGTTCTCCGTCTGCGCTTCGGCCTTGAGGACGGCAGAAGCCGCACCCTCGAGGAGGTAGGCAAGGAGTTCAACGTCACCCGTGAGCGTATCCGTCAGATCGAGGCAAAGGCGCTGCGCAAGCTCCGCCATCCCTCACGCAGCAGAAAACTCAAGGATTACCTTGATTATTAATATTCCTTTTTAGAATTATGTATGAATTTGAAGAAGTAGCGCAGATGTTGGATCAGATTGCCGACGCAATGCCGTACGAGCTTTACCGCGATCTGAACGGCGGTATTTCGCTTTTGCCGCAGACGAAGCTCCATCCTCAGGCGCTCCATAACGATTTGTATATCCTCGGCGAGTACATACGCAATTCCCTCGGCAATGCCATAGTATTTTATTACGGCTCGATCGTCCGGATTTACGGGCACGTCGGCAGGGAAGAGCTTTATTATCAGCTCACGCGTATCCTTCATCACGAGGTCAGACATCACAACGAGTATCTGGCAGGAACCGACGACCTCGGACTCTGGGACGACGACCAGATTCTCGATTATTTAAAACGTAACGGTGTAAAGCCGGGTAAGTAAAACAACGGACAGGTTATCTATGCTTGTCCGTTTGCTTGTGCAATATTTACATAATTGAAGTGAAATTTTCTACAACCTAAATAGATTGACCAAAGAGCAAATTTCGAAATAAGAATTATTATTGTTGGCTGTTTGTGATACAATGAAGTTGTTAAAATGCGCCAAACAGGAGGCATTGCGTTGAGATTCAAAAGGATTATTTCAGGAGTATTGAGTGTGATAATGATGAGTGGATTATGTACATCCGCGGTAAACGCGGCAGGCGAGAAGGATTATCAGGCATATGCGGCAAAGCTTGACAAATGGGCTTATAACGGCAATGATTTAGGCGCGACTTATTCCGAAAAAGGCACGACCTTTAAGCTTTGGTCACCTTACGCCGACGGCGTGACCCTTAATGTCTACGAAAAGGGCAGCGAGGACGAGGGCGGCGAGACAGTCGCAACCAAGGAGATGAAGTTAGACAAAAAGACAGGCGTCTGGGAAATCGGCGTTAACGGCGACCTTGCGGGAATGTACTACACCTACACCGTAAAGCACGGCGACGACGAGTACGAAACCGGCGACGTGTACGCAAAAGGCTGCGGAGTCAACGGAAAACGCTCTATGGTAGTCGATCTCAGCTCGACAAATCCCGACAACTGGGATAACGACAGGCACGTTTTTGTTCCCAAAGCCACCGACGCGTCGGTTTGGGAAATTTCCGTCGCGGATTTTTCCTCAGCCGAAAACAGCGGCGTTATTGACGCGCACCGCGGCAAGTTCCTCGCCTTTACCGAAAACGGAACCACCGTTGACGGCATTCAGGGCGGAACTCCGACCTGCGTTGACTATCTCAAAAAGCTGGGCGTTAAGTACGTTCAGATCATGCCGATGTACGATTTCGGTTCTGTAGACGAGAGCAAGGATATTATGGAGCAGTACAACTGGGGTTACGACCCGGTCAACTATAACTGTCCCGAAGGCTCGTATTCCACAAATCCCTACGACGGCAACGTCCGCATAAAGGAATGCAAGCAGATGATTCAAGCGCTTCACAACGCCGGAATCGGAGTTATCATGGACGTGGTCTACAACCACACCTATTCAACTGAATCATGGTTCCAGTACAGCGTTCCGAACTACTATTACAGAATGAACGCCGACGGCACCTTCTCAAACGGCTCGGGCTGCAGCAACGATACAGCCTCGGAGCACCTCATGTTCCGCAAATACATGATCGATTCGGTGACCTACTGGGCAAACGAGTACCATATCGACGGCTTCCGTTTTGACCTTATGGGACTTCACGACGTAACCACAATGAACTCAATCCGCGAAGCTCTCGACGGTCTTTACGAGGACGGCAGCGGCAAGAAAATCATTATGTACGGCGAAGCGTGGAACATGGAGACAAAAGCCGACGCCGGCACCGTCATGGCAAACCAGAATAACCTCAAGCAACTCAACGAGCGTATCGGCGCCTTTAACGACGGAATCCGCGACGCAATCAAGGGCAAGGTGTTCGGAGGCGGCGAGGGCTTTGTGCAGAAGGGCAGCAACCGTTCGGGCATCAAAACCGGTTTCCTCGGTCAGTCCGAAAAAAGCTCGGGCTGGGCAAGCGCGCCTACTCAGTGCGTAACCTACGCTTCATGTCACGATAACCTCGCGCTTTACGACAAGCTTGTCGATTCCGTATACGGCGACAAGACCTACCGCGACCGCCATGAGGATCTTGTCGCAATGAACAAGCTCTCTGCGGCTATTGTAATGACTTCGCAGGGCATTCCGTTCTTCCTCGGCGGCGAGGAATTCGCGCGCAGCAAGGACGGCGACGAAAACTCCTTCTCGTCATCCCGCGAGGAAAATATGCTAGACTGGAAGAGTCTTGAAAAATACAGCGATATTGTTGAATATTACCGCGGACTGCTCAAAATCCGCGAGACCTTTGCGGCGCTTTCCGACAGCACCGCGATGACTGCGAATAATATTACCTCGTTCGAAAGCCTTCCGTCAGGCGTTTGCGCATATATCGTTCCCAATACCGAATCGGGCAAGTGGAACAAGCTCTGCGCGGTATTCAACGGCACAAGCGAGGATCAGAACATCAGCGTAGACGGCGAGTGGATTCAGATCGCAAACGAAGAGACCGCAGGCCTGCGCAATCTGGGTACGGCTTCGGGCAATCTGAACGTAAAGGCTCATTCCGCCGCCATCTACATCGACAAAAGCAGCTACGAAAAGTCCGGAATAACCGACAGCGAGGGAATTGTTATCGTAAATTATTACGACAGCTCAACCAAGGAGAAGCTCACCACACAGGCGGTGTCGGATTCTATAGGTAAGACCTTCGACGTTCATGCTCTTGCTTCAGCGCTCAATTACGATATCAAATCGTCATCGGGCGATATGCGCGGCGAGTTTTCGGAATCCGTAAAGCACGCCGATGTATATGTCAGCAAGTTTGAGGGTAAGATGTGCGACGTCACTATCCGCTTTGTAGACGATATCAACGGCTCTGAGCTTGATGACTCTATCATTCTCCGCAACCGCGAGGGCAATTCCTACTTTACTCCAAGGCTTCCGAGCATTAAAGGCTACCGCTTGATGCTCGACCAGCTTCCCGGAAACGGAGCCGGCGAGATGAAGGGCGAGAAGATAACCGTTGATTACAAATACACCAAAGTTACCGACGATACCGATACCTCGGTCTGCGTGGTGAACGCGGTATATATGGCTGACGACGGCAGAATTATCGAGAAAAAGACCATCACCGGCGAAGCAGGCGAGGAGTACACCCTTCCCGATAACGAGTACGAGGATCTCAACCTGATCGAGCTTCCCGAAAGCTTTTCTGGCGTTTTCCGCGAGGGAGAGATCAACGTTCTGTTCCGTTATTCATCGCGTCCCGACCCGTACGCTCAGGCGTTGAAGTACGTCATCATCGCCCTCGGTGTAATCGGCGCGCTTTGCATCGCGTCGGTATTCTGGTCACGTCACGCGCGCAGAGACCGCCTCAGAAAGAAAATGGATATCATAGAGAAACCCGGCGAATAAGTTAAGAATTTCCGTTTTTGCGGAATCAAGATAATTTTTAAAAGGAGAGAGTATCAATGAGAACATCAAAGAAAATCATTGCTTCTGTTCTCGCTGCCTGTATGCTTGCGTCTGCAAGCGTAGTCACCGGCTTTGCGGCTACCGCTGACGAATCCGTCGGCGCAAATACCGATTATTCAAGAGCCTGTGAAGCTATCGACAAAGACTACACATACAGCGGCCATGACCTCGGAGCGACGTACTCAAAGGCTTCAACCACCTTCAAGGTTTGGTCTCCTACGGCGACTAAGGTAGTTCTTAACCGCTATGCTACAGGCTCCGACAAAGAAGCCGGCGCAAAGAGCCTTGGAACCGTTGAGATGGAGAAGCTGATGGACGGTGAAAAGTGGACGGGTGTATGGACCGCCACAGTTTCCGGCGACATCAAGAACACCTACTATACCTACAGCATCACTGCGGCTCATCCCGTCAGCAAGGTGGTTCAGACTGCAGAGACTCAGGACGTTTACTCCGTAGCGACAGGCGTAAACGGCAGACGTTCGATGGTCTGCGACCTCGACTCAACCGACCCCGAGGGCTGGAACGACGACCAGCACATTCTTCTCGACAAGAGCACCGACAGCTATGTATGGGAGCTTCACGTAAAGGACTTCTCGTATGACAAGGCTTCGGGCGTAAGCGACGCTAACCGCGGCAAGTTCACCGCTTTCACAGAGGAAGGCACAACCCTGAACGGTGAGGGCGACATTTCGACCTGTATCGATTATCTCAAGCAGCTCGGCGTTACAACCGTGCAGCTCAACCCCTTCTATGACTTCCAGTCAATCAACGAAGCCGGCAGCGACGAGCAGTTCAACTGGGGCTATGATCCTCAGAACTACAACGTTCCCGAAGGCTCATATTCAACCAACCCCTACGACGGCAACGTCAGAATCACCGAATGTAAGCAGATGATCCAGGCTCTCCATAAAGCCGGCATCAGCGTTGTTATGGACGTTGTTTACAACCACACCTATTCAAATTCCAAGGACGACTCCTGCTTCCAGGGCACCGTACCCGATTACTACTACAGAATGAACAGAGACGGCTCGTTCTCCAACGGTTCCGGCTGCGGCAACGAGGTTTCCACCGAGCGTGCCATGACCCGCGATTATATCGTTGATTCATGTCTCTACTGGGTAAACGAGTACCATGTTGACGGCTTCCGTTTCGACCTCATGGGTCTTATGGACGTTGAGACAATGAACGCTATCAGAACAGCTCTCGACGGCGTTAGTCCCAAAATCACAACATGGGGCGAAGGCTGGACAGGCGGCACCTCCAACTATCCCACCAAGACCTGCACCGGCGCTGCTTTCAAGCAGGCTACTCAGGCTAACGCAAAGCTCCTTAACGAGCGCGTTGCGTTCTTCAACGACAAGATCCGCGACGGTATCAAGGGTTCTGTTTTTGATATCAACGACAAGGGCTTTATCGCAGGCAGCGTTGAAAAAGCAAAAGACATCCGCCACGGCGTAAGAGCCAACACCGTTGAGAAGAACGGCTGGCAGGCGCTGTCTACCGTACAGTGCGTAACCTACGCTGACTGCCACGACAACGCTACTATCTACGACCAGATCGTTGCATCCGCAGGTCTGGGCAAATACGGCGAGAGATATGACCGTGCTGTTGCGATGAACAAGATGGCAGCGGCTATTCAGTTTACCTCTCAGGGTATTCTCTTCAACCTCGCCGGTCAGGAGCACGGCAGAACCAAGTACGGCGACACCAACAGCTACATCAGCTCGCCCGAGATCAACAAGATTTCATGGAACAACCTGGTTGATTACGCAGACCTTGTTTCTTACTACAAGGGCATGAAATTAATCAGAGATAACTTTGCACCCTTCACAGCCGACGACAAGAGCTATGAGGACGCATACACCTTCGATTATCCCGCCAACCTCAATCAGGATACCAGCAACGTTTGGTTCACCGTTTCCAATGACACCGAGGGTCAGTGGAGCAAGATGGCAGTTCTCTTCAACGGTTCAAACAAGGAACTGTCCATTAAGATCACCGACACCTCTGTAACAAAGTGGGTCGTAATTGCCGACGGCAATCAGGCAGGCGTTTCCAAGATCAAAGAAGTAAACGGCAGCACCTTTAAGGTAGCCGCTAACTCCGCTTTAATCGCGGTTGACAAGGAGAGCTTCGACAAATACCCGATCAAGTCCGATATGGGTAAGGTTGAGGTTGAGTACCGCCACGTAAGCGACAGAAGACAGCTTGCCAATCCCGCGATCATCCAGGGCGAATACGGCACAAAGTATGTAACCTCTGCTTCCGCAGGCGTTCCCTCCATCTACGTTTTCGACAGCGTTGAGGGCGGAACCAAGGGCGTATTCGGCGAGGAGACCCAGAAGGTAGTTTACCTCTACAGAGACTATGTTCCCGAAAACCTCGAGAAGAACGGCGACATCAACGGCGACGGCAATATCAATGTAGCCGACGTTACCGAGTTCCAGCGCATCCTCTCTGAAATGGTTACCGTTACTCCCGAAAAGAAGGCTGGCCTCGACTTCAACTACGACGGCACTGTAAACATTGCCGATGCAACAATGCTCCAGAAGTTCATCGCGGGTTATGTTGTATCGTCCGGCTCCGTTGAGGTCAACTACTTCTACAACGACGAGACCGGCGCTCAGAAGAAGCTTACCGATACCATTAATATCGACGGCAGAGTAGGCGACGAGTTCACTACCGCAGAATACCATGTAATGGGCTATCAGATTGACGAGTCAAGATATCCGTCCATCACAGCCGGCAAGATTCCTTACGGCAACACCCTGTATGTCAACTACTACTATATTGCAGGCAGCCGCGAAGTTAATCTCCACTTCAAGCACAACGGCAGCCTCACATGGAATCCTGTTCTCTGGATCTGGGCTTCCGACCTTGACGGAAAGCACCTCGCAGATGTAAACTTCACCGGCGGCAAATGGGCAGGTAAGCCTGCAACCGATGATGACGGTGACGGCTGGTATGATTACTCGTTCACATATCAGAACAAGGACGGCAGCCTGCTCGCGGGTACTTACAACATGATCGTTTCAGAGAACGATACCGGTAAGAGCCAGACTCCTGACTACGAAGGCTTTGGCTATAACGAGATTTGGGTTGTAATTGACGACAGCATGTATCCTGCTGACGGCAAACCCGACAGCCTTACATTCTACACAGAGAATCCCGATGAAAACCCCGAAGCGGTTCCTGTCAGATAAATAATATCAGCAAAATTTTTGGGCTGACTCATTTGAGTCAGCCCGTTTTTGCGGTTTGGCAGTTTATTTGAATACCGCCGTAAATGTTGTGCCGTCGGTTTGGTTGCTCTGAACGCTCAGTTTTCCGTTCATGTTCTGAACAATGTTCTGCGCTATTGAAAGTCCCAGTCCGTAGCCCTTTGTGGTTCGCGATTTCTCAGCGCGGTAAAATCGGTCGAAGATGTGCTCAATATCCTCCTTGGAAATCTCGTTTCCGTGGTTGTTTACAGAGAATTCAACAATGTCATTTTTCTTGCTGAGAATTATTTTTATAATGCTGCCTTCGTCGGAGTATTTCACGGCGTTGTCGATCAGTATGTGCGCCAGCTGGTTTAGCTGCGTCTGATTTCCCTCAAGCATAATATCCTGAGCGATTTCAGTATCGATCAGCACTTCCTTCTCAAAGGCGACGGGTTCAAAGTTGAGCGCCGAGCCTTCTACGATCTCGCTGAAATTGACCTCGGATAGCTGCAGACGGTTTTCTCCTGCGTCGGATTTGGCGAGGAAAAGCATTTGGTCAATCAGCTGCTTCATGTGCTGCGCCTCGTCCTCGGTGCTTTCGAGCCACTTTTGTTCCTGTTCAACCGTAGAGTTCTTGTGCGACATCATAATATTGTTGTTCGCGAGAATAACGGTGAGCGGCGTTTTCAGCTCGTGAGAAGCGTCAGCGACAAACTGCTTTTGCTGCTCCCAAGCTTTTTTTACGGGCTTTACAGCCAGCCACGAGAGACCCAAGCTGATGAACAAAATAATGATCATGCTTCCGACGAAGAGTCCCGAGTTGATCAGAATCGACTTTCTGAGGTTCTCGTAAAGCGAGGAGTTGCTCGCAAATACGATCAGCGTGTTCTCAAAATCGTTCTTTTTGACGTACATCAGGCTGTAGTCAGAGATCTGTCCCGACTTTTCCTGCCGCGCAACCGCGATTTCAACACATTTCTGCAAATCGTCCTCGTCGATAGTGACGTTGTTTTCGTTTGTACTGATGATATTCCCGTCCTTGTCAAGCTCGACTACAACGTAGGACGAAATTTCCATCGGGGCGTTTTCGTGAATATCGGGTTTGTTTTTGTAGCTGTCCTTTTCGCTTTTGTCAAACGGCATATCGCGTTTTCCGCTGTCGTCGGTCGCGGGTTCAAAGCCTTTTTCCTTGGCGTTTCGCTCAATTACCCTGTCCATACCGTGTTCAAGCTCGCTGTATGAGTTCGAAAAGCTGTTGATACAGAGCGTTGTGAAAATCCCGATGAGCACTATTCCGATCAGCCCCATATTTATCAGGGCGATCCGCCATCTCAGCCTTTTGATCATGACTTCTGCTCCAATCTGTAGCCGACCTTTTTGATCGCCTTTATCTCGGTGGAGGACTGAATAAAGTTCAGCTTGCGGCGCAAAAAGGAGATGTAAGCCTCAACGTTGTTGGAGCCTGCGTCTGAATCGTAGCCCCAAACCTTTGTGATGATATCATCCTTTGAGATAATGATATCGCGGTTGGCAATCAGAAGCTTCATGATTTCGGCTTCCTTAAAGTTAAGGTGAACGGATTTTGCGCCCTTGCTCAGCATGCTTGTAGAGGCGTTAAAGTTGAAGTCGCCGTAGCCTGTCTCGTCGAGCATAACCTCGCCTCTGCGCCTTGTGAGAGCCTTTACCCTCGCAAGCAGCTCCTCGGGAGCAAAGGGCTTTGTCATATAATCATCGGCTCCCTGGTTAAGTCCGGTCACCTTGTCGCTTACCGTATCCTTAGCGGTGAGCATCAGAATCGGAGTTTCTATTTTATTGCGTCTTAGTTCGCGCGCGACCTCAAAGCCGTCGCGGTATGGAATCATGATATCGAGAATAATAAGGTCGTAAATTCCGCTGAGACCGTAGTCAAGACCGTCGTTGCCGTCGTAAACCACGTCTGCCATATATTTTTGTTCTACCAAAATCTGTTTAAGCGCTTCCGCCAAACGCTTTTCGTCCTCTACAATCAAAATCTGCATAAATCTTCCTCCTTCAATAGTATTTTAACATCTATAATACTAAAGGACAATACTTAAAAAATCCGGCTCTTCCCTAGAACCAGTGGGTAAGAAATTGCAGTATAGTAGAAGAAATCTGATAAATCTGTAAGCTGCCCGGCATTTAGCCTACCATATGCATACTCATTGTCAATAGCTTTCGCGGCATAAACGCGGATTAGATTTACCCACACTTTCTAGTGAAGCCTCAAAAATCCTTAATAATTTTTTTAAATACTTTTTTAAGGATTTAAGCTATTTTTAAGTTTGCGCAGGTATACTACAGTCAAACAAAGGAAAACAACCGAAATTAAAAATTAAAAAACTTAAAACATTTAAGGCTCTTCCCTAGAACCAGTGGGTTAGAATTTGCAGTATAGTAGAAAAAAACTGATAAATCTGTAAATCGCATTTATTCCACGATCTATTGACAATG
>CACXAO010000047.1:0-11371 GCA_902765625.1 uncultured Ruminococcus sp. | reverse complement strand
GCCCGGCATTTAGCCTACCATATGCATACTCATTGTCAATAGCTTTCGCGGCATAAACGCGGATTAAGGTTACCCACACTTTCTAGTGAAGCCTCACATTTAAGCGTTTTTTAAGGTTTCGGGATTATCCTTAAATCAAGCTAAACGAGAGGGAGGCAAACATCATGAAAGTACAAACCATCTTTGAAAGAACAGAGATTAAATATATAATCACACTCAAACAGCGAGAGGCGCTCCTGAAGCTGATAAACTCCTACATCAAGCCCGACGAGTACGGCGAGAGCACTGTTTGCAGCCTTTACTTCGATACAGACGATTTTCTTCTTATCCGCAACTCAATGGATAAGCCGGTCTACAAGGAAAAGCTCAGACTCCGCAGCTACTCAACCCCGAAGCGCGACAGCAACGTATTTCTCGAGCTTAAAAAGAAGTACAGAGGCGTTGTCTACAAGAGGAGACAGACCCTTAAATACACCGACGCGATGGATTACATTCTCAACAGCGAGGTGCCCAACGATTCGCAGATCATGCGCGAAATCGACTACACGATGGCACGCTACAGAAACCTCAGACCGAGAATGTTCATCGGCTACGACAGAACGGCGTTTTACAGCAAGACCGACCACGAGCTTCGCGTAACCTTTGACAAAAACGTCCGTTTCCGCACCGACAACCTCGACCTCGCAAAGGGCAGCTACGGCGAAAAGATTTTGCAGCCTAACCTCTGCATTATGGAGATCAAATCACTCAACACCATGCCCTTGTGGCTGACCTCAGCGCTCAATGAACTCAAAATATTCCCGGGTTCGTTCTCAAAATACGGAACAGCCTACAGAATTGTAACAGAAAGAAATCAAATGATGGGAGGAACCAACTGTGCTTAATCAGATTTTTTCAGCTATTTATTCAGAAACCTTTACACCCGACATTTACCTCATATGCACCGCGGTCTCTCTGGTGCTCGGCGCAATAATCGCCTTTACTGCGAGCTTTAAGGCGAAGCAGAGCAAGAGCTTTCTGTTGGCGCTGTTCCTTATTCCCGCAATCGTCCAGACGGTGATCATGCTTGTCAACGGCAGCGTCGGCACCGGTGTAGCGGTCATGGGCGCGTTCTCACTGGTAAGATTCAGAAGCGTCGCCGGTTCCGCAAAGGAAATCGTCAGCATCTTCCTCGCAATGGCAACCGGTCTTGCAACAGCAATGGGTTACATCGGATTGGCGGTTTGCTTCGTAGTTATCATCTGCGCGGTAATGATTATCGCTTCTCTCGTACACATTAAAGAGAAAGACGACCTTGTCCGCGACCTCAAAATCACCGTTCCCGAGGATCTCAACTACGCTCACGAGTTTGACGACCTCTTTGAGGAATACACCCACAATACCAAGCTTCTCTCGGTCAAGACCTCCAACATGGGCAGCCTCTACAAGCTTATTTACCGCATTGAGCTGATTCACGAGGACGACGTTCAGAAGTTTATCGACGAGCTTCGCTGCCGCAACGGCAACCTCGAGATCGCGGTTATGATGCCCGCAGTCGAGGACGCGAGACTGTAATTCAGATTAGATGTTAAGATGTTTATGAAATCGGGAGATATGAAAATGAAAAGAAGAATTTTATGCGCGATCATCAGCGCGATGATTATTGCATCATTCACCGCCTGCGGAACGCAGAGCGAAACATCCACACAGACCTCCGTCACCGAGACCGCCGCAAATCAGACCGCGGCAACCTCGGACGAAGTTAAGGACGGAGAATATGATTTAAGCTTTTCAAAACGCGACGCCGATTCCTCCTACGATGAGAGCGCCGCGGCAAAGATAACCTTCACCGATACCTCGGCCGAGTCCTCATCGGGCTCGGCTGAGGTCAGCGGAACAACCGTGACCATCAAGTCGGAGGGCACCTACATCGTCTCCGGCAGCAGCAAGGACGGCAAGATCGTCGTAGACGCTGACGAAAACGCAAAGGTTCAGGTTGTATTCAACGGGATCGATCTCACCTCAAGCGGTTCTCCGTTCGTTGTAAAGAGCGCAGACAAGGTGTTTATCACGCTTGCGGACGGCACCGAGAATACCGTTTCGGACTCGGAAAGCTACAGCGAAACCGTCGGAGAGACCAACATTGACGCGGCGATTTTCAGCAAAGAGGATTTAAGCATAAACGGCAGCGGCAAGCTCACCGTAAACGGCAATTATAAGCACGGAATCCTCAGCAAGGACGACCTAGTTCTCGCAGGCGGCACAGTGTCGGTCAAGGCAGCTTCAACGGGCGTAGAGGGTAAGGACAGCCTTAAAATCAAGGATACAAACCTCACTGTTGACGCCGGCAGCGACGCTGTCCGCGCCACAAATATCGAGGATACAGCCACAAAGGGCTTTGTATATATTCAGAGCGGCACGCTCACGCTGACCTCTGAGAACGACGCGGTTCAGGCAAGCTCGCTTCTGCGCATAGACGGCGGCGACGTAAATATCACGACGGGCGGCGGCTCAGATAACGGCAAGACCCACGCAGAAGAAAACTTCGGACGCGGCGGCAGGATGGATATGTTCTCGTCTAACTCCGATTCAACCGATACCGACAGCGCAAAGGGTCTAAAGGCAGCCGACGCGATCAAGCTTGAGGGCGGCAGCGTAAATATCAATTCCTCAGACGACGCGCTTCACTCAGGCAACTCGCTGACGGTTGACGGCGGCGAGCTCCAAGTCAGCTCAGGCGACGACGGACTCCACTCCGACACAACACTCACCGTGAACGGCGGCAAAATCAACATTACCAAGAGCTACGAAGGTATTGAGAGCGGCGAAATCACAGTAAACGACGGCACCGTCATTGTAAAATCGTCGGACGACGGCTTCAACGCCGCAGGCGGCAACAACGGCGCCGAGCGTCAGGGAATGTTCGATTCCGACTCAAGCAAGATTCTCACCATCAACGGCGGCTATGTCTATGTAGACGCTGACGGCGACGGCCTTGATTCAAACGGCGTTCTCAAAATCAACGGCGGCACGATTCTCGTCAACGGCCCGTCAAACGACGGAAACGGCGCGCTTGACTCAGGCACCTCCTGCGAGGTCACCGGCGGCATAATAATCGCAATCGGCAGCAGCGGCATGGCTGAAAGCCTTACCGCGAACGGTCAGTGCTCGATCATGACCGACGTCGACTCTCAGGCGGCAGGCACAACGGTCGCACTCACCGACAGCGAAGGCAACATCCTCGCTTCGATCACCTCCACAAAGCAGTTCAACAACGTCGTAGCTTCAACACCCTCTGTTACGAAAGGCGAGAGCTATAAAATCATCGTCGGCGGCACGGTTGACGGAGCCGACAGCTACGGCTTTACGAACAGCGGAAAAATCAGCGGCGGCACAACCGCAGCCGAATTTACAATGGATTCCGAAAGCTACTCCAACGGCGGCAGCCGCATGGGAGGCGGAATGGGCGGCGGAATGCACGGAGGCGGCATGAAGCCTGACGACGGAAATATGGATTTCAAAAATCAGTTCTGATATTTCCGATAAAGAATTATGATAACGACGTATTTTTCATAAACATCTCCTAAGAATCGGGTTGTCAATTACGGCAGCCCGATTCGCCGTTTTAAAAGAAAACCAAGAACAGCCCTTGCGCTGAATAAAAAAAGCTGCCCTTGTCAAAAGCAAGAGGGCAGCAAAACGTCTGTTAATTTGAACTTACAACCTTTCTGACGTTCCTCTCTGAGAACTGTATCAGGTTAAACAGGGAGGAAGCGCCTTTGTCAAAGTAACTCGAAATAATGTCGGGGGAGAGCGCAAGCGAGAGCTTGTTGCGCTCAATTACCGCGTCAATCAGCTCGAGGTCAAGCAGCATAGAGGCAGAGGTCAGATTTTTGTAGCGGTTTCTGTCGAGCGAGAACATGGTCTGAGTGTTGCTCTTGTCTGCACAGTAGATCGTGCGGAAAACCTGGTATTCTGCGCACATCAGGTAGTTGCTTACGGCGTTGGTCAGCCGCTTTTCGCCGATTTGCGCCAGCAGGTCAAAGATAACCGCAGTGGTGTTTGTAATCAGCTTTTTGTTTACCTGATTGATCATGTTGCCTTTCATATGACCGATTTCATCCGCGTCGGGAAAGTCGTCGGCTGTAACCGCCGCAGGCTTTCGCTGAACGGTTCTGCCGAGCAGATAATCGGTCGAAACGTCATAGTACTCGGCGGTTTTTATAAGAAAATCCAGTCCGCACTCGCGGATTCCTTTTTCGTAATGCGATAAAAGCGCCTGAGAAATTCCCAGATCGGACGCGACCTGTTTTTGACTTAATCCGCGTTCCTTGCGCAAAAATGTAATTATTCTAGGAAAATCGCTATTCAACACTTGACACTCCGTTTCATTTGATAGTATAATAATTTAGTTAGTACAATTTGTAACACGAGATATTTATACATATAGTATAAACTATTTTTGACAATTTGTAAATACGCTGCACGGGAGATTTTTATGAAATCCTATGTTATCCATTTCATCCGCCACGGCGCGATCGACGAAACCCTTT
Source organism: uncultured Ruminococcus sp. (assembly GCA_902765625.1). Taxonomy (GTDB): domain Bacteria; phylum Bacillota; class Clostridia; order Oscillospirales; family Acutalibacteraceae; genus Ruminococcoides. Next base: position 6,839 of record CACXAO010000047.1, on the reverse strand, counting down.
CGGGCAAATACATAGGCGCCACCGACGTACCCTTATCCGAAAAGGGGAAGGAGTCGCTGCGAAAGCTCGAACGCGAGTGCCGCTATCCATACGCGCAGGTTGTTTTCACCAGTCCGCTTAAGCGCTGCACCGAAACCTGTAAGATCCTTTACCCTGACCTCAGCCCGCTTTCGATAGCCAACCTCCGCGAATGCAATTTCGGAGAGTGGGAGGGCAAAACCGCCGAGGAGCTTAAGGACGATCCCGATTTCGAGAAATGGCTTGCAGGCGACAACGAGGTAACTCCTCCTCACGGAGAGAGCAACGCCGATTTTATCCGCCGAATCTGCAAAATGTTCGAGAGCATTGTTGAAGGTCTGATGAAAACAGGCACCACAGAGAGCGTGATAGTTACGCACGGCGGCGTTATTATGACACTGCTCGCGGTTTACGGTCTGCCTCAGGCAAAGCCGTTTGAGTGGACGATGGACAACGGCTGTGGCTATTCAATCCGCATCACCCCGATGCTCTGGCAGCGCGACAAGGTAACAGAGGTATTTAACCGCATCCCCATGATTGAGGACGATTAAGATTTTAAGTGAAGGAGTTTTAAATATGGAAAATTATAAGATTACATTGCTTAAGGGCGACGGCATCGGCCCCGAGATAGTAAATCAGGCTGTAAAGGTGCTCGATAAGGCTGCCGAAAAATTCAATTTCACCGTTGAGTACGACGAAGCACTCCTCGGCGGCTGCGCAATCGACGCTACCGGCGTTCCGCTTCCGGAGGAGACCGTAGCAAAGTGCAAGGCGTCCGATTCCGTTATTCTCGGCGCAGTAGGCGGCCCCAAGTGGGACAACCAGCCCGGCAATAACCGTCCCGAAGCCGGACTTCTCGGCATTCGCGGCGCGCTCGGACTTTTCGCCAATCTCCGTCCCTCCGTTATCTTCGGACCGCTCAAGAGCGCGTCCCCGATCAAGGACGAGATCATCGGCGACAACATGGATATCATGATCGTCCGCGAACTTACCGGCGGCATTTATTTCGGCGAGCGCGGCAGAGACGACAGCTCAGCGTGGGATACCGAGAAATACTCCGTAGCAGAGGTTGAGCGCATTGCGCGCGTAGCCTTTGACATGGCAATGAAGAGAAACAAGAAGCTCACCAGCGTAGACAAGGCAAACGTTCTCGAGTCCTCGCGTCTTTGGAGACAGACCGTTATCAATGTGTCTAAGGATTATCCCGAGGTAGAGCTCAACCATATGTATGTAGACAACTGCGCCATGCAGCTTGTCCGCAATCCAAAGCAGTTCGACGTTATCGTGACCTCAAACATTTTCGGCGACATTCTCTCCGACGAGGCTTCAATGATCGCGGGTTCAATCGGAATGCTCGCATCTGCAAGTCTTTCCGGCGGCAAGCTCGGTCTTTATGAGCCTATCCACGGTTCCGCACCCGACATCGCCGGCAAGGGTATCGCGAATCCTCTCGCGACGATTCTCTCCGTCGCAATGATGCTCCGCTATTCTCTGGCACAGCCCGAGGCTGCAGAGGCTATTGAAGCGGCTGTTGCAAAGGTTCTCGAAACCAGCCGTACACCCGATATTTACGAAGAAGGACTGACCAAGGTCAGCTGCGAAGAAATGGGAGACCTTGTGTGCGCTCAGCTTTAAAGGAGGAGTTTTATGCAGCTATATGATATGCACTCGCATATTTTGCCTGCTTTTGACGACGGCGCAAAAACCGTTGAGGACAGTCTCGCTCTGATCGCCTGCCTTAAAAAGCAGGGTATCAGCAACATTTGCCTTACTCCGCATTTCTACACAAATGAAATCAGCATTGAGGATTTTATCTTCTCGCGTCAGGAGGCGTTTGAACGGTTCAGGCCTTATATTCCCGACGACGTAAATATTGTTCTCGGAACTGAGGTTTATGTTACGCAATATCTGTTTAACGCCGGCGATTTGTCGGGAATTACCTACGGCAAATCAAAGTATATTCTAACCGAATATGCTTACAACTCAACCTTCAACGACCGCACCATGCAGTTTTTTGAAAAAATTATGCGCAATAACGGTCTTATTCCGGTAATGCCGCACGTTGAGCGTTATGATTATCTTATCGATAATCCAAAGGTTATCCGTGAGCTTCAGGACATGGGAGTAATTATCCAGACAAATATCAGCAATTATACGGCAAAAGCGCCGTTTTTCAAAAAGCGCAAGCTGTTGAAGTATATCGCTTACGGCTGGATCGATATTCTGGGTTCCGACGCGCATTCATTCTGCCACAACACCCCTGAGGTGTATTCGGAGGCTATGAAAACCATCGCTGATAAATGCGGCAGAGATACCCTTGAGCGCATGATGAAAACCTCAGAGAAGATATTCAACAGCGCGTTAAACGGAAACTGATTAAATCACCGACAGACATTTTGCCTGCCGGTGTATTTTTTTAGAAAAAAACCTTTTATTGCCGCACAAAACGTGGTATACTTATTAATGATTATATTTTTTGGAGTTGATAAGATGAGTTCCCTTAACAGACTTAATATATCCGAAGGAGTTTATTTTAACAGCGTCAGAGACAGCCGCTTCAAGACGATGAAGCTTTCGGCAAACCTGTTTGTTCCTCTGAGCGCCGAAACCGCTTCGGAAAACGCCTTGCTCGCCGGCGTGCTCTCGCGTTCCTGCAAGGCATACCCCGATTTTACCGCACTCAGCCGCAAGCTTAGCGCGCTCTACGGAGCCGAGCTGAGCGTATCCACCAGTAAGGTAGGCGAAAATCAGGTTATTTCAATCTCTGCCTCCGGTCTTGACGACCGCTACGCTTTGGATGGAGACAGCGTTGCGGGCGAGCTGTCGGCATTGCTCTGCGGAGTTGTTTTTGAGCCGAACGTAAAGGACGACGCGTTTGTGTCCGGCGAGGTTGAGCAGGAGCGCAGACAGCTTCTCGACGTAATTGATTCCGAGTACAACGAAAAACGTATTTACGCAAACGCGCGGATGATTGAGATAATGTGCGCAGACGAGGTGTTCGGAGTAAAGCGCTACGGTACCGCGGAAAAAATCAAAGAGGCGACCGCACAGTCGCTTTATTGTACGTGGCAGAACCTTCTCAAGACCGCCGTTATCGAGATCATGTATATCGGCGACAGCGCGCCCGACAAGGCGGTTGCCGTATTTACCGAAACCTTCGGCAAAATGAACCGTCAGCCCGCAAAGCTCCATACTGAGGTTGTCCGCACGGCAGGAGATATCAAGCGCGAGACCGAGACGGTGGACGTCGTTCAGGCAAAGCTCGTCATGGGCTTCCGCGCAGGAACGGCCATTCCCGAAGAGGAGATAACCGCAACCGCGCTGATGTGCGCTATTTTAGGCGGCACAGCCACCTCAAAGCTGTTCTGCAACGTCCGCGAAAAGCAGAGCCTTTGCTATTACTGCGCGGCTCGCTACGACAAGCATAAGGGCGTTGTTATCATTGACAGCGGCGTCGAGAATGAGAATATCGAAAAGCTCGAGCGCGGAATCCTCAAGGAAATCGAGGACATGAAAAACGGCGTGATCACAGACTTCGAAATCGACTCCACCAAGATGGCGATGATAAATATTTACCAGTCCTCCAACGATACCGTAAGCGGAATAGAGGCGTGGTACTCCTCTCAGCTTCTGCAGGACAGCTTTAAGTCGATTGATGAGGCGTGCGCAAAAATCAATGCCGTAACTAAGGAAGAAATCATCGCCGCCGCAAACAAGCTGCAGCTCGACACGGTATATGTACTGACTAATCAGCAAGAGGTGAAATCATGAATATGACTGAAATCAAATCCGCGCGCGCGGGCGACAGCTACTATAAAATCATGCACAGCTCAGGTCTGACGGTTTACGTTTACCCCAAGGAGGGCTACCAGTCGGCGTACGCGATCATCGGTACAAAGTACGGCAGTATCAACAACTGCTTCTCGGTCGACGGCGGAGAGAAAATCACCGTTCCCGACGGAATTGCCCATTACCTTGAGCATAAGCTTTTTGAGAGCGCAGAGGGCGACGCGTTTACGAGATACGCCGAGACCGGCGCAAGCGCCAACGCCTATACAAGCTTTGAAAAAACCTGCTATCTGTTCTCGTGCACCGACCGCTTTGACGAGAGCCTTGAAATCCTTCTCGACTTTGTCCGCGACCCGTATTTTACCGCCGCGACCGTTCAGAAGGAGCAGGGAATCATCGGTCAGGAAATCAAGATGTACGACGATTCTCCCGATTGGCGCGTCATGTTCAATATGCTCGAGAATATGTACCACACCCACCCCGTCCGCATCGATATCGCCGGCACCGTTGAGAGCATCGCGGAAATCACCGCCGAGAAGCTTTACGACTGCTACAACGCGTTTTATAACCTGCACAACATGGCGCTTTGCGTTTCGGGCAACGTGACCGTTGAGCAGGTGATGGCCATTTGCGACAAAATGCTCAAGCCCTGCGAAAAGCACGAGATAACAAACTATTTTGAGGACGAGCCTTACGAGATAGTCAATCCCTACGTCGAGCAGAATTTCCCGGTGTTGATGCCGACCTTCAATCTCGGCTTTAAGGAAAAGCCCGAAGCGCTCAGCGAGAAGAAGCTTGCTCAGACGGATATTTTGCTCTCCATGCTCGCGTCGCCCACCAGTAAGCTTTACCGCGAACTGATGGACAACAACCTAATCAACAGTTCGTTCAGCTACGAGCTGTTTGAAGGACCGGGCTACTGCGCCGTAATTTTCGGCGGCGAGTCGCGTGCGCCGGGTCAGGCTGCCGAGATGATAAAGCAGTATATCTCAAAGGTAAAGGCAGAGGGTCTTGACAAAGAGGATTTCGATATCGCACGCAAGTCGGTATACGGCGACATAGTTTCATCGCTCAACTCCGTCAGTGCGATTTCGAATACAATCATGAGCTATCATTTCAGCGATAACGAGCTTTTCGCATATATCAACGCGGTTGCCGACACAACCTTTGACGAGGTCAGCGAAAGACTGTCCGAGATGCTCGACGTTTGCAACTGCACCCTTTCGGTAGTGAAAAGTCCCGACGCGGAGGTGTAAGATGGAAAGCTTTCACGTACAGTTTCCGAACCTCGGCTGGGAATTTGAGATAAACCGCGTTGCGTTTGCCATAGGCTCGTTCAAGGTCTATTGGTACGGTCTGATCATCGCCACCGGTCTGATGCTCGCGATTTTATACGCCTACAAAACCGCGCCGCGTTTTCAGCTCGATTTCAGCAAGCTGATGAACTGCGTTTTCGTCGGACTTGTCACGGGTATCATCGGCGCAAGGCTTTACTTCTGCATTTTCAAATGGGATTATTACTCCGCTCATCCGATTGAGATATTCTATATCCACGAGGGCGGCTTGGCGATATACGGCGGCATAATCGGCGCGATTGCCGGAGGACTTACCGTCGCGAAAATCCAGAAGATGCGCTTTTTGCCGATTCTCGACGTTGTGATGATCGGTTTTCTGATCGGTCAGGGTCTCGGCCGCTGGGGCAACTTCTTCAATCAGGAGGCGTACGGCACCGTAACCAATTTGCCGTGGGCGATGATGAGCGAGGGAACTCTCAACCAGCCGGTACACCCGTGTTTTCTCTACGAATCGCTGTGGTGTTTGCTCGGCGCGCTGCTGCTTCACCTGTACGGCAAATACCGCCAGCGCTATGCCGGAGAGTTATTCTTCATGTACCTGGTCTGGTACGGCTTTGAGCGCATGTTCGTTGAGGGACTCCGCACAGACAGCCTGTATTTGCCGTTTCAGATCTTCGGCATGGACATCAGGGTATCGCAGGTGCTTTCATTCGTGCTATTTGTATTCGGAATCGTAATTTTGATAATCAACAGACACAAGGAGGAACCATTCTATGCAGATTATAGACGGCAAAAAGGTATCGGCAGAGGTAAAGGAGAACGTCAGACAGCAGACGCTGCAGCTGAAAAATGATTATAATATCACTCCGGGCTTGGCGGTAGTAATTGTCGGCGACGATCCTGCCTCCAGAGTGTATGTCAACAACAAGAAAAAAGCCTGCGAGGTAGTGGGATTTATGTCAGAGGAGTACGCGCTGCCTGCTTCGACCACTCAGGATGAGCTGCTTGACCTCGTCAAGACCCTCAATAACAAAGAGGATATCAACGGCATTCTCGTTCAGCTTCCGCTTCCCAAGCACCTCGACGACAAGGCGGTTATCGAGGCGATCGACCCGTCAAAGGACGTTGACGCCTTCCACGCGGTAAACGTCGGCAAAATCATGCTCGGCGAGTACGATTTTCTTCCGTGCACACCTGCAGGCGTTATGGAAATGCTGCACTCCTACGACATCTCCGTCGAGGGCAAGGAGTGTGTGGTTATCGGCAGAAGCAACATCGTCGGCAAGCCGATGGGAATGCTCCTGCTCCACGAAAACGGCACCGTGACTATCTGTCACAGCCGCACAAAGAACCTCACGGAGGTTTGCAGACGCGCTGATATTCTTGTCGCGGCGGTCGGAATACCCAAGTTCGTCAAGGCAGACATGGTGAAGGACGGCGCGGTTGTGATCGACGTCGGCATGGACAGAGATGAAAACGGCAAGCTGTGCGGCGACGTGGATTTTGAGAACGTCAAGGATAAGTGCTCGTTCATCACACCGGTTCCCGGAGGCGTAGGTCCGATGACGATTTCAACGCTGATGAAAAACACTCTGAAGGCTTGCAAGCTCCAGAATAATATCGAATAAAAGAAATTATTATTGATACTTGACATATATCTTGTTTTGTGTTATAGTATATAAGCCGCATATTGTGGGTAGGGTATAAGTGCGCTTATCCCGCAAGACATTATGCACC
>CACXAO010000046.1 GCA_902765625.1 uncultured Ruminococcus sp. | reverse complement strand
CTTCAGCCATTGGCAAGTTGATTTTCCCTCTCTAGGTGGAGGGCTTGCTTTGCTGCGCCCTTTTTTTCTATCGCTGAGTTGGAATTGTTTTCACACTATCACCCAACAAAACAACGCACGGACGTTTCCGGTTAATCAAAAAACGCCGTGTCGATAATTGACAGAAAAACCAATATATGGTAAGATTAAGATGTAAGAAGTATTGAATTGTCTGAACAACGGAGAATTGTTATGATTTTTACTAATTTCAGAGAAATCGATAAGCTCGGCAGAATAGTCATTTCCAAGGATATCCGCAGGCACTTGGGGATTCAGGCAGGCGACGTTCTGCAAATCAACACAGAAGGCGATACTATCGTCATAAAAAAAGCGGAAAAGAAGTGCATTTTCTGCAACAGCGGAGACAATCTGCGCGAATTTGAGGGCAAAACCATATGCGCCGGCTGTCTTGAGCGCCTCCGTACTCTATCATAGTATATAGGCGGCGGCAGTTAATTATGAAGCTGTATTTGTCGAATATATCCGAGGCGTTGCCGCGTCACAGGGAGCTGCTTACCCCTGAGCGCTTGCAAAAGGCGGACAGATACAAAATGCCCGACGACAAAAAACGCTGCGTTGCGGGCGGCGTGCTACTGCGGCATTTTTTAGGCGATACCCGAATTATGGATAACGGCTACGGCAAGCCGATTGCCGAAAACGGACCTGCTTTTAATCTCTCGCACAGCGGCGATTGGATAGCTCTTGCGATAGGCGAGGACGAAGTGGGATGCGATATCGAAAAACCAAAATTTGTCAGCTATGAAAAAATGGGGAGGATCGTGTTCACAGAGAACGAGCTTGCAAAAATCCGCGGAGCGCAGGATAAAATGAGTGCGTTTTTTACGTTGTGGACAAAAAAAGAAGCCCTGCTAAAGTGCATGGGCAAGGGGTTTCACCGTCCGGCTAAGTCTGTTGACGTCAGCGGCGACCGTTTTTTTGACGGAGAGAAATGCTATTTTCTAAAAACCGTATCATTTTCCGATTATGTTATTTCCGCCTGTGCGGCGGACTCGGATTTTAAGCTTGAAATTGAATTTATTAGTTTGAGCAAATTATAAAACGGCTGCCGTGTTATGCGACAGCCGTAATGTTTTATTGGTTAGGTACGACAGCGAAGAATACAAGGTCCTCGTCGCCGTTGTTTATCAGACTGTGCGAGTGTCCCTTCGGGCAGTAGTGGCACTGACCGGCTTCGACCTCAAATCGTTCTCCGTCATAGAGCACGCTGCCCTTTCCGCTGAGAAAGTAGATGATCTCGCTGCTTGTATCGTGCAGATGCTCGCCTATTGTCGCGCCGGGAATCAGCGTTCCGTGAAGAAAACGGTTCATGCCGTCGTAATGCATTTTGGCTGAGAAGAACTTTTCGCCGCCCTTAAAGTTAGGGATATTCTCGCTTTTTTCGCCTTTGATATCAAAAATCATTTTTATCCTCCCAAGATATCCGTTTTGCAATCATTTTACCACAATAGATAACGCATATCAACGAAAATTAAAAAAAGACTTGCTTTTTTTCGTTCAACGGAGTATAATAGTCAGCAGTTAAATAAAACCTTATCAAGAGTGACGGAGGGACAGGCCCTTTGAAGTCCGGCAACCTGCCATAAGGCAAGGTGCTAAATCCTGCGGTTTTACCGAAAGATGAGTTGATCATGACGCCTTTCGGAAGAAGGGCGTTTATTTTTTGTATTGGAGTGATTTAAATGGCAAAAAGATTATTTTCTTCGGAGTCTGTAACAGAGGGACATCCCGACAAGGTGTGCGACTGCGTTTCCGACGCGGTTCTCGATAGCATTTTAGAGCAGGACAAAAACGCTCACGTTGCCTGCGAAACAACCGTAACCACCGGCGTGGTTCACGTAATGGGCGAGATTTCAACGACGGCGAAGGTCGACATCGCCTCGGTTGCGCGCGACGTTATCAGAGAAATCGGCTACGATAATCCCGAATACGGCTTTGACGGCAAAAGCTGCGCGGTGCTTGTTTCAATGGACGCGCAGTCTCCGGATATCGCAATGGGGGTTAACGAGAGCTATGAGCTTCGCGACGGCGAGAATGACGCGGACAATCAAATCGGCGCCGGCGACCAGGGTATCATGTTCGGATACGCCTGCGACGAAACCGAGGAGCTTATGCCGCTGCCGATTTCGCTTGCACATAAGCTCGCCAAAAAGCTGACCGAGATCCGCAAAAACGGCACGCTAACATATCTCCGTCCTGACGGAAAAACTCAGGTGACGGTAGAGTATGACGGCGACAAGCCGGTTCGCGTTGATACCGTAGTTGTTTCCACTCAGCACGACGAGGACGTAACAACCGCGCAGATTCGCGAGGACATGATTAATTATGTGATCAAGCCGGTTATCCCTTCGGAGCTTCTCGATTCCGAAACAAGGATTTTCGTTAATCCCACAGGTCGTTTTGTAATCGGCGGACCCGTTGGCGACGCGGGTCTTACCGGCAGAAAGATTATTGTCGACACCTACGGCGGCTATTCGCGTCACGGCGGCGGCGCGTTCAGCGGAAAGGATCCGACAAAGGTAGACCGCAGCGCGGCGTACTATGCGCGATATATCGCAAAGAACGTTGTAGCCGCAAAGCTTGCCAAGCGCTGCGAGGTTCAGCTTGCATACGCGATCGGAGTCGCAAAGCCGGTTTCGATTCTTGTCGATACCTTCGGAACCTCGCAGTACAGCGACGACGCTATCAGCGAGGCGGTAGGCAAGGTCTTTGACTGCCGTCCGAATTCGATTATCCGCCAGCTCGGTCTTACCGAAACAAAATACAGACCTTTGGCTGCATACGGTCATATCGGACGCGAGGATTTAAATGTAAGCTGGGAAAAGACAGACAAGACAGAGGCTCTTCTAAAAGCTCTCAACGCATAAAACAGCAGGGAAACGGCAGCTCCGTTTCCCTGAAAAATTATCCCTGTAGACCTAACGAAATAGAGATGGCATTGTCGATTGCGTTCATCGAACGCGCGTCGACGGTGCCCATTTTTTCTTTCAGCCTGCGTTTATCAATGGTGCGCACCTGTTCGAGCAGAACCACGCTGTCCTTTGACAGACCCGATGTATCGGCGTGCAGAGGTATGTGGGTCGGCAGCTTCGCTTTTGATTGCTGACTTGTGATTGCAGCCGCGATAACGGTCGGACTGAACCGGTTTCCTACATTATTCTGAACAATCAGCACGGGTCGGATCCCACCCTGCTCAGAGCCTACCACGGGACTTAAATCTGCGTAATAGATATCTCCGCGACGAATATTCAAGGCTTTTCACGCTCCAATAATTTTTTGCCGTTCTCGGCTTGCGATAATATTGTTGACTGCCGAGGTTTGCTTTATTCAGTTATTACATATTATTTTACGGCGTGAAATTTGTTACACTCTCAGATCAGCGCCTCGGCGTTTTCAAAGACGATTTTGCCGTCGCTGCTTTCGAGCGATTTGATGTATCCTTCGCTGTCAAAACACAGCGTCCATTCACCGATTTTTGCTTTTCCGTCAGAGAGCTTAAGTCTTCCGTTTTCTTCTTCCGTACAAATTTCATCGAGCAAGTCCTTGAGCTGCGCGGGAAACGAAGGGTAGGGAAGATATGCTTCGTCGGCTGTGCATTGCAGTCCGTCCTTGCTCAGCCTTAACTCGCCGTCACAGTAGCCTACCGACAGTCCCTCCAAGGTTTCGGGAGAGTTTATCCGCAGATTCATTCTGCCCTGACGGTTGTATGTAAGGTTGCCGCAAAGCTTTTGACCGTGGTAACCGGCGGAAAAATCAGCGGAGAAATCCGTTTTCAAAGCGGAACGCTTGGCGCTTGTGCAGCCGGAGAGCAGTATCAGCGCGAAAAAAAGGACACATAATGCTTTCAAAGATTTTGTCATAAGACACCTCCTTGTGCATTATATGTCCGTATTTTTTTATCATGACAAACCGCAGCGCCTCAGTGCTTCCGGAATACATTCAATCATATCAGACGGCAGCATTGAGATTTTTCCGAGCTTTTCCGCCGCGATATCTCCGGCCAGACCGTGCAGATAAACAGCCGCTGCCGCAGCTTCAAACGGCTTGGTGCCCTGTGCGAGCAGCGAACCTGCCATGCCTGCGAGAACGTCTCCGCTGCCGCCGGTCGCCATACCGCTGTTTCCGGTGCGGTTAACAAGAAGCTTTCCCTCCGGGGAAGCCGTCACGGTGCCTGCACCCTTTAAAACGGTTACGACGCCGTATTTCAGAGCAAATTTTCGCGCGTAGTTTTCTCTGTTTGCGTTAACTTTAGCCGCGGTCGAATTGATCAGCCTCGCAAATTCTCCGGGGTGAGGAGTTATAATTATTTCCGCTTTTGCGCTTTTCAGTATCTCAGGATTCTGCGCAATGCAGTTCAGCGCGTCCGCGTCAATAAGAAGCGGTTTGGTGCAATTTTCTATAATAGAATTAACAAGCTGCTTTGTGTCATCGCAAACCGACAGCCCGCAGCCGATTACCACAGCGCTGCATTTTTTTGCTTCCTCAAGCAAAAAAGACGCGGCGTCCGCACTTGTTTGTCCGTAATCGGTTTCGCTCAGAGGTATGTATACGCTTTCGGGGATCTGAGCGGTAACAATGGGGTAGATGCTTTTGGGAAGCGCGCATTTATGCAGTCCGATTCCCATTCTGAGCGCCGCCTTTGCCTCAAGCATAGCGGCTCCTGCCATGCCGTAGCTTCCGCAGATGCTAAGCAGTGTACCCATTGTGCCTTTGTTGGCGTCGATAGGTCTGGGTGCAATATTTCTTTTTACAAAGTTTTTGTCAGTGAGTTCTCTGTTAACCTGTTCCATAATCAGTAGCTTTTCTTTTGGTAAAAAATCTTGATTACGAGCTTCTTGTCGAGATGTGACTTCATACCTTCGAGAATTTGCTCGTTCGGAGTGAAGATAAGCAAACATTTTCCGAAAGCCGGGCTGTTGAAAGCCGCAAAGTAGTTTTCGTCCTTGGAATCGATATCTCTGGCGGCAACAAAGGTTTTTGTAAAGCGCATTTTATCGATTACCTTCTCGTCCTTGGTCAGCTCGGTAATTTCGTTGATAGGTACGCGGCAGACAAGTTTGCGCTTTCTCAGCGATATGATTTTTGAAACATCAAGGTCGTTTCCTGCCACAGAATACTCATACTCAACCTTTTGCTGCGAAAAAACGTACCATACGCCGTAAATGCCGCCGATAAAGAGGAAGATACTAATCATAAAGATGTACTGAATATGAGTCAGAATCGCGATGCCGGCGCCGATAAACGGAATCATTATCAGCACTATTACCGAAATGATTTTGATTATCAGCTGTTTAGCCTTGTTAACTCTCTTTACAACCTGTTCGTTAAAGCCTTCCATTTTTAAGCTCCTTTTTATTCATATTAACTAATATATTATACCATACTCCAAGTTTTTTTGCAAGAGAAAAGCCTGCACTGATTATTCAGTGACAGGCTCTTTTTTTCTGAAATGACTTATGGTCAGTCCTATAACTGCGGTTGTAAAAAGCAGAATGCTGATCCATTGCGAGGTCGAAAGTCCGAAGAGGAAGCCTCTGATTGTGTCTCCTCTGAAAAATTCAAGTGTAAAGCGGACTATCGGATAAACAAGCATATAAATAAAAATCAGCTTGTCGGTCATGATTTTCTTCTTAAAAAGATAAAGAATAAAGAGAAAAATCAGCAGATTGAGACCGGCCTCAAACAGCTGTACCGGAAGTCGGTTAACATCGTTGACATCGGGATTGATTGTGTTGCCGTGAACGGTAAAGCCAAAATGCGACTCGATACCGAAGCAGCAGCCGCCGAGAAAACATCCGATTCTGCCGAATACATGAAACAGCGGAACCAATACCGCGTAAATATCAAAAAGCTGCGCTGATTTAATTCTCTTATCGAATTTACAGTAAATCGGAATAGCAGCCAAACCGCCGAGAAAGCCTCCGTAGAAAACCATGCCGCCAAAACTGTAAATCATTAACTCCCAGAATTTGTCAAACCATAGAGTTCCGATATTTTGGAAAGCTCGGATAATCAGGTCGGTATGTGTTATTCCGTAAACAATATGCGCACCGATAAAAATTCCAACGCCGATTGAGAGAAAAATCAGCAGGAAATCAAATAAATCAAGCCCAAAGCGTTTTATAAGAAAATTTCCGACAAGGGCGCAGAAAAAACCTCCGATTACCACCATGATTCCGTAGGTACCGATTTCCCTGCCAAATAAAACAAAGCTTGGAAACATATATTACCCCCTATAAAACAATACAGCCAGCCACGAGGCTGACTGTATTTTGCCTTTTAATTCAAATGAATTACTGGAGCGCTGAAGAAAAAGCGCTGTCGAGAGCACTGCTGAGGTTGCTCGCGAAGTTGGGATCGTTTGCTGCAGTTTCAACAGCGGATTTTGCTGTGCAGATGCAAACGGTGCAGGTGAACAGACCGATGATTGAGAAAACAATACCGATAATTGAAAGAACAAGACCAATTGTCGGAACGGGAGACTGCTGATTGGCAGCTGCGAATCCCTTTCTTGAAATGATTGCGAGCACAAGACCTGCGATAGCTGCAACAACAGCCGCGATATTTACCATGTACCAGAATGAGAAAATGATCGCGAAAGCGCCGAGCACGATAGATACTATGCCTAATACTTTCTGATTGCCTGACATTGTTTTATCCTCCTGTTAATATTTTTTATTGCGATTACAATCGCCACTTTGATTATATGTTATTTTATTTTTGATGTCAAGTATTGTATTATTTTTTTGTTGTATATTTACAAAATTGTAATAATATTTATTCTTGAATTTTTGCTATTTCCAAAACACAAACCGGAATAATGAGATTTTTGTCGAAGAATCATCAGCAGATAAAGCAGTATTTCGGCTAAATTAAAAATTTACGTAAAAAATGTATACTTATTGACTGGAATATTCATTTCCTGTATAATAATAGCGTTGTTATAAATAAAAAAAGGAGGTATTTTATTATGAAATGTCAACATTGCGGAAAAGAGACTGCGGACGACAGCAAGCACTGTCAGTTCTGCGGTAAACCCGTATCTCAGGATACGCCCGTACAGGAACCTACAACACAGAGCACCGCAGCACAGGCGACGAACGCTTGGTATAAAAAATGGTGGATTTGGGTTATAGCCGCCGTTGTTGTTGCCGGAATTGCAACAGCGTGTGTGTTTATGTTCTCGTATAAATCGGGTGACCCCGTAGTTGAACCGAAAAAAATTGAAACAACAGCCGGAACAGCGGCACAGACAACAGAAAAGACCACCGCTGCCACCGAGCCTGCCAAGGCGGATTATGATAAAATTATTAAAGAAGGCTTCGAGAAGGTAGGAATCACAGCAATTTATAACAGCATTGATAAATACAAGGGCGCAAAGATTTTAACCGCAGTACTTGTTAAGGATCTCGGAGAAAACGCCGTTTACGCAAACCTTGAAAACGACAAAAAGACCGTTGCTTTTTATAAATTTGTATTTGACGATAAAAACGAGATAAAGAATGTCAAAAAAGGCGAGTACGTAGCCGTATACGGCGTAGTTAATCCCAAGGGTATGACTTCGGGAACTATTGAGGTTGACGAGTGTCACGTTGCTTCTTTGGGCGACGAGGCTAAGGGATTCTTTGGTACCATCAAGGACAAAAAGATTAAGGTTCCGTCAACAACTGCAGCTGCAACAACTGCAGCCAAGACGACCGCAGCAGCTACCACTGCAGCCGGAACTACCGCTTCTCCCACAACTCAGCCTGCAACCGTAAAGCCGACCGATCAGCCGGCAACAACCGATCCCGCTGAAACCACTCAGCCCACAACAAAGGGTGACGAAAAGATTCTTTACGACGATAATAAGATAGTAGTCAAATATAAGAGTTTTACAGATAACGAATTTTACGCGGGCTACTTTATTAGTGTAGAGAACAAGTCGGGCAAGGATCTGTATATCGGCGCCTGCGATTCAAAGGTAAACGGAAAACCGCTCGATTTGCTTATCTGTGACCTCGCTGAAAACGGCAAGAGCATCGATACAGAGATGTTCATACTCAAGAGCGATTTGGAAGAAGCCGGTATTGTTGAGCTTCAGGAGATCACATTCAAGTTTATTTTTGACGACCCCAACGACTGGGATCACCCGATCAAGTCCAAGGATATAACATTTAATCCCTGATAATTCATTTACAGCCGTTCCGATTGGAGCGGCTGTATTAAAAACAAGAAGCAATAAAAGAAAAGCTGAAAAATAAGGCTTGATTTTTTTGAACGGTTAATGTATAATAGTAAACGGTAATTTGCCGGTGTGATGGAATTGGCAGACGTAGCGGACTCAAAATCCGCCGGTAGCGATACCGTACCGGTTCGAGTCCGGTCACCGGCACCATATAAACAGGGAATGCTTCAAGGAGCATTCCCTGTTTATATTTTACCAGCAAGCAGGAGACCGGACTCGAAGGCGAGCGTAAAGAAAACAGTCCGGGGGACTGTTTTTAGCGAGAGCGCAGAAGAAACTTTTCCGTACGCACTGAACCCCTCATGCGAGATGGATGGCAGAATAATACTGCACAACAGGTCACCGGCACCAAAACATGGATATCCGTAAGGGTGTCCATGTTATTTTTTTACCAGCAAGCAGGAGACCGGACTCGAAGGCGAGCATTTGCGGGCTTTGAGCAAACAGTAATTCGTCAAGAAATTTATCCATGTTGCAAAAATAGATATAAATTTATACTATTGCGAAAATATTTTATTTTATTCGGAAAAATTCGTTTTTAATTCTTATACGGTTGCCAAAATTCCAAAACTATTATATAATATAGACGTATTGGTATTTTCAGCGGTCAGGCGACTTTCGGTTTGGTTCGATTGTATCCGCCGCAAAGAATCTTTGGAGGAATGACAGATGGAAAAGAAAGAAATGCTCTACGAAGGCAAGGCTAAAAAGGTATTCGCTACAGAAGATCCCGCTCTTTGCGTTGTATCCTATAAGGACGACGCTACCGCGTTCAACGGCGAGAAGAAGGGTACTATCGTCGGCAAGGGCGTAGTAAACAACAGAATGAGCAACTTCATGTTCAAGCTGCTTGAGAAAAACGGCGTTCCCACCGATTATGTCGAGGAGCTTAACGACCGCGACACCGTTCTCAAAAAGGTTCAGATTGTTCCTCTTGAGGTTATCGTAAGAAACAAGGCTGCAGGCTCATTTTCAAAGCGTTTCGGCGTTCCCGAAGGCACAGCGTTCAAGTGCCCGACTCTTGAGTACTGCCTCAAGGACGACGCTCTCGGCGATCCTATGATCAACGACAGCCAGATCATCGCAATCGGCGCTGCAACAAAGGATGAGCTTGACACAATCGCAAAATACACCATGAAAATCAACGAGGTTATGGTTGCGTTCTTCAAGGAGTGCAAGGTTGACCTTATTGACTTCAAGATCGAGTTCGGCAGACTTCCCGACGGCACCATCATTCTCGCGGACGAGATTTCTCCCGACACTTGCCGCTTCTGGGATGTAGACACCCAGGAGAAGCTCGACAAGGACCGCTTCCGTCGCGATATGGGCGGCGTTGAAGAGGCTTATGCCGAAATGATGAAGAGAATCGGTCTCGGCGAATAATTGACCGCGGACAACCTGATATCGGATGGTGAAATTTTGAATTATTCTTTCGACAATTTTGCAAAAGAAGGGCTGCACGAGGAGTGCGGCGTATTCGGAATATTCAGCGACGGCTCTCTTGACCCCGCCTATGCCTGCTACAACGGACTTCTTGCTCTCCAGCACAGAGGTCAGGAAAGCTGCGGCATAGCGGTGTCTGACGAGGGTGTTATCGACTATCATAAAAATATGGGACTTGTGACCGAGGTATTCAACAACAGTATTCTTGATTCCCTCAGCGGTCAGATGGGAATTTCTCACGTCCGTTATTCAACAGCAGGCGGCTCTGTGCTCGAAAACGCACAGCCGCTTGTTATGCGTTATGTTAAGGGTACTCTTTCGGTTGCTCACAACGGAAACCTTACAAACGCGGTTGAAATCCGCCGTGAGCTTGAGCAAAAGGGCGCGATTTTTCAGACCACCATCGACAGCGAGGTCATTTGTTACCTTATTGCCAGAGCGCGTCTGAACTGCCATTCGGTAGAGGACGCCGTAGCGCAGACCATGCAGCATATCAAGGGAGCGTACTCGCTGCTCGTCATGAGCCCGAGAAAGCTCATTGCGGCGCGCGATCCTCACGGTTTCCGTCCGCTTTGCATGGGCAGACTGAATGGAACCTACGTGTTTGCCAGCGAGAGCGCTGCGCTTGACGCGTGCGGAGCCGAGTTTGTACGCGACGTTGAGCCGGGCGAGATAATCATTGTTGACAGCAACGGTCTGAGAACGATGAAGCCCGACTTCGTCGAAAAGAAGAAGTCGCTCTGTATTTTTGAGTATATCTACTTCGCGCGCAGCGATTCGTTTATCGACGGCGTAAGCGTGTACGAGGCGAGAAAGCAGGCAGGCAGGATCCTTGCGCGTGAGTTTCCCGTTGAAGCAGATATGGTCATCGGCGTTCCGGAGTCCGGAATCGACGCGGCCATCGGCTATGCGGAGGAGAGCGGCATTCCTTATGAAAAGGCGATCGTAAAGAACAGCTACATCGGCAGAACCTTTATCAAGCCCAGCCAGTCCGAGCGAATGAAGAGCGTTCGCATCAAGCTCAATCCTGTTGCGGACATGGTGCGCGGTAAGCGTGTGGTTATGATCGACGACAGTATAGTTCGCGGAACAACCGTTGACCGTATCGTCACCATGCTCAGAGACGCGGGCGCCAAAGAGGTTCATATGCGCATAAGCTCACCGCCGTTTATGTGGCCTTGCTACTACGGCACCGACATTCCGTCACGCGGCGAGCTGATTGCCTGCAATCATACGATCGAGGAAATCACAAAGCTCAGCGGAGCCGATTCCCTCGGTTATCTGCCCGTTGAGTGCCTGCACGAGATGATAGGCTATGCGCCTGTCGGCTTCTGTCAGGGCTGCTTCACCGGCGATTACCCGGCGGATATTATTCACGAGACGCTTGACGGCAAGGAACGCGGCGGAATGAATTTTGACAGCAAATGTATCGGAAAGGAACAGGAAAATGAGTAAGGATTGTTATGAATCACCCTTGTCCGCACGTTACGCGAGCAAGGAAATGAAATATATATTCTCACCCGACAAGAAATTCCGCACATGGCGCAGACTCTGGATCGCGCTTGCAGAGGCGGAAATGGAGCTGGGTCTGCCTGTAACTCAGGCTCAGATTGACGAGCTCAAGGCTCATGCCGACGACATCAATTACGAAGTCGCTCAGGAGAGAGAAAAGCTTGTCCGCCACGACGTAATGTCTCATGTTTACGCATACGGCGTGCAGTGTCCCAACGCAAAGGGTATCATCCACCTCGGAGCTACCTCGTGCTATGTCGGCGACAACACCGATATTATCATCATGACCGAGGGCTTGAAACTTGTGCGCAACAAGCTGATAACCGTAATCCGCAACCTTTCCAAATTCGCGGATGATTATAAGGCGCTTCCGACCCTCGCGTTCACACATTTTCAGCCTGCACAGCCGACAACGGTCGGCAAGCGCGCGACACTCTGGATCCAGGAGTTTATGATGGATCTTGAGGACGTTGAGTATCAGCTTTCAAAGGCAAAGCTGCTCGGCTCAAAGGGTACCACCGGTACTCAGGCGAGCTTCCTTGAGCTTTTTGACGGCGACCACGAGAAGTGTAAGGCTCTCGATAAGAAGATCGCCGAGAAGATGGGCTATCAGGCTTGCTTCCCCGTATCGGGTCAGACCTATTCACGTAAGCTCGATTCTCAGTTCCTCAACGTGCTCGCAGGAATCGCGCAGTCGGCGGCTAAGTTCTCCAACGACATCCGTCTGCTGCAGCACCTCAAGGAGGTAGAGGAGCCGTTTGAAAAGAACCAGATCGGTTCCTCGGCAATGGCTTACAAGCGCAATCCCATGCGCAGCGAGAGAATCGGTTCGCTTTCTCGTTACGTGATGGTCGACGTTCTCAACGGATATTTCACAACCGCTACCCAGTGGTTTGAGCGCACCCTCGACGACTCGGCAAATAAGCGCCTTAGCGTTCCCGAAGCTTTCCTCGCAATCGACGGTGTGCTTTCGCTCTGCGCCAATGTTGCCGACGGCTTGGTTGTTTATCCGAAGGTTATCGAGCAGCGCCTGCGCAAGGAGCTTCCCTTCATGGCTACCGAGAACATCATGATGGACGCTGTAAAGAAAAGAGGCGCTGACCGTCAGCAGCTTCACGAGCGCATCCGCGTTCACTCAATGGCAGCCTCCAAGGTTATCAAGGAGGAGGGCGGTGAAAACGACCTTCTCAGCAGAATTGCGAACGACGAGGCGTTCGGCGTAACGCTTGAGGAGCTTGAAAACATCCTCCAGCCCGAGAAGTACACAGGCAGAGCCAAGGAGCAGACCGAGGATTTCCTCGCTGAGGTTGTTGCTCCTGCGCTCGAGAAATATAAAGATATTGAATCGGACAAACCCGAAATCAACGTTTAATCATAAGGAGAAAAAACCATGGTAAAAGCAATCGTAGGCGCTAACTGGGGCGATGAGGGAAAGGGTAAAATCACCGACGTCCTCGCCAATGACAGCGACATCGTTATCCGCTTTCAGGGCGGTGCGAACGCAGGTCACACCATCATCAACGATTACGGCAAATTTGCGCTGCATCAGCTCCCT
>CACXAO010000045.1 GCA_902765625.1 uncultured Ruminococcus sp. | reverse complement strand
GTCGTACGTTTCGCCTATTCCGAGCGTTCGCTGGGTACAGTTGATATTGAGCTTGGTAGGAGCTTTAATAACCTTAACCGTGCAGTACTGCTTTTGATTTCCGCAGGTCGCGGTGATTGTAGCAGCGCCGACCTTGTTGGTGTAGATTTTGCCGTTTTTAGCGTATGCAACATTAGAGTTGCTCGATGTATAAACAGGGGTGTAGCGCTTGTCGTAGGATGTCGCGAACAGTGTGCCGACCTCGCCCGCGCCGTATGTAGCGGAGCTGCGGTTGAGGGTAAAGGGAATGGTGGTTCTCGCCTTTAATACAACAAAGAAGGTTACAGGTCTGCCTGCACCGCGGATTTCGGTAATATGGTTTTCGGGGGTAGTTGAGTGCCAGAATACGTCGGAATGGCCGTTGCCGTAGTAAATTCCGATGTGATTGTAGCCGCTGCCGTAGTACTCGGAGTCGGTTACGAACTGCCAGATAATGTCGCCCTTTTCGAGCAGACCTGAGTTGAGCATTGTCGCCTTGTTGTCAAAGTAGTAGCGGCTTATTCTGTAGTCGCGGTATAGAGTTACCCAGCCGGTCTCGGCAGGGACAAGGTACTTTTTGCTCGAAACGCTCTGCAATACGTGCCATACAAAGCCTGTGCAGTTTGTAACAGGCTCGGTTGTCGGCAGACCGTAGTTGCCGGTCGCGTACCTGCTGCTCTGATCGCCGTTTGGCATACGGTAGTCGCCGTCGTTGTCAAACGGAGTGCCGAGGTAGTAGTTGGGATATTTACCGTTGTGGTCGCGGTCCTTAAGCCACTGCTGATAGGTGTTGTAGTTAATTCCGAGAACATCGCAAAAGCTGTTGTAGCCCTTGTGCAGGGTGTTTACAACATTGTCCGAGGTAACCGGAACATAGCCCGAGGCAACGGTGACGGTGCAGGTCGCCTTGTGGCCCGATACGGTGTCCTGAGCGTAAATTGTGGTGCTTCCCGTGCCGACAGCGGTTAAAAATCCGCCGCCGCGCTCAATTTTCGCGATATTTGAATTGTTGGTGTAGTAAGCGACCTTGTTTGTTGACGAGCCGTCGGTATAAAACGAGTTGATGTCAACAGTGTCGCCTACGCTGATAAACAGCGATTTTGCGCTCAAATAGAGCGATTTTGTAGCCGCCTTGTAGGTCGAAACCGCGACAATCGCGATTGAAGCTACAAGCAATACCGCAACCGCTATTGCGGTAATTCTTACAACAACTTTTTTCATATAATGCACCCCTGATTTTATTATAGAATATATCAATGTAATTCTACCATATGTTGTTTCTTATTTCAACAAAATTACAGAGATGTAACAATATATGCGAATAAGGAAATAAAAACGGAACGAACCTTTCAGTCCGCTCCGAATATAACTGTTATTCTTCAAAAAGAGGTGTGGAGAAGTACCTTTCCGCGGTGTCGGGAAGGACGGTGACAACGGTTTTTCCCTTGCCGAGCTTTTTGGCAAGCTTAAGCGCCGCCGCAACGTTTGTTCCGCTCGAAATTCCGCACATCAAGCCTTCCTCACGCGCAAGGCGCTTTGCGGTGTTGAGCGCTTCCTCGTCGGTAACAACGTAGATTTCGTCGTAAATCTCCTTGTTGAGAATATCGGGAATAATGCCGTCACCGATACCCATCTGCAGGTGAGTTCCGATTGTTCCGCCTGCCAAAATCGCGGCGTTTTCGGGCTCAACCGCCCAAATTTCAATGTCGGGATACTGCGCCTTTAGCACCTCACCGATACCCGTAATCGTTCCGCCTGTGCCGATACCCGAGCAAAAGCCGTCAATCGGGCCTGCGCACTGCTGCATAATCTCAAGCGCAGTGTAGCGCTTATGAGCCTTTACGTTATTTATGTTGGCAAATTGCTGGGGAACAAACACCTTGTCGCTTTTCTCCTTCATTTTAAGCGCCATTTGCAGGCACTCGTCAATGCAGGCGCCGATATCGCCTGCGTCGTGAATCAGCTTAACCTCAGCGCCGTAGTGACGGATAAGCTTGCGCCTTTCCTCGCTCACCGAGTCGGGCATAATGATAATGGTGCGGTAGCCCTTGACCGCGCCGACAAGTGCAAGTCCGATACCCTGGTTTCCGCTGGTGGGTTCTACGATAATGCTGTCCTTGTCAATCAAGCCCTCTTTTTCAGCCTGCTCAATCATATTCAGCGCTGTGCGCGTCTTGATTGAACCGCCAACGTTGAGCGCCTCGAACTTTACGAGGATGTCTGCGCTGCCGGGCTCGGGCATACGGTTTAATTTGATAAGAGGCGTTTGTCCGATCGCCTCGAGTACGTTGTTGTAAATCATCATTCAATACCTTGTTTTTCAATTAGTTAAGCTTGTTTCCGCATTTGGTGCAGAAATTGCTTCCAACCGTTACGGGAGCTCCGCACTTTGTGCAAAACCTCGGCTGTGCCTGCTGAGGGGGAGCAGGCTGAGGCGGCATTTGCTGTACAGGCTGCTGCTGCGGCGGCATTTGCTGAGGAAGAACGCCCGACGGAGTTCTGCTCTCATAATCCAAAAACTGCTCAACAGGGAGTTGAATTAACGCGCCCTTTACATTAAGCAGTCCGTCAACATATGCAGTGTAGTCCTGAGCGTGTTTTTGATACCTTGCGCCGAACGCCTGAATAATAGTATATCTCAGGTTAACCGCTATGCCGTTTTGGTAGGGCATAAAGTGAGCGGTAATCGAACCGCCGTTCATATTGTACTTAAAGGAATAGTTGAGCCCAAACTGCAAGGTCTTGAACGGATCCGCCTTGCAGTCCTTGCCGAACCTCTGATTTGCCGCGTTATAAAAAGCGTCATAAACAAGCTTCATCGGTGCGGGATAAAAGTAAACTAAATCTCTTCTCATAATAACCTCCTGAAAAAATCTATTTTGCAACTACAATCGTGAGCATTACAAGGTCGTCATCGCCGGTGTTGATGATGGTGTGCTCAGAGCCCTTCGGACAGATGTGCATAACCCCTGCCGAAAGCTCTTCCTCCGCGCCGTCGCAGACAGCCTTGCCTGTTCCCGAAAGAAGATAATTCATATCATCGCCTGAATTCTGCGTATGCAGTCCTATACTTCCGCCCGGGTGAATTGCGGTCGGGACAATGCGGTATTTTTCATCGTTGTACATCCGCACCGTCATTTCTCCCGTGCCGTTGTTCATACACGGCATTGTGATTTCATTCAGCTTGTTAAAATCAATAATCATTTGCATTTGCTCCTACTTTACAATTAAATTATCCAAGGCTGCCTGCTATAGTATAGATTAATGCTGTAAATCAGAATTTATTCTACTGTAAACTCTGTCCAATCAATATGATTATACTGCATTACATCGTCCGCTTTTTTCATACCGAGTTTTTCATAAAACGGTATCGCTTTATCATTGACGATCAGGTATACGGCGATATCCTTTTCGCCGCCTGCAACGGAAAGTGCCGTTTTCATCAGACGGGAGCCGATCCCCTGATGTAGATACGCTCTGTCCACGCCCAGATCTGTTATATACAGCCAATAAGCATAATCCGTTAATCCGAATAAGACACCAACGATCTTATGCTCTTGATTTCTTGCGACAAGGCTGACGGACACATTATCGACCAGTTTTTTGATCCGTTGTTCAAAGCGTTCCTTCGGATACTGCGAGCCTAAGTCTGTCCTTTTAAGAAAATCAATGTATTCCTCAGATGACAGGCGTTCCTCCTTGATTATTACAGAATTGTCCACATTAGCACATCCTCTGAATTCCGATTTATCTTTCTATCATTATATCATTTCAGCCTGATTTTGTCTATCCGTCAAATAAAAAAGACCTTGATGAAAACGAATCCATCAAGGTCAAATTCATTAAAATATGCGATTGTTTTCGCTCTGCACAATTTTCTGCACCGTTTGGCGTAAGTTTGGCGTAAATGGCGTAAATCCGAGACATCGCTACTCTCGAAACCCGCATAAACACTGGGGTTTTGGGGTGTTACTTATCTAAGGTTTTCATTGTCGGGAAAAGCAGAACGTCTCTGATAGCCGGGCTGTCTGTGAGGAGCATTGTCAGTCTGTCGATGCCGTAGCCGATGCCGCCTGTGGGAGGCATGCCGATTTCGAGGGCGTTGAGGAAGTCCTCGTCGGTGGTGTTCGCTTCTTCGTCGCCCTGTGCGAGCAGCGCTTCCTGAGCCTTAAAGCGCTCGCGCTGGTCGATCGGGTCGTTGAGCTCCGAGTAGGCGTTCGCCATCTCCCAGCCGTTCATGAACAGCTCGAAACGCTCAACGTAGTTCGGATCCTCGGGCTTCTTCTTTGTGAGAGGCGAAATCTCGATCGGGTGGTCGATAACGAAGGTCGGCTGAATCAGGTGCTCCTCGGCGTATTCCTCGAAGAACAGGCTGAGAATATCGCCCTTCTTGTGTCTGTCCTCAAACTCAACGTGGTGCTCCTTGGCGATAGCCTTGGCTTCCTCGTCGCTGTTGATTTCGTTGAAGTCAACGCCGGCATACTTCTTTACCGCGTCAACCATCGTGATTCTCTCAAAGGGCTTGCCCAGATCCATCTCAACGCCGTTGTAGGTGATGGTGGTGGTGCCGAGCACCTCCTGAGCAACGTGACGGTAGAGGTTCTCGGTGAGATCCATCATGCCGTTGTAGTCGGTGTAAGCCTGATACAGCTCCATCAGGGTGAATTCGGGATTGTGACGGGTGTCTACGCCCTCGTTGCGGAAAACCCTGCCGATTTCGTAAACGCGCTCGAGACCGCCGACGATGAGTCTTTTGAGGTAAAGCTCAAGCGAGATGCGCAGCTTGAACTCCTCGTCAAGAGCGTTTGAGTGGGTGAGGAAGGGTCTTGCAGCAGCGCCGCCTGCGTTGGCAACGAGCATGGGAGTTTCAACCTCAATGAAGTCCTGAGCGTCGAGGTAACGGCGGATCGCCGCGATAATCTTTGAGCGCTTAACGAAGGTGTCCTTGACCTCGGGGTTCATGATCAGGTCAACGTAGCGCTGACGGTAGCGCAGGTCGGTGTTGGTCAGACCGTGGTACTTCTCGGGCAGCGGCTTGAGCGACTTTGAGAGCAGGCGCACAGCCTTTGCGTGAACCGAAATCTCGCCCATCTGGGTCTTGAACACAAAGCCCTTGACCTCTACGATATCGCCGATATCCCACTTTTTGAGGAAGCCGTATTCCTCCTCGCCGAGGTCGTCGAACTTCGCGAAGATCTGGATCTTGCCTGTTTTATCGTGCAAATCGAGGAACGAAACCTTGCCCTTGCCGCGCTTCGACATGATTCTGCCGGCAACGCAGACGTCCTTGTTCTCGTAATCCTCAAACTTATCTTTAACTGTCTTGGTGTAAACGTCGCGGTCGCTCGTTGTGATAACAAAGGGGTCTCTGCCCGCTTCTCTGAGCGCCTGGAGTTTTTCGTAGCGAACCTTGATAACGTCGCTTGTGTTTGCCTGCTGTGGCTTGTTACCCATTTTTCAACTTCCTTACTTAGTAATTTCGAGAATCTTAATGCCGATCACGCCGCTCGGGGTTTCAACCTCGACAACGTCGCCGACGCTCTTGTCCATCAAAGCCGCGCCTATGGGGCTTTCATCTGAGATTTTGCCTTCCCTGGGGTTGGCCTCGTTCGAGCCTGAGCCTACGATCTTGTACTGAACCTGTCTGCCGGTCGCGAGCATCTCGATTTTAACAACAGAGGTGAGGTGTACGCGCTCGTTAGAGGTTTCGGACTCGTCGATCAGAACTGCGGTCTTGAGGATAGCCTCGATCGTGCTGATTCGAGCCTCCATGATCGCCTGTTCGTTTTTCGCGTCATCGTATTCGCTGTTCTCAGAGAGGTCGCCGAAGGAACGCGCTACTTTGATTTTCTCGGCGATTTCCTTACGTTTTTCGTTTTGTAAATATACAAGTTCATCCTCAAGCTTTTTTAAGCCTTCCGCGGTGAGCATTGTGGGTTTTGCTGCCATATCGATAAACATCCTTTCAGTGAAAATTGTTTTGGTTACACACTCACCTATTATATGCCTTTTTTGCCCGGTTGTCAAGCAGCTCGGCGAGGGATTTGACGCTTTGCGTGCCGTATCTTCCTCTGCAGCTGAGCGGAACGATAGAACCCAGCTCGTACTGCGCGCCGAGGGTGTAGAGCGCCGAGCAAAAGTACTCCTCACTCAGCTCCTTTGGCTTTAGCGCGTCAAAGCCGTTTGGCATTCTGAAGCTGTATTGATAGTAAACCTCGCCGTTAAGCGGAGTTGACGGTTCTCCTGCCGTGAGCACAACCGCCTCGGGTTTAAGCTGAATGGGAACGTCGATTCCCGTCGGAGCGAGAACAAAATCGCAGTGTTCAAGCTCGGCGCGGTTCTTCGTCACCGTAACCGTCGCGCCAAGCTCGGTGAGAGCGCGTTCGCGTGTGAGGGAGTAGACGTCATTGTCACCCTCGATAACGATCGGGTTGACGCAGTAGGAGAGCGACCGGAGCAGATAGTCGGACGCTACGCCGCGTGGGTCATATATACCGCAGCACAGCCGGGCGGCGGACGGACAGCCGCGCAGAGCCTCGAGCGCCATGTTAGCGCACAGCCTTGCCGAGAACGAGCGCGACGAAAACCGCCTGTAGCCGCTTCTGACGGGAAAAACCAGCTTGTCGGAGCAAAGCAGCTGCGAACGCTGGGCGCCGATAAGTCTGTCTGCGCGGTCGAGCCTGACCTCGCCGCTGTAGCTTGTGTATGTAATGTGGCGCAGACTCACTCCTCTGGCGCGGCTGACCTGAACCTCAACTCTGTCGCGACGCAGGCGGTTGGCAAGTCTGCGCAGACCCTCCGCCTTTTCGGGAACATTTACACTGAGTGCCGTTAACATAAAAAAACCTCCGCATACAATCTCAGTCAATTATATGCGGAGAATCTTTGAATTATTTACTGTTTTTCAAACTGCGAGTGGTAGAGCGTGTGGTAGAAGCCGCGCTTTTTGAGCAGCTCCTCATGACTGCCCTGTTCGATGATGTTGCCGTCCTTCATAACGAGGATGATGTCGCTTTCCTTGATGGTCGAGAGCCTGTGTGCGACAACAAAGCTCGTCCTGCCCTTCATCATCTTGGCGAACGCCTTTTGAACGCGGATCTCGGTGAGGGTATCGATAGACGAGGTCGCCTCGTCGAGAATCAGCACGCTCGGATCGGTCAGCATGGCGCGCGCAATACAGAGCAGCTGCTTTTGACCCTGACTCAGGTTGCCGCCGCCCTCGCTGATTTCGGTGTTGTAGCCGTCGGGCATTCGCTTGATGAAGCTGTGTGCGTGCGCGGATTTAGCCGCCGCGATAACCTCCTCGTCGGTAGCGGTTTCGTTGCCGTAACGGAGGTTTTCCATGATCGTGCCGCTGAAAAGCCAGCTGTCCTGGAGCACCATGCCGTAGCAGCGGCGCAGTCCGTCGCGGCTGAGGTCGCGGATATCGGTGCCGTCGAGCAGTATTCTGCCCTCGTTCACCTCGTAAAAGCGCATGAGCAGATTGATGAGCGTGGTTTTGCCGCAGCCGGTGGGACCGACTATCGCAACGTGGCAGCCGCTCGGCACCTCGAGCGAGAAGTGCTTTATCAGCGGCTTTTCGGGAACGTAGGAGAAGCTCACGTCCTCGATCGTGACCCTGCCCTTGCAGTTATTGACGGGAGTTTTGCTCTTGTCGGGGGTCTCGTCAGCCCATTCGAGGACCTCAAAGACCCTCTCGGCGGCGGCGATTCCGGTGTTGAGCTGGGTCAGCACGCCTGTGACCTCGTTGAACGGCTTGGTGTACTGGTTGGCGTAGGTGAGGAAGCACGACAGACCGCCGATGCTCAGACCGCCCGAAATTACGGTGATCGCGCCGAAAACTGCAACGGCTGCGTAAACAAGGGCGTTTACAAACCTCGTGCTCGGATTGGCGAGAGCGCCTGCGAACTGAGCCTTGAAGCCGACCGTCTGCAGCTCGCCGTTCAATTTGTCAAAGCCCTTGAAGGCGCGCGGCTCATACGAAAACGCCTTGACGAGCTGTTGATTTCCAACGTGCTCCTCGACAAACGAGGATATCTCGCCCTGCAAAATCTGCTGTTCGGTAAAGCGGCGGTGGGTCAGCTTGCCGATAAACGCCGCGAGGAACAGCGAAAGCGGAGTGAGGAGAAAGACCGCAACGGCGATTCTCCAGTCGATCGCGATCATAAAGCCGAGGGTGCCGACGATTGTGACAACGCCCGAAAAGAGCTGCAAAATAATCTGAGTCAGACCGTCGCCCACGGCGTCGACGTCGTTGATAACGCGGCTGATAAGGTCGCCGTGCGGATTTGTATCGATTGCGGAGAGCGGAACCGTGTTGAACTTGCGGAAAACGTCGCGACGCATATCGCGCACAATGCGGAAGCTGATGAGGTTGACGAGGTAATTCATCAGCCATTGACAGGTGGTAACGCCGACGATCGCGGCGGCGATGTAGATGATGATCTGCGTGACGGCCTCAAAGTAAACCTGACCCTCCCCGATGATGTTGTCGATCGCGTTGCCGACGAGAACGGGAATGAGCAGCGTAAGCGAGATGCTTACAACGGCGCTGAGCATTGCGAGAGCAAGCAGAAAGGCGTGGCTTTTGAGCCTCGGAAGCAGCTTTTTTACGACGGAGGAGTTAATTGATCTCATTTCGCCACCTCCGATTCGCTGAGCTGAGAGAGACAGATGTCGCGGTAAACCTCGCAGCTCTCAAACAGCCCGTCGTGGCTGCCCTGACCGGCAAGTCTGCCGTCGCTGAGAACGAGGATAAGGTCGGCGTTTTTGATGGTGGAGGCGCGCTGCGTAACGATAATAACGGTTGTGTCCTTCGCGTTTTCGGCGAGAGCCTTTCGCAGAGCGGCGTCGGTAGCGAAGTCGAGAGCCGAGAAGCTGTCGTCGAGAATGAGAATTTCGGGCTGCGCGACGATAGCGCGCGCAATGCAGAGTCTTTGCCGCTGACCGCCGCTGAAATTCTTGCCGCCCTGTTCAACGCGGCTGTCAAGACTCTTCGGGAGCGCGGAAACGAAGTCGTATGCCTGAGCGATTTTCAGAGCGCTGATAATATCTTTGTCGGTCGACTGATTGTTCCGCCATTTCATGTTGTCGCGGATGGTTCCGCTGAACAGCACGCTCTGCTGCGGCACGATTCCCATCTGCTCCCTGAGCTGACGGAAGCAGTAGCGGCGCACGTCGTAGCCGTCAACCAAAACGCTGCCTTGGGTCGCGTCGTAAAAACGCGGTATAAGAGAGATAAGGGTCGATTTACCCGAACCGGTACCGCCGATGATTCCGACGGTCTGACCGCGCTTTACCGTGAACGAGATATCGCTGAGCTCGTCGTCGCCGTTGCTGCTGTAGTTGAAGCTGACGTTTTTGAACTCGATCTTGGGTGTGTCCGCGGAGGGGTGGAGCGGCATATAATCGTAGTATTCCTCGCGCACAGAGGGTTCGGTCTCAAAAACCTCGTTTATGCGCTTTGCCGAAGCGCCTGATTTTGTCATGAGGATAACGAGGTTCGCGACCACCACCATCGCGAGCAAAATCTGCGTCATATAGCTGACAAGCGCGACGATATCGCCGGTTTTCATGCCGCCGGCGTTTACGTTTATCGCGCCGAACCAGACGATCGCGATGATCGCGCAGTCGGTGACGAGGTAGGTGACGGGACTGAGCAGCGCCGAAAGCATGCTGACGCGCACCGAGGTTCTCGTCAGATCCTCCGTAGCCTCGTCAACCCTTTCGCTCTCGGTCTTTTGCTTTGAGAACGCGCGGATAACGCGGTTGCCCGAGAGGTTTTCGCGCGATATCAAGCCGATTTTGTCGAGCTTTTTCTGAACAGCGGCATAAAGCGGCACGCTGCGGCTCATAACGAAGTACAGCGTCAGCGCGATCAGCAGCGACGCTCCGAAGAAGATCAGCGCCATATTCTGGTTTATCGACATCGCCATAATCAGCGAACCGATGATTATGAACGGAGCGCGGGTGAGCAGGCGGATGCACATCGCGATGCTCTGCTGCACCTGATTGGTGTCGTTCGTGATTCGCGTAATCAGCGACGGAGTGCCCAGCTTGTCAAGCTCCGCGTGAGAGAGGTAGTTGATGTGAACAAAAAGCTCCCGGCGTATCTCTGTGCCTGCGCCCTGCGATGCTTTTGAGGCGAAGTACTGACAGAACAGCGCGCTCGTAAGACCGGTTGCCGCGAGCAGCACAAGAGCGCCGCCCATTCGCAGCACATAGCCTGCGCTGTGAAGCTCGTTGATGCCGACGTCGATGATATTGGCCATGACCAGCGGCACAAACAGCTCCAGTATCGCCTCAAACAGCTTGCACAGCGGCCCGATAATGACCTCTTTCATGTAACCTTTTAAAAATCTTCGCAGTTTAAACATGATGTATTCCTTCTTTAGTGATGCTCCTTTTATTATACACGATTCGCATCCGTTATTCAAGCTGTTATAAATACATTAAACACGCCGATCTGATTTTGAAATTGATTTGTTTCATTGATGAAAAATGTTCCCAAATGTAGGGGCTTGCATTGCAAGCCCTTTCCTCCGACGTTGTTTTCAGGTTCAAAAGCACAAGGTTCTGAAAAACAATCTCGGGCGAGCAATGCTCGCCCCTACAAATGATGACAAAACGATTAACAAGTTAGTTCACGCGGGAGAAAAAAGCAGACAGCCGAAGCTGCCTGCTTTGAAGGGTATTCTTAAATAATGATCGACTTGCCGTCCATTTCGGCAGGCTGTTCAAGACCCATGATTTTGAGCATCGTGGGAGCGATGTCAGCCAGAACGCCGCCTTCGCGGAGCTTGCAGTCGTAGCCGATAACGCAGAAGGGAACGGGGTTGGTGGTGTGAGCCGTAAAGGGCTTGCCGTCCTCGTCAACCATCTTGTCGGCGTTGCCGTGGTCTGCGGTGATGATCGCCGCGCCGCCCATCTCGAGGATAGCGTCAACAACCTTGCCGACGCAGTCGTCGACCGCCTCAACCGCCTTGACAGCCGCGTCAAACACGCCCGTGTGACCTACCATGTCGCAGTTCGCGAAGTTGAGGATAATCATGTCGTAAACGCCGCTCTTGATCGCGGGAACGAGCTTGTCTGTAACCTCATACGCGCTCATCTCGGGCTGGAGGTCGTAGGTCGCAACCGAGGGAGATTTAACGAGGATCCTGTCCTCACCCTCGTAGACCTTTTCAACGCCGCCGTTGAAGAAGAAGGTTACGTGAGCGTACTTTTCGGTCTCGGCAATGCGAAGCTGCTTCATGCCGAGGGATGATATGTACTCGCCCATGGTGTTCTTGAGCGTCTGGGGCTTGAACGCGATCTCCACGTTGGGCATTGTCGCGTCGTACTGGGTCATGCAGACGTAGTTGAGCGGGAAGAAGCCGTTTCTGCGCTCAAAGCCGCTGAACTCGGGATCAACAAAGGTGCGTGTGATCTCACGCGCTCTGTCGGGGCGGAAGTTGTAGAAGATAATGCTGTCGTTGGGCTTGACCGCCTCGCCGCCCTTGATAACGCAGGGCAGAACGAACTCGTCGGTAACGCCGTTCTTGTAGGAGTTTTTGATAGCCTCAACGGGGCAGTCCTCGTCAACGCCCTCGCGGTAAACGATCGCGGAATACGCCTTTTCAACGCGCTCCCAGCGGTTATCTCTGTCCATAGCGTAGTATCTGCCCATAACGGTGGCGATCTTGCCTACGCCGATCTTGTCAAGCTCCTTGACGCAGTCCTCCATGTACTCTGCGGCGCTTGAGGGCGGAACGTCTCTGCCGTCGAGGAACGCGTGAATGTAAACCTTCTCAAGGCCGAGCTACTTCGCAAGCTCTACAATGCCGTAGAGGTGGGTGATGTGGCTGTGAACGCCGCCGGGCGAGAGCAGACCCATGAGGTGGAGAGCGGTGCCGTTGTCAACCGCTTTTTTGATTGCGTTGACAATAACCTCGTTGTCCTTGAGCTTGTCCTCGTTGATTGTTTTTGTAATGCGGGTCAGCTCCTGATAAACGATTCTGCCCGCGCCGATGTTGGTGTGACCAACCTCGCTGTTGCCCATCTGACCGTCGGGCAGACCTACGTCCATGCCCGAAGCGCCGATCTGGGTAAGAGCGTTTTCTTTAAAGAGTCTGTCGAGATTCGGGGTGTTGGCGGCAAGGATGGCGTTAGCCTTCTCCTCGCCCTTTTTGCCCACGCCGAAGCCGTCGAGAATCATAAGAATCAAAGGTTTTTTCATTGTGAAAAAGCCCCTTTCATTGTAAAATTATTTGCTTGCAGCCTTAACGATAGCAGCGAATTTCTCTGCAACGAGCGAAGCGCCGCCGATGAGACCGCCGTCTACGTTTGTCTTTGAGAGAAGCTCGTCGGCATTGCCGTCGTTCATCGAGCCGCCGTACTGGATCGTAACAGCGTCGGCAGCGTCCTGATTGTAGAGTTTTGCGAGCTGCGCTCTGATGAAGGCGCAAACCTCCTCAGCCTGATCCGCGGTAGCGGTCTTGCCGGTGCCGATAGCCCAAACAGGCTCGTAAGCGATAACGACGTTCTTGAGCTCGTCCTCGGAAACATCCCAGAGGTCAAGCTTGATCTGTCTTGCGATAACCTCCTCGGTGATGTCGCACTCGCGCTCCCAGAGAAGCTCGCCTACGCATACGATGGGCTTGAGACCTGCCGCGAGAGCAGCCTTGGTTCTCTTGTTAACAGTCTCGTCGGTCTCGCCGAAGTACTGTCTGCGCTCGGAGTGACCGAGAACAACGTACTCAACGCCGATTTCCTTGAGCATACCGGTTGAGATCTCGCCGGTGAAAGCGCCGCTAGCAGCCCAGTGGCAGTTCTCAGCGCCGATTTTAACGTTAGTGCCGGCAGTCGCCTCGATAGCGGCTGCAAGGTCAACGTAGGGAACGCAGGCGATAACCTCGCAGTCAGCGTCCTTTACGAGGGGAGTGATCTCGTTGAGAAGCGCGGTAGCCTCCTTGGGGGTCTTGTTCATTTTCCAGTTGCCCGCGATAATTGCTTTTCTCTTTGCTTTATCCATGTCAATCCGTTCCTTTCGTTTTAAAGTTACGGGCGCACGCGTGTGAGTGCGCCCGAATGATTTTTTTGACAGAAAACTATTATTTCCGCCGATTATTTGTCAGCGATAACAGCGATGCCGGGAAGGGTCTTGCCTTCGAGGTACTCGAGGGAAGCGCCGCCGCCGGTGGAGATGTGGCTCATCTTGTCA
>CACXAO010000044.1 GCA_902765625.1 uncultured Ruminococcus sp. | reverse complement strand
TCATTGTCAATAGATCGTGGAATAAATGCGATTTACAGATTTATCAGATTTCTTCTACTATACTGCAATTTCTTACCCACTGGTTCTAGGGAAGAGCCTCATTTTTCAGCGTTTTCTACTGTCTTCAGAATGGCACAGCAGATATTTTCTCTGTTGTTGTTCCCGGGCTCAATAATGCATTCGGCTCCCCAACGTTCGAGCACCCAATCCATTTTGCCGAACTCCTTTACGGTGACCTCAATCTCCGGCAGCAATCGTCCGCTTTCGTGAACACCCGCTATACGAAATGTTCTTGTCTGCTCCACACCGTCGTCAACATTGATATCGCACTTGAGATACGGCAGAAAGTTGCAGAGCTTCTTTGTGGTTGTTCCGTTTTTGTTGGCTTTCTCAACAAAGAGACAGCCGTCGACGGCACTGTACGGAAACGGATAACACACAGTACCTGTATTTGATTTCATCAAACTAATTCCTCCTAAATAAATTTACGAACACAAAACTCCCACCTTGTCAAAAGTGGGAGTAATATTCATATTTGCGGAAGTTCGATTCAGCCTTAGCCGACATTCGGCTGAATCATCCTTCCACTCTATCAATGTCAAATATTTAAAAAAGTCCGTATTTTGATATGACAAGTCAAAAATCTTTCCGAAAGGGGTTGTGACACTCAAACGTATGTGCTATAATATTATCGAACGGAGGTTCTAATATGAAATTTATAGAAAATTCAAACGAAGGTGTTCACTGCTATAACCGCTTCTCGGCAGATTATTCAGACGACATTGTTGCAGAGCTATAATTCTGAAATTCCTTTGTTGCAACTGATAAAATACAAGGTACAGGCTGCTTGGCAGGAGTATGTTCGGGTGAATTGCGGCAATTTTCAAATCGATAACCGTCATCAGTATTTACTCCTGAAAAAGATAGCTTATCTTTACTATCGGAAGAAAGGCAAAAATAATTCTCTATCGGAAATAATCTCCGAGATCGCGGCTGAATTGAACCTGACAGAGGAAAGCGTTGAGAATTACCTTGTTGCGGTCTCGACCTTCAAGCCAAAATACAACGCGGATTTTTACGCAAGTGATGATGAGGATGATTTCTATTCCTCTGCTGTGGACTCTGTTGCAAATGATTTGGATACGGAAGCGCTGTATTTCAAATTGCTTCGACAGGAAAAGCTCAATATCGCGCTTGCCGATCTGCGTAAACCGGATAGGTTGTTGGTTGAATATGTCTATGGCATTTGCCCAAAATGTCTGCTTAACAAGAAGAGAAAAACCTTGCGCGAAGCGTCGCTGCTGTTAGGTTTGACCGAGGACGGCGCGGAAAAGAAACTGAAAAACATCTTAAATAAGCTGAAAAAGAGTATTGAAGAGTAAAGGCTGCGGACGTTGTGCTCCGCAGTCTTTTTTCTGCCCACAAACCGCGACAAATCGCCTGTGTGGGGTTTGTCGGGCGAGGTCGGGTACGTGCCCCACCAATTCTTTCGAGCGACACAGGGCGAAACAGGGAGCGTCAGGTTTTCTCGCTGCTCATCGCTTCAACCATCAGTCTGACAGCCAAAGAGAAACCCCGACAAAACGCATCGCGCTCGCCGAGGTTCATAAGCTCTGTGTGGTTGTCTTTGATTTTTTGGACAGCTTTGCGGTAATGTCGTACTCACTGCCGCGCACGACTTCATATTCGTGCGGAGCGATATTGCCGTAGTAAAGATTTTCGAGTGTGGTCATTGTTGTCACCTGCCTTTCCAAGCACAACAGGATACCACAGAAAAGGAAAAAGTCCAGAACTTTTTTACGGGTTATCTTTGATTTACCATCGCAAATTTCGATTGCTTTGCTTCCATGCTTTTTCTATACACTATGAACTATAAACAAAAAAGTCTATATATCAGTAAAAGTCTCGCTGTCGGATAACGATTAACGTGTTATCCGACAGCGGAGCTGTAATTTTGCACATTCGAAGTTGTTTAGTATAATATCAGTTTCTTATTTGGTTTCAGGCTCGGGTAAATATGCGTTATCGACCTTTTCCGTGCTTTTAATGCTGTACGCGATACCGTTATCATCGAGCTGACGGAGGAATGCCTTAATAACGTCGTCCTCAACAAAATTGCAGTGAACGGACAGAAATATCTTGCCGTTTATCGCCGCGATCTCCGTAAGCAAATTGTTTGCGTTGGGAACATGCGTCCAAAGCTCCAAAACATAGGGGCTGAGCTGCGTTTGCTTCCACTGACCGATATAGCTGACCATATAGGTGAACAGCCGTTTTCCGCCGTCGAGCATTTTTGCGTATGCCTGCTTTTTGGCTTCGATTGTCGGCGCCATCTGCTTAACCATTTTGATTCTGCTCGAGGATACCGCGGCTGCGCCGTGAACATATTCGGGTGCGCTCTGTTCGGCTGTTATACTGCGGTGGGCGGCGCACTGTTTGTTGAGCGGAAGCTCGCTGATGTTATCGAGATATGCAAAGCGGATGGTCTGCACGCAGTTGTGGTGCGTTTTGGAACCGAACATCGGTCTGGCGTTTACAATATATGAATTTCTGATATCCCGTGCTCTTTGTGGATAAAGAGAGTCAATAGCCCGGGCAAATAACACGCAAACCATCGTTCCGGGGCTTGCTTCATTGGCAAAACAGAAATCAACAAATTCTTTTTCCGGCAGCTCTATATCGCATACCAAAGGCTCGCACGGCTTCAAGTTCGTATCCTCTGCCAGCGAAAACGCAGGTTCAAGCCCGACCGCAGGCATCTTTGACGAGTCGAGCATCGGTACAAGATCATACGGATCGATCGTTTCATCCGGTGTGATCTCATCCTCCAGTGTGCGGATTCCGATGCTGTCAGTTATGCCGTAACGCTCGCTGCAGTAATAAAACAGCATTGTTGCAAGCACCATATACATCGCCGTTCCGTCCGTTACGCCGTGCGAGATATCAAGATACAGCCGGTCTCCGATGTAGCTGACGCTCCAAATGTGATAATTCGATTCCGCGGTATTCAGGCTTACGCGGCTGTCGGTGTTATGGATCACAACGGGCAAAGGATTGCTTTCATAATAGTAATCGGTTTCGTTTTTAAACATACGCAGACTGAGATAAGGATAACGCTTCTGTGTTTTTTCGACTGCGTGATGAAGTATTTCGCTGTTGATTTCATCCCTCAGTTTCAAATTGAAACGCACGGAATAATCCATCTTCAATCCAAAGCTGCCTGCCACCATCATTAAATCGCTTGTTGTAATATTTATCATTTAGTTTTCCTCGTCATTCTGTATTGATTCCAATCATTATAGCAAACACGTAATACGATGTCAAGCAGATCATTACAGCGGAATATTAGCAAAAAAACGGGCGGCGACCTTGACGCATAAAATCGGAATACAAAACATCAGAACGTGTTTACCGCCCTGCGAACTGAAACGCAGGGCGGTATTCCTTTTTATTTTTTGTTATAAGTAACGCCGTCGCCGTAAATGGTCGTCCAGTCGTTTTTCATTGAAACTGCGGTGTAGCCGTTCTCCTCGCAGCTAGTGCGCATTTTGTCGGCTTTCTCGATGTTGCCGTTCTCACGCTCGGTGTCGTCGCAGCAGAGCATAAAGGCTGCCGCCTTGTACTTGTTATTGTTGATGGTGAAGTTTGCCATCGCCGCGTCGCCGGAGCTGTTTCCGAAGCAAAGCACGGGCTGCTCGCCGATTTCCTGCTCGATAACGCTTACCTTGTTCATTTTGAGGTTTTTAATTAGGAACTCGCCGCCGGTGATGAGCTTGTCGTCCTTTGAGAAGGTATATTCGAGACCGTCCTTATCGCCCTGGTTGCTCGCGACAAGGCTTTCATCCGAACCGATCATCTGACGGAGCGGAACATTAACGGTTCCCTCGGCAAGTCCGCGTGTGATCAGTCGGTCGGTTCCGCTGACGATGTATACTGTGAAGTCGTTGGCGTTCAGGTAATCAACGACCTGAAGCATGGGCTTGTAGAACGCCTGACCGTTGGTCATATTTGTGTAGCTGTCCATCGCCGTATCTCTGTAAGCTTTAACATACGCGTCGAACTCATCAACTGTCATTCCCTTGAAGGCGGTTGCGACCGCCTTGCCGTGTTTGACATCTAAGCCCTCGGGATATTTGCCGGTGTCAAAATAGGTCTTGATTTCGGCGGCTGTCGCCTTTTCCTCGTCGCTCGCCTTATCCTTGTAGTCGGGGTCCTCCATCACACGATGATAGAGCAGCTTGTGGTCGAAGTAGCCGGGGTCGGTCTCGCAGCAGAGCGTGCCGTCCATATCAAATACCGCGATACGGTTTTCAACGGGAATAAAGTCCGCGCTGTCCTTGTCGGTGACCGCTTTAACATATGCTGTCAGCTCCGATTTCAAGGGCGCTGTCTCCGTCCAGAGTGAAAGCGCGTCGGCTTCAGTATTCTGATTCTCGGTATCGGAAACCGTCTCCGTAACGGATGCGTCGGCGTTTGATGAAGCGGATTTATTCATGTTCGCCGTAAATGCCCATGTGCAAGACACGGCGATCAGCGCAGCAGCTAAAGTCACCGTTGCGATTTTCCACGGCGTCGCCTTCTTCTTTTCCTTTACATTGTCATTCTTGATTTCATTGTTAACGGTATTGTTTTTCTTGCTCATTGTAATTATCCTCCCTAACTAAACAGGTATATGATCAATATCCGTATCCGAAGGTAACAATCTCCCAGCCGCCGTCTGCGGTACGGCCGAGCCACCACTGATAGTCGTTGTAATCGGCGTCCGGATTAAAGGTAAGCTCTCCGATTTCCTTCGGCGTGTGGAAATCCATCAGGAATTCCGCGACCTGTGTGTATTTGCCGTCGGGATCGATCTCGTTCATTTTTGCGAGCATTTCATCTGTCGCTTTTTCATCGCCCGCGTAGCTTATGCTCTTGAGATCGACATTGCCCCAGAACGCGAATTTGCACTTGATCTGGATAACGGCGTCCTTCAGCTCGTCTTCGGTATAGAGCTTGGAGGTTCCGTAATCAATGCTGACCGGACCGCCGGTGTAAGCTCCGAGATATTCCTCAAAGGTAATGCCCTTTGATGTGATCTCCTTGGCGGTATCAACATTATCAAGATAGCGGATGTGCCATGGCTCGTAGCCGTAACCCGTGATGTGCTCACTGCCGTCGAGATAGCGGAGAATAAAGCCGTAATCGGCGAGCTTTGCGTGGATCTTCGACCAGACGTCGGTGTACTTGATCATATCCTCGTTCTCAACAACGTCCTTGCCGTCGATGATGAGATAAAGGTCGAGCGCAAGTCCCGTGTGGTGCTCGGAATAACCGGGCTTTGCGACAGTTTTTGCGGCGTAATCAGCGCCGTACTCTTCGGTGAACTCGTTCATGATACGCTGCTGATCGGAAACGCTTCTGCGCGCGGAGTCGAGGTCGACATAAACACCTTCTTTTTCAAGCTCTGCCTTGAGCTTGAGATAAGCGTCATAGGCTTTCTTCTCAACCTCAACATCGTCGCCGACGGAGTTTGTCATGTGTACGGTCTCGAGATGTTCTTCCCAATCGTCGGGGAGCTTGTGCGTCTTGTTAACAAGCGCCATGTAATCTATGCCGTCGGTCTTTGCCGAATCAACAGTTGCCGCTGTTGTTGCCTCGCTTGCAGTGTTTGTTGAAGTGCTGCCGCAGCCTGCTAAAACAACAGTTGCAGCAATGCACATGCAAAGAAGGGCGCAAATGATTGTATTCCTTTTTATGCTCATAATCTATATCCTCCGTTTTCTATTATGTAATCAGAGCGCAATTTTTTCATTGCATATTACCTATTCCTTTAGAATTCCGCACCTAAGCTTTCCATTGAATCGATTACAACGACACAATCGGGATCGACATGCTGCATGATGTAATACATCTGCTCCTCGGGTACCGCGACACAGCCTCCCGTACGCGGCTTTCTGTCGCCGAGACAATGCAGGAAGATCGCGGAGCCTTTGCCCGGCGTTCCTTCCTCGTTATAGCTGATATTCATACAGTATTGGTACTCATACTGATAATCGACGATGTGCTCGCTGTCATCGGTATTTAGATTCGGATAATCCTTGATGCTTACCATCTGATTGTATTTGATGTTGTTGTCGCCCGACCAATAGGTATCGTCATTTACCTTGGTATATTCTATGGCGCAGCCGGGATCGTCGGCGATACCGAAAGCGGCGTTGAAGCGGAAGGTACCTACCGGCGTTTTGCCGTCGCCCTCTTTTGTCTTGCCCAAGCCGTCTTTTCCGATAAATCCAGGTGTGGAGATCAGCATCTTCCAGCTGCCGTTCTCGTCCTTCTCGTGCATAGAGATCCAAGCAGTTGTACCCTCATATCCGGCAACCACAAAGAGCTGCTTCGCATTCTTTGCCGCGTCGAGCTTTGTGACCCACTCGGGAGAATCCTGAGGCTCCTGCGAAAGGCGCTCTCTGGGAGTGGAAAAGGCTGTGGTTTTTGAAGCTGTGTCGGCAGTTGCATCTTGGCTAGTGCTGCCGCAGCCGGTGAATACTACCGCCGCTGCCATACAAAGGCAGAGAAGAATGCAGGTAAAGGTCAATTTCTTTTTCATAGTGGTTTCTCCTTTTTGTTTATTATGATAAGATAAATATACCATATAAATCTGACTTTGTATAGATGCAAAATTCCACCGATCTGTAGCCTAATTTACAAATCAGGGGTGAATTGTAGCCAAAACGGAAGCATCCAAAGGAATCGGAAAGCCAATAGCATAATCAATTTCATAAAAATGCACACCCAAAGCCGTAAGCTGAGGGAGTGCATTCTTTATACTGCTATATTATTTTTTCGTTTAATTCGTCTTCCTCACGACCGGCGCTTGTAGTGATGACGTCCTCTGTTTGGAAGCGGAAGATCTCAAGCTCGGTGCGTTCATATAATTCTCTATCCATCAGTTGCCCTCCTGATTCTTGAAGTACAAGTCTGCCTGCTGCCAGTACTGATACAGAGCCTTTACAGTGTTAACGAGCTTTGGATTGCTGTTATTCTGAGCCTTGAAGCAATATGTCAGCGCACTGTACTCGACTGCCTTGGTTCCGTTTACATTTACGGTGAACGGCTTGTTAAGATCATTTGCAGCGATGCCGCGAATACGGATAACGTACTCGTTTGTGCCTGTTTTACCGGTTTCATATGTTACTCCCGGATCGGCACAAGTCAGAGTAGGTTCGGTCTCACTGTTGAAGTAGAGCGAAAGGGTCGTCTCCGACTTGAGCGAGAGCGTAGCGCCGCCGAAGGTCACTCCCTCGGGCAGGTCGTATACAGTGCTTTTGTACTCGGGGATCTCGATATTTATCTTGTCGGGATCTTCGTCAGTCTTACCAAAGTACCACTTCGCGTTCTCGCCGTAGGCTATCATCGCCTGAACGAGAGGAACAGCGTTCTTAAAGATAGTGCTATCGTCCTGATGTTCGACCAGATAATCCGCGTACTGCTTAACGGAATATGTGTACGGTGCGCCTTGCCTGTCGCCGTAGATAATCTGCGCCGTGATCAGCGTTTCCATATCTTTGGCTGCCACGCGGCACTTAAAGATATAATAACCATCTTTCTTCTCCGCTTCGCATACCTTTACCGTCTGTTCCTGATATTCCTTACTTGTATCGGGAATGGTGAATTGCATATACGCGGTTTTGCTCTGCGCGATCTCGGGATCAAGCTCCATATAGAAGTTGACCGCGATGTCGCCGT
Source organism: uncultured Ruminococcus sp. (assembly GCA_902765625.1). Taxonomy (GTDB): domain Bacteria; phylum Bacillota; class Clostridia; order Oscillospirales; family Acutalibacteraceae; genus Ruminococcoides. The sequence continues at coordinate 8,293 of CACXAO010000044.1, read as the reverse complement.
CAAGGCTGATGGTGTGTCCGATGACTCTTGCGCCGACGCCGTCGGAAAAGGCGGTCTTTATATCGGTGTAAGTTTCTCGGTCAAGCTCAGCCGTCGCGGTATAGGTGATGACCCCGTCCTTTGTAGCGCTTGTGACGGTCGCTTCAACGGTTTCCTCATGCCTGCAGCGTGAGTCGGTACAGGTGAATTTAGCCGCTGCCGTGCCGTGATCATCAGACCACGTCCATTTTGGCTGACCGTAGGTGTGGGCGTCATCGGTTAAGATGTAGGATATACTCTTTTGCATAAAGCTGCCCGAACTGAGCTTTGTCGCGTGACGAATACGCGCGGTAACGGTCATATTATTGAAAATACCTTTGCCGACTGTGACAGTACCTTCGTGATCGAGCTTGATATCAAGCGTGTAGTTGTTCGGACTGTTCGCCCACGAGAACGCGTAGTCGCCGATTCTATTCAGTCCGGAGCTGTCGCCCTTGACCTGCTTGACCCACATCGTATAGAAGGCGTAGCCCTTGATCTCGCGGATATTCTCATTGAGAGTGAGGGTGAACTGCGGCTTCGGGTTTGCGTTTGCGATAAACGCGCTCCTATTGTCCGTGCCGAGAACAGTAATAGGCTTGCCTTTGTAGGTCTTTGGAATGACAAGCTCTGTGAGGTCATCCGTCGGACCTGTGTAGTAATTGATCTGATACTCGGTATCGTTATTGATCAGCTTAAAGTCAAAATAACTTAAATCCGTGCTTTCAAGTTCCTCGCCGAGCTCGCCGTTTTCGTCGATCGAGTAAGGATCGCCGTAGCAATCAATATATTCCACGTTGCCGAGGTGATATTCGCCTTGCTCGTCGATCCACGGTTCCTTTGCGGGAACGATCTCGAGGAATTCGGCGGTTACGGTTACCTCTTCGCTTGGCATAATGAAGCCGTTTTCGGTAAGAGTCGGCGTTTCGCCCCACTCGTCCTCAACGATAAGATTGTTGAAGATATAGCCCTCGTCGGGAGTAATGGTGATCTGAACCTCGTCGTTGAACTGTGCCTTTGAGGGCCCCGATACCGTGCCGCCCTCACACGCCTCATAGGTGATGTTCAAATCGATTTTCCTGAAGGTCGCCGAGACGGTCACATCGTCCGCCGGCATGGTGAACTTATTATTTGTAACGGTGATCGGGTTATTCTGACTGTCCTTGACCGTAAGGGTATCGAGCGCAAAGCCGCCGGCGGGAATTGCGGTAATCGTAATTTCCTCGTTTTGCTTCGCGGAATACACGCCCTTTACCCAGCCTTCGTCAGCTTCCTCATAGGTTATATCATAATCTTTCTGTTCAAAGGTCGCGGATACAGTTACGTCAGAGGACGGCATAGTGAACTTTCCGTCTATTACGGGAATTTCATTATTACTGCTGTCCTTAACAGTAAGGGTAGAAAGCTTATAGCCCGTATCGGGAGAAATTGTGAGTGTTACTTCCTCGTCCTCATAGGGATTCTCCTTGTCAGCTGAGACAGCGCCGTTGTCAATATCGTCGAAAATTACGTTATAACGATTCTTGTCAACTGTCTGTTCATCAGTATAAGTCTGATTCTCAAACTGAGCTGCTGCGGTGTAGACCGTCTTACTTGTCTGATCATCTGCTGTCACACTCGCGTCAACCGTTTCCGTATGCTTGCAGCGTGAGTCGGTACAGGTGAATTTCGCTTTTGCCGAGCTGTGATCGTCAGCCCATTGCCACGTCGGATCGCCGTAGGTATGAGCGTCTGTAAAGTCGTATGTAACCTTCTGTGCACTGAAACTTGTGGTGTTGAACTTAGTCGCGTGTTTTAAGCGGAGAGTAACATTCATATGGTTGAATATCTCACTGCCGGCAGTTATTGTACCCTCGTGATCAAGCTTGATATCGAGCTTGTAGCCGTCGGGACTGTTCGCCCACGAGAACGCGTAGTCGCCGAGTTTATTAAGTCCGGAGCTGTCGCCCTTGACCTTTTTGACCCACATCGTATAGAAGGCGTAACCCTTGATCTCGCGGATATTCTCATTGAGAGTCAACTCAAACTGCGTTTTTGCCTTGCCGGCGTAATCGATAAGAGGCGTGCTGCTGTTTCCGAGAACGGTGATTTGCTTGCCGTTAAAGGTCTTGGGAATCACAAGCTCGGAAAGCGTATCTGTCGGGCCCGTATAGCGGTTGATACGATAGGTATCATCATCGAGCAGCTCGAAATCGAAGTAGCTCAGTTCAACGGAATCGAGCAAATCGCCGATCGTGCCGTCCTCGTTAACAGCGTACGGCTCTCCGTCTATCTCTGCATACGCGACAGTACCGAGGTGATACGCGCCGTCTTCATCGATATACGGTTCAACCATAGGGATAATCTCTCCGAATTCCGCTTTTACCGTTACATTGCCCTCGGGCATAATGAACGATTTATTATCGGACTCTATCACCCGTGCGTCATCGTCGGCAGTAACCGTGAAGGATTTCGCAAAATATCCGTTGTTCGGAGTAAGCGATACCTTTACTTTGTTGCCGGATTTTGCTTTCGCGTCGCTTACGGTTATTGTGCCTGCGGCATTATTCTCAACATGTACATCGAAGATGATTCTTGCCGTCCGCTCAATGGTGTAGGTCTCGCCGTTGAATTGGCAAGACGCCGAAGCGATTCTGTAATCTCCTTCGTCCCAGTATGTGACCTTTGCGCTTACTGTTTGTTCATAACCGCACCCGGCGTCAACGCATTTGAAGGTAGCCGAGGCGTCTTTATACTCGTTTGACCAATTCCATTCAGGCTCACCGTAGTTGTGCAGCAAATAGGGTGTGAGCGTTTTGCCCTGTATAGCGCTTATCTGGTCGTCGGTCAGAGCGCCTGTGTAGATATTGCCTGCCTCATCCTTAAACGCCTGGTTGTCGGCAATAACGATACTGCCGTGATTTTTCGGGTTGTCGATGATCCGTATACTTGCAAACCTGACGCTGTCTGTCAGCTTTGTCCACCCGAGCTGAAGCTCACCTGTTAAGATAGTCTGACCGCTGAAGTTTAAGTTTCCGCCGCTGATAGTCACACCGGCCTTGGGGACAGAGAGACCGCCTCTCCAACCAATGGTTCCTCTCGCGATCTCCGTACCGTATACGCCGCCGAATGAAGTGGTTGCTTGGCAGTTGATGTGACCTCCGTATACTTTGATCGCAGGGCATGAGAAATCTCTTGACCCAAAATCCAGCGTACCCGTTTGTTCCCTCTGACCGAAAACAGCAATCGCACTCGTCTTCCTGTTGCCGTAGAGAATACGCGTATTATCACCGACTGTGCTGAAGGTTATTCCGTCGGGAACAATAAGCTTGACCGAACCGTCTATTGTTATAGGTTCGTAGTATGTATGATTTCCTGCGAGAACATACCAACCGTTATTCAGATGCAAGCCTTCATATGAATCGTCAAGAACTTTCGCCCGCACCGTCTGCTCGGTACCGTCGGCGGCGATGTAAGCAGTCTCCGCCAGCGGCAGATAGATCGCCTCATAGGTTGCTTCAAGAGAACTTTCGGTGTCGCCGGGCGCATAACTGTAGATGCTCGTATATCCGTCGGAATAAACTTGCTTCCAGCATACAAATTCGTAGCTGTCGGGAGCATTTTTACATTCGGGAAAAACAAATTCGGTATATTGGGGAACGGTTGTTTGTGAAACGATCTCTTTGCCGCTGCTGTCTTTTTCTTTCAGTGTTATTGTCACCATCGTCGCAGAGCCGCCGCAAACGGTACATATATGATCCGAATTCCATTCATGGCGATCAATCCGGCTTCCCAAACGAGTTCCGCATTCATTACAATATTTTACATGGAAAGAGGAGTTATCATATTTCCAAACCGTATCAGTATGCGGACAACCGAAAATTTTTGCGTATCTGTTATCCCATACGGCATTGTAGCGGTCTTTTTTGTAATAGATATTGGCGCTATCGGTATTTTTTCCCGCTTCAACTTTTAATGTATCGTCAATATAAGTCGATACATGAGCGCTGTAAAAAGCGCCGTTATCCGCAAAGCCAACGGCTTTTCCGCCGCCGTTACCGCCCCATGCCGTAACTTGACTGCCGCTTAATATATTGACAGAGGTTTTATCGCCGTCTTCGCCGTTTCCGATACCCGATCCGTTATCGACGCCTTCGGCGTAAACGGTTGACCTGCTTATTTCTATATCACCTCCGTCGCCGCCTTCACCGCCGCCGATACCCGCGGCGTCCTCGCCGCCATAGGCATTTACTGTTGAATAAGATGAGATCCTGATGCTTCCGCCGCCGACCGCGTCGCCGCCGCCGACGCCGGCGCCGTATTTTCCGCCGTGCGCGTCAACCGTTGAGCCGCTAATATTTATTTTTGCTGTTTCGTCAGTCTCGTTGCCTGTACCGATTCCGGCGCCCTCAGAGCCGCCTTTTGCCGTAATGTCGGAATCGGTGATGTTGATCGTTCCGCAATCTTCCGCTTCATCGCCCGAGCCGATACCCGCGCCGTACTTGCCGCCCTGCGAGAAAATATGGCTGTTTTTGATATCAATCGTACCGAAGCCGCCTTCGTCGCCGCCGCCGATACCCGCGGCGCATTCGCCCGCCTGCGTCACAACGGTACAATTATCGATCAGGATTTTTTCGGCTTTGCCGCTGTCACCGCTGCCGATACCCGCGCCTGTGTGGGTTCCCTGTATCAGATACGCTATCGCCATCGCCGTCAGCGATCCTGCGGCGTAAAAGCCCGCCTGCTCGCTAACTGCGGGATTTGAGATCGAATACATGATGGTATTGTAATCATCGCCGAAATCCTTGAGAAATTTTTCTCCCGCTTCATTCATGTCCGAGTCTGTAATAGCGACAACAAAGCTGTCTTTGAGTGTGATGGAATCGCAGCCCTTTTCGTCGCCGCCGCCGATGCCGGCGCCGCCCTGAGCGCTGTGGGCAAAAACACAGCTGTCTGTGATCTCAATCGTGCCGCCGTCGGATTCGTCGCCGCCGCCGATACCCGCGCCGTATCTGCCCGAGGAGGCTATGATGACGCTCTTGTTGATTTTTATGTACTTGCTTTTTCCGCAGTTGCCGCCGCCGATACCTGCTCCCTCGGCTCCTACCCAACTGTCCTCCGGGTTAGTTGTTTTACTTGCGGCTTCAACGTAGCTGTTCTCGATGATAATGGATTCGGAGTCGCTGTCCTCGCCGCTGCCGATGCCTGCGCCGTATTCCGACTCAGCCTTGATTTTAGCGTTTTTGATGGTGATGGTGCTGCTTCCTCCGTCCTGACCGCTGCCTATAGCAGCGCCGTTATACGCCCTTGCGGTTATTTTGCCGCCGAGGATATTGATGGGACAGCCTGTGGAATCCTCACCTCCGCCTATACCTGAGCCGTTGGAATCAGAGTGGTTATCGACAGTGATATTTCCGCCGTAAATATTGATATAGCAATCGGAATTGTCGGAGCTTGCTTCGTCGCCGTCGCCGATAACCGCGCCGTATGACTTTTGCCCGGGCGCTCTGCCGTTGTTGCTTGCGTCAACAGTTCCGCCGTAGAAGCTGAGCTTGCCGCAGCTTCCGCCTTCGCCGCCTCCGCCGATCGCCGCGCCTCCCGAGGACCACTCATAATTATGCGCCTCAAGAGTGCCGCCGTAGAATACAAATTCACCGCAGTCCTCGCCCTCGTTACCGCCGAGGCTTGCTTCTTCATCGTGAGCTGTTCTCGGGTTGAGCGTTCCCTCGCTGTTCTTACCGGGATAAACAAAGAGCGAATTGCCCTTTGACAGTCTGATCCCGTACATACATCTGAGAGTGCCGCTCAGAAGAATGATGTGTGCCGTACCGCTGACCTTAACGCGGTTTTCAATCGTTGCGTCACCGTTAACTACATACCACTTTCCGTCGCCGATGGTAAGATCGTCCTGCGAGGTGATAGTTGTGTAGCTCGCACATGTTCTTGTTTCGTCCGCGACCCTTTGGTTTGCTTCGTCCCAATAGCGGTAGATATACTCAACCGCGCCTGCGGCAGACGCCTCAAAGGGAATGATGGTGAACAAACTGACGATCATTGTCATGACCAGCAGTATGCTCACGGATTTTTTCAACAGTTTCATAAGCTTTCCTCCCGAAAAAAATATATTTAACCATTTTAATTATAAATCACCCCTCGCGAAAAATCAAGATTTTCATCTGGTTATCCGTATCTTTCTGATTGAAACGTCTTTTACGATTTGATATTATTTATACAGCAAAGGAACAATAAACTCTCGGAGGAATGAAAATGAAAAAACTGTTATGTGCATTTCTTTCGGCGGCTCTGCTTGCGTCTTCTGCCGTTCCCGCTTTCGCGGCTGAAACGACGGACAGCACGAATACAACGCCGGTATTGACGGAAGGAACCTACGCGCCGAATCAGGTCATCGTGATGTTTAAGGACAGCGCGATCGACACAGATTCTGTTCCGAAAAAAGCAGATATTGAAGCTGTCGGTGCTGCCTTCGGCGAAACAATGGAAGCTTCTTCATCTGAAAACGATGCGCTCGGTGCTGCGGATGTGTTTGAAATCAGCGAAGTAAACAAAGGAACTCCTTTTTATGATAACCTCATGAAAGAAGGAGTGAAAATTGCATGAAGATTGCTGACAAAGAACGCATTAAAAAGATTGTAAATACGTGGGCTTCCCTGCAAAAGCAAATTCTGATATTCCGTGGAGCTTAGTCTCCGGGTTGCGCCACAGCAGAGCTAATCCGCTGCACTTTCGTTGTTCACTGAAATACGGCTCACAAAGGGCGACAAATCGCCTGTGTGGGCTTTGTTGGGCAAGGTCGGGTACTAACCCGATTTTCTGTTTTGCGCGACACAGGGCGAAACAGGGCGCGTCAGGTTTTCTCGCTTGTCATCGCTTCAACCATTAGTCTGACAACCAAAGAGAAACCTCGGACAAACGCGTCGCGTTCTCCGAGGTTCATAATCTCTGTGTGTTGTCTTTGATTTTTTGGAGTATGACGTTCTGCTGATCCGTCAGCGTAGCGGACAATTCCTGTTTATGTCGAATCACCGGCTTTGCGGTAATGTCGTACTCACTTCCGCGCACGACTTCATATTCGTGCGGAGCGATGCTGCTGTAGTAAAGATTTTCGAGTGTGGTCATATTCTCACCGTCCTTTCCAAGCACAACACCATACCACAGGTTGTTTGGAAAGTCCGGAGGAAACGCTTATATTACCGGAAGAATATCATTTTGTTTGCATTTATAGGTATTTTTCCGCAAAAGCTTTTAGCTTCTTTTCGTTCGGATTGCCGTTGAGAATTTCGCCTGCTATGATTTCGGCATCGGGAGCTGACGGCTGTAAGCTATCAACTGCCTTGCCAAAGCCCGAACCGCCGGATGTTGCGAACAGTACTATCTTCTTACCGCTGAAATCATACGCTTCTAAGAACGTGTTGATGATTGTCGGCGCGATGTACCACCAAATCGGGAAGCCGATGAAAATCGTATCGTATGCAGCGATATCCGCGTCTGTGTCGGCAAGCGCAGGGCGCGAGCTTTTGTCGCGCATTTCGACCGAGCTTCTCGACTGCTTGTTCATCCAGTTGAGGTCTTCCTTTGTATACGATACGGCGGGCTTGATTTCGTACAGATCCGCCCCTGCCGCCTTTGCTAAATTATCTGCAACTCTCGCGGTCGTACCGCTTGCCGAAAAATAGGCTACTAACTTTTTGCTCATATTGATTCTCTCCTTATCTCAAATACTCATTGAAAAACGCTTCAAGCTTATCAAATGGGATCGCGTCCTTTCCGCCGCCGTCGTAGAGGTCGGTGTGAACCGCATCGGGGATGTTTGCTGTCTTTGATCATATTCGCGTATGCGTCTTTACCGAAATAGCAGGAGTGCGCTTTTTCTCCGTGGATGATCATCACCGCGCTGCGGATCTCGTTCGAGTATTGCAGGATAGGCTGATTGAGGAAAGAAATCGTGCCGACAGCGTTCCATCCGTCGTTGGAGTTGAGTGAGCGCGGATGATAGCCTCGTGCGGTTTTGTAATAATCATAATAGTCCTTGACGAAGAACGGCGCGTCCTCCGGTAGAGGATCGATTACACCGCCTGCGCGTTGATAGAAACCGTTTTTGTAATCCTCTATACGCTGCGCGTTGAATGCTTTTCTTGCGTTATAGCGCGCTTCCTCGCTGTCCTCACTATCAAAATATCCCTTTGCGGCAACTCTGGTCATATCATACATTGTTGAGGCAACCGTCGCCTTGATGCGCGTATCGAGCGCCGCCGCGTTGATCGCCATACCGCCCCAG
>CACXAO010000043.1 GCA_902765625.1 uncultured Ruminococcus sp. | reverse complement strand
GAAAACTATGGAAATGTTGAATATTAAAATCAACGGTAAAGACTATCAGGTCGAAAAAAATACCACCATCCTTGAAGCCTGCCATCAGTTCGGTATCAAAATCCCGACTCTTTGCTATCTTAAGGAAATCAACGAAATCGGCGCCTGCCGTATGTGTCTCTGCGAGGTAAAAGGTGCGCGCAGCCTTGTTGCGGCGTGCGTATATCCCATCGACAGAGAGGGTACCGAGATCTTTACCAACACACCCCAGATTCAGAAATACAGAAAGACCAACCTCGAGCTTTTGCTCTCGAACCACGACAAAAAGTGCCTCTCCTGCCCGAGAAGCAACAACTGCGAGCTTCAGCAGCTCTGCCTTGAGTACGGCGTGGACGAGACCAAGTTTGCCGGTGAGGAAACTCACTACGAGGAGGATCACACCACCCTGCACCTCGTTCGCAACAACAACAAGTGCATTCTCTGCCGTCGCTGCGTAGCGGCTTGTAAGCAGCAGTATGTATCCGTTATCGGCGCGAACAACCGCGGCTTCGACACCGTTATCAGCTGCGCGTTCGAGCAGGATCTCAACAACGTTGCATGCGTAAGCTGCGGTCAGTGTACCGTAGTCTGCCCGACCGGCGCACTCGTTGAGCGCGACGATACCGACAAGGTATTCGAGGCTATCGCAGATCCGACAAAGCACGTTGTAGTTCACACCGCTCCCTCCATCAGAGCTACCCTCGGCGAGTGCTTCGATATGCCTATCGGCACCAACGTTAAGGGCAAGATGGTTGCGGCTCTCAAGCTGCTCGGCTTCGACAAGGTATTCGACACCAACTTCGGCGCAGACCTCACCATCATGGAAGAGGGCACAGAGTTTATCCAGCGCGTACAGAACGGCGGTACTCTCCCGATGATTACCTCCTGCTCACCCGGCTGGGTCAAGTTCTGCGAGCACTATTATCCCGACCTTATTCCGCACCTCTCCACCTGTAAGTCACCCCAGCAGATGCAGGGCGCTATGATCAAGTCCTACTACGCCGAGAAGGCAGGCATCGATCCCAAGGACATCGTTGTTGTATCGGTAATGCCCTGCGTAGCCAAGAAGTTCGAGATCAAGCGTGACGATCAGGGCCGCGACGGCATGCAGGATAACGATATCTCCATCTCCACCCGTGAGCTTGCCAAGATGATCAAGAAGGCGGGCATTCAGTTCACCTCACTTGAGGACGAGGACTTCGATCCCATCATGGCGATCGGTTCCGGCGCAGGCACCATCTTCGGCGCAACCGGCGGCGTTATGGAGGCTGCTCTCCGTACAGTTGCCGACAAGCTGACAGGCGAGGATCTCAAGACAATCGATTACACCGAGGTTCGCGGCACCGACGATATCAAGGAAGCTACCTACGATGTAGCCGGCATGCAGGTCAAGGTTGCAGTTACCTCCGGCCTGAAGAACGCTGCCAAGCTTCTTGACGAGATCCGTGCAGGCAAATCTCCCTATCAGTTCATCGAGGTTATGTGCTGTCCCGGCGGCTGCGTAAACGGCGGCGGTCAGCCCATCCAGCCCGGTCATGTGAGAAACTTCACAGACCTCAAGGCTCTCCGTGCAAAGGCTCTCTATGAGGACGACCTCAGCCTGCCTTACAGAAAATCGCACGACAACCCCGAGATCAAGGCTATTTATGACGAGTACCTCGGCGAGCCCGGTTCGCACCTCGCTCACGAGCTTCTCCACACCTCCTACGTTGAGAGAAAGAAAAACTGATTTCAGGTCAAATACACACAAAGGCTGTCTCGTATGAGGCAGCCTTTTGTTGTTATAATAAATGAAAAAATTTCGAAATCCACTTGCCAAACTGTACGGTTTTAAGGTATAATTATAATAATAATTGTAAAAAAAGGGAAAAGAATATGCTTGACGCTATTATGAATTTTTTCAATTCCGTGGATGACGTAATGTACTATCCAATCCTCATCATCGTTCTCGCAGCCGCGGGTCTGTTTTTTACCTTCCGCACGCGGTTTGTGCAGATCCGTCTGTTCGGCACAGCCTGCAAGCTGATTATGGAGAAGCCCTCGGGTGAGCAGAAGGTATCGTCCTTTCAGGCGCTGATGGTTTCAACCGCATCGCGCGTAGGCACCGGAAACATCGTCGGCGTAGCCACCGCTATTACGATCGGCGGCCCCGGCGCGTGCTTCTGGATGTGGCTGATGTGCATTATCGGCGCTTCGTCGGCGTTTATCGAGAGTACCCTCGCGCAGATTTTCAAGCGCAAAAATCCCGACGGCACCTGCTACGGAGGTCCTGCGTATTATATTGAGCGCATAGCGAAGAAGGGTTTCCTCTCGGGCGTATTCTGCATTTTCCTCATCGCAACTTACGCGTTCGGCTTCAATCTCCTTTGCTCCTACAATCTGCAGTCGTCCTTTGAAATCTACAGCTTCTACGACAAGACGTGGACTCCCGTCGTCATCGGCGCGGTTATCGCCCTGCTTGTCGGCTTCTGCCTTTTTGGCGGCGGCAAGAGAATCATCGGCATCACCGAGAAGGTCGTTCCGTTCATGGGCATCGGCTACGTTCTTGTTTCACTGATCGTTACCTTCACTCACGTCGGAAACATTCCTCAGACCTTCTCGTCTATTTTTCAGGACGCGTTCAACTTCAAGGCTATCTTCGGCGGACTGAGCGGTTCATGCCTTGTTTACGGTATCAAGCGCGGTCTGTATTCAAACGAGGCAGGCGTAGGTTCCGCGCCAAACGCGTCCGCTTCCGCAGACGTTACCCACCCCGTTAAGCAGGGTCTTGTTCAGACCGTTTCCGTGTATATCGACACAATGCTTCTCTGCACCGCCACGGCTCTCATGTGCCTCAGCTCAGGCGTTGAGTACAGCCCCGAATTGAACGGCGCAACCTATGTTCAGAACGCGGTTTCAACGATTTTCGGCGATTTCGGCCCGATTTTCATCACAATCGCGATGGTAATGTTCGCCTTCACCACCCTTATCGGAAACCTCTACTACGTCGACAACGCTTTGATTTACCTCAACAAGAAGAGAATGCCGTCTAAGGTGTTTATGAGAATTTTCTACGCCGTCTGCGTGCTTATCGTTTTTGTCGGCGCGCTGATTCCGATGAACTTTGCGTGGACGATGGCTGACATAACGATGGGCGGTATGACGCTTATCAATATTCCGGTCTGCGCTGTCCTCTCGGGAGTAGCTATAAAGGCTTTGCGAGACTTTGAGTCTCAGCGCAGGAAAAAGCTTAATCCACATTTCCATGCGTCGAGCATCGGTCTGAAGGAGAACGAGGTTAGCTTCTGGAAGTAGACATATCGCGGCAAATGTGGTAATATATGTATACGGAGGTGAAGTGCGCGTATGTCAAAGCCGGTTGTAACCGAATATGATGTGATTTCAGAACGGGTCAGAAGCCCTCTTAAAATCGCGCTGGTGGCTGATTTGCACGAGCACCGAGCCGTGGATATACTGAACCTTTTGCGCGCTCAGAAGCCCGATTTGATAGCCGTAGCGGGCGACACGCTCGAGCGGTACAGTGAGCGCTATCAGTCGACGGTAAAAAGGCGATTTAACCCGATCCGCTGGCTGATAGTAAACATGATTTACTACGTCAATCAGTTTTTTACCATGCTGCGCCCGAAAAGCTACCGTCCCGACACACGCTACGCTTATTCGTTTTTGCGGCAGGCGGCGGACGTAGCGCCGGTGTATCTCAGTCTGGGCAATCACGAGGAGGAGCTGCTGCGCGAGGACAGGGATTTCTTCCGTCAAAACGGCATTCACTGTCTTGATAACGAGGAGATGGAGGTTGCGGTGAACAACAACTTCCTGCTGGTCGGAGGCTTGTCCAACGAGTACGACGAGGAGTGGCTCGGCAGGTTTGCCGAAAAGGATGAATTCAGACTTCTGCTGTGCCACAATCCCAACTACTACGAAACGCTGAAAATAAAGGACACCGACATCGACCTGATTTTGTCGGGTCACAACCACGGCGGACAGATACGTATTTTCAGCATGGGCGTTGCCGGAGCAGGCGGCAGGCTGTTTCCGAAATACGACAAGGGGATGTATGACAAAAGGCTGATTGTTTCGGCAGGCTGTTCAAATACAGCGGCGATTCCGAGAATCAACAATCCGCGCGAGCTTGTGATAATTAATCTGAAAAACAGATAATTTGAAAAAAATTACAAAAAGGGTATTGACTTTTCGGAGGTTTTGTGATATCATAATACACGTCGCTGAGAGATAAAGCGAAAGCTGAGGCGACAAAGGCATGAGTTGGGAGTTTAGCTCAGCTGGGAGAGCATCTGCCTTACAAGCAGAGGGTCACAGGTTCGAGCCCTGTAACTCCCACCACAAATTGGCCCGGTAGTTCAGTTGGTTAGAACGCTAGCCTGTCACGCTAGAGGTCGACGGTTCGAGCCCGTTCCGGGTCGCCAATTTGCCTCTGTAGCTCAGTTGGTAGAGCAGGGGACTGAAAATCCCCGTGTCGATGGTTCGATTCCGTCCGTCCGGAGGCACCATAAATATGCGGATGTAGCTCATCTGGTAGAGCGCCACCTTGCCAAGGTGGAGGTAGCGGGTTCGAGCCCCGTCATCCGCTCCAAAGAAAAAGAGTACCAAAGGTGCTCTTTTTTATTATATAAACAAGCAATAGGATTACGGGGCTCGAAGGCGAGCGTTAAGAAAACAGTCCGGGGGACTGTTTTCAGCGAGGGCGCAGATGAAAAATATCAAGCGCAACACGCCGTATCATGCGAGATGAAAGTGATTTGAACAGCAAACGCACGTCATCCGCTCCAAAGAAAAAGAGTACCAAAGGTGCTCTTTTTTATTTATCTCAATTTATCTTTCTTTTTTTATTCAATTATTTGTCGGTGATAATATGATTAAAGTGATGTTTATCTGCCACGGCAATATCTGCCGCAGCCCAATGGCTGAGTTTATTCTTAAAGATATGGTAAAGCGGCGCGGTATCGCGGATGATTTTGTGATTGCGTCCTCAGCCACAAGTACCGAGGAAATCTGGGGAGACGTGGGCAATCCGGTCTATCCTCCGGCGCGTCGGGAGCTTGCGGCACACGGGATTACCTGCGGCGACAAGCGTGCCGTTCAGCTCAGAAAAAGCGACTATGCGCGTTACGATTACCTTCTCTGCATGGACAACTCAAATCTGCGCAACGCGATGAGGATAATCGGTTCCGACAAGGACGGCAAGCTGCGTCTGCTGCTGTCGTTTGCTGACGGAGGAAGCATTGCGGACCCGTGGTACTGCGGCAACTTTGACCGCACCTACGCAGACATAGTAAAGGGCTGCGAGGGCTTTCTTGAATATCTGGGATATAAATAAAATCAGCCTGCTCAATTTGCGAGCAGGCATTATTTGTTTTTGGATATCAGAACCAAATCGCGGTTGTCAACGGTTCCGTCGCTGTTGTAATCTGCGGCTTTGAGAAATGCTCCGCTGAGCTGAGCTTTGCCGATTTGATATTCCATCAGCAGTTTCATATCGCTGCTGCTTATGGTTCCGCTGCCGTCGAGGTCGCCGAGAATGACAATGCAGGCGGAGTCTGCACGGTATCCTGTGCGCAGCTTGCCGCGTGTGACCTCGCCGCCGTTTTCGTCATATACGTTTTTGATATCCGGATACATATTTTTGAGCTGCGAAACCGTTGTTTCTCCGTTGATTGTCAGCTCAGACCATGTTCGCAGACTGCCCGAGTCCGATTGAGCCGCCGCTGAGGTTTCGTCGCTTTCGGCGCATATGAAGTCGCTGTTCAGCAGATAAATCCTACCGTTTGCGGCGGTCATCAGCATGCCTGAGTCCGAGGTTACCGCGCCGTTTTGACCCATCGCGGCAAGGCACGCGCTGCAGGCCGTGCTGCTTCCGTCTGAGAGCGAAACAAGCCTGCCGTCGGTAAAGATATACCCGTCGCCTGCGTCGCAAATCTGAGCGTTGCAGGCGGCGTTTGCGCAGTGTACAGCGATTGAGCCGTCAAGGCGGAATATCTCTCCGCCGAGCGATAGCGCGTAAGCGTTGCTTCCGTTTGAGAAAAGACCCGCGACGCCGTTTGACAGGGAATAGGAGGCGGTTTTGTTACCGCTGAAATCAAAGCCTGCCGCTTCGCGACGGCTGCCGGTGAGGGTCATCAGATAAACAGCTTCGTTGTCCGCGGCAATGGAATCCGGGTCGATATCGCTGTCTGTTTTTAGGTCAAATATCGAGTAGCTACCGTTTTCGGCGTTTAGTCTGAGAATGCTGTACTGCCTGCTGCGGACGCTCAAAAGCGCGTAGGTGAACGAGCCGCTGTGCGTTACAGCGCGTATAACTCCGTCGACGTCGACCCTGCTTGTGCGGCAACCGTCCGAAACACGCGACGAGATAAGCGCGGTGTTGGTGTATCCGTAAAAGTAAGCCGCTGCGTTTCCGCAGGCGAAAACGCGTTTGCATACGCTCAGGTCTGAAAGACTGTATTCCGCCGCCTGCGCAGTAGCCGTAAACATAACAAAGGCGCAGAGCAAGCCGCAAAGCATGGAAATAAACGCTTTTTTAAGCATGTCTGCACCTCCGATTAAAGGCAAAACCGCCGCAGAATCCTACGATTTGCGGCAGTTATTGATGATTATCTCAAAATGTTGTCGTTTTGTACGAGAGCGGCGAGTATGAAAGGTAAATCCTGTCAAAATATTTTTCCGCCCCGTAGATATTATACCAATCCGACAGCTCCGGTTCACCGCCGACAGTGTAAATTTTTCCGTTTGTTTCATTAAGGTGCGTGATCATCAGCGAGCGGCTGATATTTTCCGCACCGCAGTCCCCGATAATCGGGGCGATAAATTCGTCGGGAGCGCCGTGAGGAGCAAGCCTCATCGCGCCCTGCCATTCGTTTGGAATATTGGTTGGATCACTGATTTTAAGCGGAGCTGCGAACCTGCCTTCGTGAGGCAGCCTTCCTGCGCCGTGGCGGGTTACGTATGAGCGCGTAACGTAGACCGCCTCCGTTTCTGCGCCGCCGAAAAGCTCTCTGCATATGTTCAGCGGATTGAAAAGTCCGGTGCGCGAGGAGGTGAGGTGAGGGGCGTAGTCTAGGTTCAGCTCGTCGAGCAAAAGCCCTTGAGCGCCCTCAAAAACGACCTCGTCATACTCCGAAGCACGTGATTTCGGAACGATTTCAACAAGCTGAGCGCCCTCGCACATTCCCTGCGCGGCGTTTAGAAGGACGTTGTCGTTTTGCAGCAGCTCGCCGTACTCGCCGGAGCTTTTCAGCGAAAGCCCGAGCGCGTTCAGCCTGAGAGGAAGATAGTCGCGCCGCAGCCGCCGCAGCTCGTGATACAGCCCGTCGCAGTCCGACGATTTTACGCGGCTGAGCGGCAGGCGAAACTGAGTCAGCTTTGATCTCTGAACCGCCTCGTCGATCCCCATTCCGCAGCTTCCGTGGCGGTTGTGACCGCGTGAGGTTTCGAGCGCCATGTTAACGAGAACGTCGTCGATAACGACGCACGGGCAGCCGCCGAAGGAGAGGATTTCAGGCATTGTTCTGTTGATTTCAAAAAAGCCCTGCGCTTCCTCGGGAAGCTTGAACAGATCGGGAAGAAAGGTGTCCGCCCAGAGGGTGTCGGCGCTTCGGAAGGAGCCTGAGGAAAGCTGGTGAAAGACAAATCTGCCGTTTTGCAAATCGACGGTATGTCCTGCCTGAGCGCCGCCGTTGTGACGGATAACAAGGCACCGTCTGCCGCTTTTTTCGGCAAGACCCGAAAAATAATCCACCGCAAGACCCTTGCCCTCGTCGCCGAAGCTTTTCCCGATAACTATCCTGACATTCATCAGGTGAACAGTCCCTTAAAAAACGATTTGCGTTCTTTGATGTTGAGGTTGATATCTTTAACAGCGTTGCAGACGATATTGCTGGCTTTGCCGCCCCACTGAGAGACTACGGCTTGCATATCCGCACCGTTTGCGAGCTGCATAATTGAGGTGATGACCTCGGATAGGTACTCTACGTCATCGCCGTTGAGCATAGCGACGCGTCCCGGGAGAAAATCATACCATGTCGTGAAGGATTTAGCGAGATCGTATCTTTTTCCCGTGACAATATGGAAAACCTCATATTTTTCCTGCGCCATTTCAAGAACCTTTCTGAGCGGAAGATCCTCGCTGACGTCGTTAAAAACATTTTTGATTTCAGTTGCTTTCAGCGTTTCGCCTTTTGTTTCACCGCAGATCTCGTCGCCGATAAAGAACAAAAAGCCCTTTTTGTTTCTCTTGTTAAAGCTGTCGATGGAGGTGTGCTTCGCCGCAAAGTACCAGACAAGCGAGTCGTAGCTGTACCAGTTGCCGCCGAAGCCGACCTTGAGATCGAGCAGCTGCTCGATAACGCGGATATCAGCCTCGAACTGCGTCACCTGTAGACCATCGTCGGCAATCGGCTCGGTGACTGCCGCGCACATAACGTGAGGATTCGTAACAGGCTGCTTTTCGTAAAGCTGCGTGATGGTTTTGTTCAGTGAATTTTTCGCGATTTCCGCTGCGAGATAGCCCATTGAACCCGTTACGTCAAAACCGATGATTATCGGCGTTGAAAGCGGAGAATCCTCGCTGTCGCAGGATTCGCGCATATTGATAAACTTCGGATTGTACTTATCCTGAACAGTGTTTCCCGAAAAAATCTGTTCAACGTTTGATGAAGTGCTGATTTTTCTGCTGTCCTTCAGCTTTGCCCAGTCGCTTGCCTTGTAGCTTCCGCGTCCCATAAAAACAACTCCTTTAGAATGATATTGTATTTGAATTATTTGGTTTTGTATTGATAAACGCCATCGACCGCGAGATTTTCTCGGCGGCTGACTGGTCAAGCCCTTTGAGCGCTTCGTTTGCGCTTTTTCCGGACGCGACCCCGATGATGGCGGTAATCAGCTCGGAAATACAGCCGATGTCCTTTTTGTTAATGATCGCGGCGTTGCCGGGCATCAGCTTTTGCCAGCCTGCGAATGTCGCGGCGGAGTACGGGCTGTCGGTTTCTATGTGTATATGAAAGACGTTGTATTTCCTTTGAGCCTCTCTTATGAGTTCCTCGTTTGAAAGCGGATACTTTACGCAGTCGCCGAAAACGCGGTTTATCTCGGCGGCGGTCAGCTGAGCGTGACAGTCGTCGTCGCCGATTGTGAAGAGAAAGCCCTTTTCGTTTCTCTTTTCAAAGCAGTCCGCCGAGGTGTGAAAGGCTGCGAAGTACCAAAGCAGATTGTAGGACTCGCCGCCGTTTCCGCCGCCTCCGCCCTCGAGGTACAGCGAGGTAAGCTGCTCTATTATTCTGATATCTGCCTCGAACTGAGTGACCTGAAGCGGAGATTTGTCGCTTTTGCAGTCGCCGATCGCCGCGCACATAACGTGAGGGTTGGTAATCGGTTTGTTCCGGCACAAATCCGTCACGGTCTTGTTTATCGCGTTGACCGCAAGCTCCTTGGCGAGGTAGCCCATAGAGGCGGTGACGTCAAAGCCGATGATAACCGGCGTGGAACGCGGCGAATCGTCTGAATCGCGCGATTCTCTGACGCGGATATTCCTGACGTCATATTTGCCGGCTGCGCTGCTGACCGTAAAAACCTTTTCGACCCTGTTGACCTGAGTAAGACCCTTGCTGCTGCGCAGTCTAGTCCAGTCGCTCGCGCGGTAGCTTCCTAAACCCACACTCTCATTCCTTTCCGTAAATCTGACCGTCGCTCGTGCTCAGGTTCATAAATTTCCGTTCGCCGTACGCCTTGATCAGCATGTCGTCCCAGTAAGCAAAATCATCATAGGCGTTGCTCATCGGCTTTGAACTGATGAAATCCGCAAGCGCCTTCGGAACATCCTCGTTTGCTCTAACGTCCTTTGACGAGGTATAGCCGAGTAGATTTGCGGCGGTATTGCGCAGACCCGTGAGGTTTTCGGCGGTAGTCAGAACCCGAGAACCGTCTGCGGATAAGGAGTTGTTTTTAGCAGCCTCCCACCAGCCGCCGTAAAGGCACGCCTGATGCGTGTAGGGGTTGATAAACAGCGTGTCGATGCTGATTTTGGGGTGGACAAGACTGTTGTATTCGAGCACGCAGCAGAGGTTTTCCATTCTGCTGATGATCCACGCCACATGCCGTCCGCCGAGCTGACCGAACAGGCTGAGCGGATATTCGTCCATGTCCTTTGAAACGACAAGCAGGCAGGAGCCGTCCATAAGCTCAAAGCCGCCTATCACGTTAGGGAAGAACTGAGACAGCTTGCGCGTGTCGGCGGAGGGGTAGTCGAGAAAAGAAACCGTCCTGCGGAACCTCTCTGCAAACGCGCCGCCGTCAAAAAAGTGAAAGACGATGTTTTTCCTCGCAACAAGCATTTCGCCGCCTCTGAACGGCTGCTTGTGCATCCACTTAACGTCAACGCTGCGCCCGTCGGTGCAAACGAAGGCGTCCTGCCGGGCGTTTTCCCAGAGCTCATCTGCTTTAAGCTGACGTTCGCGGTCGCTTTCGCTGCCCGAGAGAAAACGGTTCATCTGCTGATAGAAGTTTTTGTAATAGTCTGTGTCCTCGTGGTTGAGGGTATAGCGCGTGCCGCAGTACGGACAAACCGCGGTCATACCCGAGGCGTTGATGATCATCGTGCCTGCGCAGTTTTTGCAGCATAGATTCTTCATAGTATCACCCTATAATTTTTGTTTTTGAAAAAAATGGTATTTTCAAAATGTATCTATACAACTATTATACAATTTTCAGCAAATAATTCAATACTCTATCAGAAATTTATTAAAAACAACAGCCGTATAAAGCGAGTTTTATTCCATACAGCAGATTTGTGTTGACATACAATTGAATTTTTAGTATAATTATACTATAATAAAAGCAGGTGCGGCAGGCTTGGCGGCTGCACCTTTTTTTGCATAACAGAAAGGAGGAGCTGCGTATGGCTATCGGCATAAAGGATATTTTTTCGCAGCATTTCGGCGGAGAGCCGGTCGTCTGCGCGTTTGCTCCGGGCAGAGTGAATCTCATCGGCGAGCATACCGATTACAACGGAGGTTATGCGCTTCCCTGCGCACTGAATCTCGGCATCACGGGCGCTGCAAGGCTGAGGGACGACAAGACGCTCAGACTGTATTCGGCGAACTTTCCCGACGGAGGAATAACGGAAATCTCGTTGTCATCACCACTCGCCGGAGGATGGACAGACTATCCCGTGAGCGTGATCAGGACGTTTGCCGCGATGGGGTACAGTATTGACAGAGGCGCCGACATTGCATTTTCGGGGAACCTGCCCGACGGGTCGGGACTGTCATCCTCGGCGGCGCTTGAGGTACTGACGGGACTTTTGCTCAGAGAGCTTTACGGTTTCAGCGTCACCGCGCAGGAATTGGCGGTGTTTGGTCAGCTTGCCGAGAACCGCTTTATCGGCGTAAACTGCGGCATTATGGATCAGTTCGCAAGCGCGATGGGAAAGAGCGGCTGCGCGATACTTCTCGACAGCGCGACCCTAGGCTATTCAGATGCGCCGTTTTCCGAAAAAGACGCCGCGCTCGTGATCGTGAACAGCGGCGTAAAGCATTCGCTTGCGTCCTCCGCATACAATGACCGCCGCCGTGAGTGCGAAACGGCTTTGGCGGATATCTGCAAGGTAAAAAAGATTTCGTCGTTGTGCGCGCTGAGCGTTGATGAATTTGAACGGTACAAGGACAGTATCACAAATCCCGTTTGCAGAAAGCGCGCACGGCATGCCGTGTATGAAAACGACCGTACAAAACAGGCGGCGGAAGCCCTGCGAAACGGCGACCTGACAACGTTCGGAAGTCTGATGCGCGAATCGCATATGTCGCTGAAAGACGACTATGAGGTATCATGCGCGGAGCTTGACTTCCTCGCCGAAACCGCGTGGAGCTTTGACGGGATATACGGCGCGAGAATGACGGGCGGCGGCTTTGGCGGCTGCACCGTAAATCTGATAAAAAAAGACAGACTCGCGGCGTTTACCGGAGTCGTTAAGGAAAAGTATAAGGAAGAATTCGGGATAGACGCGCAGATCTTCGCGGTTGAGATCAGCGGCGGAGCCTGCGTAATAAATGAGTGAGGAGGTTTGAGATGTTTAGCCATATAGAAAGCCTGCTGCGGTATGGAATAAAAACCGGACTGATAACCGAGGACGAAAAGGTATATTCGCGCAACCTTATTCTTGACCTGCTGCGCGAGGACAGCTTTGAAGCCTGTGCGCCGAAAGAGAACGCCGGGCTGTCGGAAATACTCAAAGGCTTGACCGACGAGGCGGTAAAGCGCGGACTGATTTCGGATTCGGGCGAGAACCGGGATATTTTTGACACAAAGCTGATGAACTGTCTTACGCCGAGACCTGCCGAGGTTCGCCGCAGATTTGCCGGACTTTACGCCGAAAGCCCGAAGGCGGCGACGGATTGGTTTTACCGTTTCAGCGGCGACACAAACTATATCCGCCGCGACAGAATCAAAAAGGACAGAAAATGGACGGTGAACAGCTCCTACGGCGAGATCGACATAACAATAAATCTCTCTAAGCCCGAGAAGGATCCGCGCGATATCGCCGCGGCCGGAAGGGCAAAATCGAGCGCCTACCCAAAGTGTCAGCTCTGCGCAGAAAACGAGGGTTACGCCGGAAGAATAGGGCACCCTGCAAGGGCAAATCACCGTCTTGTTCCGCTTGAACTGGCAGGCGACAGCTTTTTCTTCCAGTATTCGCCGTATGTCTATTATAACGAGCACTGCATCGTGTTCAACCGCGACCACGTGCCGATGGCGATAAACGAGCGCGCGTTTGCCCGTCTGCTCGAATTTACCGAGAAGTTTCCGCACTACTTTATCGGTTCCAACGCGGATTTGCCGATCGTCGGCGGTTCGATTCTGAGCCACGACCATTTTCAGGGCGGCAACTATACCTTCGCGATGGAAAGGGCAGAGATAGAGGAGTATTTCACGATCAAAGGCTTTGAGGATATCGAGTGCGGAATTGTAAACTGGCCGATGTCGGTGATCAGAATCCGCGGCGAAAAGCCCGAAAGGCTAAAAGAACTCTCGGTTCGCATTCTTGAAAAATGGCGCGGCTATACCGATGAGACGGCGATGATTCTTGCCGAAACAAACGGAGAACCGCACAATACCATAACGCCCATCGCGCGCCGCAGGGGAGAGCTTTTTGAACTTGATCTGTGCCTGAGAAACAACCTTACAACAGAGCGGTTCCCGATGGGTCTGTATCATCCGCACCCCGAGCGCCACCACATCAAAAAGGAGAATATCGGTTTGATCGAGGTGATGGGTCTTGCCGTACTGCCTGCAAGACTTGACCGCGAGCTTTCGCTGCTCGAGGAGCTTATCGCCGGCGGAACCGACCTGCGACAAAATGCCGAAACCGCGAAGCACGCAGACTGGGCGGAGGGTTTCGCCGGAGAACTAAAGGGCAGGCCGCGCGATGAAATCCGTTCGGTGCTTGAGCAGGAGGTCGGAAAGGTATTTGTGTCGGTGCTTGAGGACGCAGGAGTTTACAAGCGCGACGAGAGCGGAAAGGAAGCGTTCGGAAGGTTTATAAAATCGATATAATAAAAACAGGGTCAGGTTTTTCGCCTGACCCATTAGTATTTTTCAGCTTTTTCAACCGCTTCAAAAAAATACATTCTTGAAGCAAAGTCCGGGAATACCCTTACCTTTTCGTTAAAGCCCGTACCCGAAAACGCCGGGCTGAGCGCAACTCCGGTGTGCATCAGCAAATCGCCGGATGCCGTAAAGCTCTCGCTTTCGCCGTCCATTTTTACTCGTCTTGCTATCGCGTTGTGGAGTATTGAGTCCTGCTTGACGTGAATCGGCGCGACCGTGTTTATCAGGCTGCCGAACTGTTTTATGTCTACGTTCATCGGGATGTTGTAAAACTTGTATTGACGCTTTGGGTCAAGTCCCCGGGCAAAGAAACGGTGCGCCTGAGTGTTCGGCGTAATCAACTTCTGAAGCAGAAGCCCGACGGCGTATTTTTTATCGGGCGATACGCATATCCACTCGTGAATGTTTCCGGATTCCAGCCTGTATAGCTGACCGAACTGCAATACCTTTCTCCAGCGCTTGTACAGGCTGATTTGCTGCTTTATAATGTCTTTCTGCGAGGGCTTGAGGTCGCGAAGGTCGTATTCGTACCCCAGAAGCCCGAAGGCGGAAACTCCGAAGCGCGTTTCAAGCGGAGTGTTGCGCAGCGTCTGGTGGTTGGGACTTGCGCTTACGTGAGCGCCTACGCACGACTGCGGATAGCCGTAGCTGTAGCCCTCCTGAATCGCGGCGCGGCAGATTGCGTCTGTGTTGTCGCTGCCCCAGATCTGCGGAAAATAGCAGAGTATCCCGAGGTCAAAGCGGTTGCCGCCCGAGGCGCAGCCCTCAAAGAGGATTTTCGGAAACGCCCTTGTCAGCTCGTCCATAACGCGGTAAAGTCCGCAGATATAGCGGTGCGCCGTTTCACCCTGACGCTCGCGCGAGAGATACGGAGAGAACACATCCGAGAAAATGCGGTTCATATCCCACTTTACATAGCTTATGTTCGCCGAGGAGAACACCTCGGTCATTTTTTTGATAATAAAGTCCTGCACCACGGGGTTTGCCAAATCGAGCACGCGCTGATTTCTTCCCTCGGAATGCAGCTTGCCCGGCACAGCCATTGCCCAGTCGGGGTGCTTACGGTACAGCTCGCTTTCAACGCTTATCATCTCAGGCTCGACCCAGATTCCGAAGTTCATACCGAGCTTGTTGATTTTTTCAGCCAGACCCGAAAGACCTTTGGGCAGCTTTTTGATATTCGGTTCCCAGTCGCCGAGCGCCTTTGTGTCGTTCTCGCGGTCGCCGAACCAGCCGTCGTCCAGAACAAACAGCTCGATTCCCAGCTCCTTGCCCTCAACAGCCGCTTTGGCAAGGGATAAAAGGCGTTTTTCGGAAATATTGAAGTAGCAAGCCTCCCAGCTGTTGAGCAGAATTGGGCGAGGCTTGAACTTCCATTTGCCGCGGACGATGTGTCTGCGCACAAAGCGGTGCATGTTTTGGCTTTGTCCCGAAAAACCTTGCGGTGAATAGGTCATTACCGCTTCGGGAGCCTCAAAGCATTCGTCCTTGTCCAGAATAAAGCGGAAGCCGTCGGGCTGGATTCCCGAGACGATCCTTGTTTTTCCGTAGGCGTTCACCTCAACGGCGGAGTAGTGGTTGCCGCTGTAAATCAGGTTGAAGCCGTATACGCTGCCCGAAAACTCGTTTGTCTCGGGAGCATGAACCATAAAGAACGGATTCGCGCGGTTTGAAGAACAGCCTGCGCGCGATTCAATAACAAACTTGCCTGCGTTGACCGCAGAGGTGCATTTGTTCATCTCTCTTGCCCACGCGCCGTGGAAGGAGGTAACGCATGCGCCGCTGAACGGGATGTCGATCTGCGTGCTGAGCATGCGTTCAAGCTCGATCGGTTCATCAGAGCCGTTGATGATTTTCGCGCTTCTGGTTATTACGTCGCAGTTCTCAAAAACGCGGTAATAAAGCTCAAGCGTAAGTCCGCCGTCTTTCAGAGTAACGCGCAGCCGTTCGCCGTTTCCGTCGGGATAATACGCGGTCGGAAGAGTCCTGAAGCCAAGCTCTTCATTGTCGGTTGAATAGCTGTCGTACAGAAAGTCGGAGCTTCGGCTGCCGTCGGGATATACAAGCTCCAAAAACGGTTCGCGCACATCTCCGTGACCCTGAGAGGACATTTCAAGGCACATATATTCAAGCAAAACCTTCGGGTGTTTTTTGGAGTACGCTATGCTGTTGCCAAGCTCAAACTCGCGCTTTTCGCGAAACACCTCGCATTCCGCAGCGCTTTCAACCTGTATTTTTCCGCCGTAGTAAAGGTGCTCCAAATGCCCGGACTCCGTAACCGCGAACACATAGGTCGTGCTTTTGGTATCGAGCGCGAACGCCGGGCGGCTGCCTTTTAATAATCTGATCATTCAATCACCCGTACTATTCAGAGTCTTTGTGATTCTTCTCGATAGTTGACATAACCTTTTTCTCGTTGTACATTCCGAGGATGATCGCGCCGAGCGAGCAGAAGCCCACAGCCACATAACCGACAATCGTCATGCCGAGAACAGAGGCGGTAATATCGTTGCTGTTCGCGTTCTGCGAGGTTCCGATGATAGCCAGCGAGGTGAAAACGAGCATAGCGAGCGACTGACCGAACTTCATCGCGAAGGTACGCGCCGCAAAGAACATACCCTCGCGGTTTTCGCCTGTCTCGTAGCCGTCAGCCTCAGCGACGTCTGCGACGATCGACTGCGGAATAATACCCAGCAGAGCCATCGGGAAAGCCGCGATAACGCAGATAAGCACGCCGTAAACGATTCCGGGTATCACGGTCACGCCGATAACGCCGATAAAGCCTGCGATTACATAGGCGAGAGCCAAGCCGAGGAAGCCCGTGATAACGAGCTTTTTCTTGCCGAATTTCTTGACGAGCTTAGGAACGATCGGATAAAACGCCGCGGAGAGCACGGTCATGCCGCCGAGGAATATCATAGTAAACGATTCGTCAAGCTTCATTGAAACCTTAACGAAGAAGGGCAGACCTGTCTGGAATAAGGTCAGACCGACCCAGTACATAATATCGGAAAATACAAAGGTGCGGAAATTTCCGTTTCTGAAGGTCGCGCCGAGCGACTTGAACATATTTGAATTTGAAGGCTTTGTATCAACAAATTCCTTTTCGTTGAGGAAAAAGGTGGGGACAAGCATACAAACGCAGGAGATGACCGCCAGAATGATAAAGCAGATGCGGTAGCTCCACGCAAAGCCAACGCTGCCGCGCAGCATTCCGGCGAAAACAAAGGGCGTATAGGCGAGCATAGTTCCGGCGAAGAAGGTCAGCGAAATAGCGGTAGAGATGTACATACGGTCGTCCTGAGTTTTGCCGAATTCCGAGATGAGCGCGTTGTACGGAGTGCAGTACATCGTCATAAAAAGATAGAACAGCACGATGAATACGGAGATCCATGCAACGTTCCACGAGCTGATTTCTTCTACAGGCGCGCAGAACAGCAGCACGGTAACGACTGAAAGCGGAACCGCCGCGTACTGCATAAATGGAATACGTCTGCCGCGTCTGTTTTTGCTTCTGTCCGAAAGCGAAGCGATAAGCGGATCGGTAACCGCGTCAAAAACTCTCGATAACGCTGTGATCAGTCCGAGTACCGTCAGAAATCCGCCGATGATCAAGCCCGGCATAATGTACTGAATCGCTCCTCCGGCAATGTCGTTTTGAGTCGGAAGATAGAATGTGACGAACCACGCGCTGATAATACCGCTGAGTGTTGACCAGCCTAGCTGACCGACCGCGAAAATCCTCATTTGTCCTTTTGTTAACCGTTTCATTTTGCCCTCCCGATTATTTTGATATTTGTTCCACACGTATTTTTGCGTATTTATTGCGAAATGCCTTGCGGCGGTTTTTGCGTATTTTGCTGCCCGAAATCACCTTTGAACAATCATGAGTATTTCCTCCTTTTAACCGCGCATAAAAATAATAAAGTTGCAAAATTCACTCAATAATGCCGTTGCTTCAACAAAAATATTCCACAACAGTACGCACACTATAGATAAAATAGCTATAAATTAATCTTAACATATGAGAATAAAAAAAGCAATGATTTTTAAGCTATTTGGGCTGAAATGTTTGCAATTCAAAATGCTCGTTGACAATATCCGAGTAATGAGGTATAATATTACGGAAGAAAAAATGCGGGTATGGCGGAACTGGCAGACGCACAAGATTTAGGTGACGATACCTCGGTGGAAGATTAATGTCTTTTGGATTTAATAATTATGGCTACATTTGGCAAAACAATTTCATTATTCTTAATTGAAGGCGACCCAAACGGTCGTTTGGTTTGTGAATTATCAAACTGGAACGGAAAGGCGTATAAAATCCCTCGCATTAAACTCAAGAGTTGCATTGACCGCAAAGATTTAGCTGCATGTGGTATTTACTTCTTATTTGGTAAGAACGATATTGACGATAAAGGCATGGTTTATATCGGTGAAGCCGAAAACATATTTGAACGGTTGAAACAACATGACTCTACAAACGGAAAAGATTTTTGGAACGAGTGTATTGTATACATCAGTAAGGATAACAGACTAAATAAAGCACATATTAAATATTTAGAGCATCGTTGTTATCTTCTTGCAAAAGAAGCAGAACGGTATTCTATTGAAAACTCAACAATACCTGCAAACGCTTCTCTTACGGAAGCAGAACAGGCTGAAATGGATGAGTTTTTATATAATATACGCATGATTAATAATGTCCTTGGACACAAAGTGCTCGAAACAATCACTGAAGTTAATCTTTCCGATAATCAAGGGGATGTCGGCAAGACTCTGTACATCAAAGCTACGCGTGGGGCAGATGCTGAAGGCAAACAAACAAGCGAAGGGTTTGTTGTGTTCAAAAACTCAAGAATTGCATCAAGCACTACAAAATCATGTCCTAAATTCATAGTAGAGTTACGCAGTAAATTAATGGAATCAGGAATAATTAATTCCGAAGGTGTTTTTACTGAAAGCAAAGTATTCAGCAGCCCATCAACAGCAGCTGCTATTGTTATGGGACGCAGTGCAAATGGATTAACTGAATGGAGAAACAAGCAATCTGATAGTTAATTAAGTTAACGCTAAGTGAATAATTGAATATATGGATAATATCGGGTTTTGTGACCTGATTTTATAGATTCGCGGGTATGGCGGAACTGGCAGACGCGATGGGTTTAGGTAACGATACCTCGGTGTAACAATTAAATACTTTGATTTTCACAGTGAAAAGCTGTTGAAATATAAAAATGCGCCCGTGGCGGAACTGGCAGACGCACAAGATTTAGGTGACGATACCTCTGTGTAACAATTGAATACTTTGATTTTCACAGCAAAAAGCTGTTGAAATATAGATGTGCGCCCGTGGCGGAATAGGCAGACGCGGTTGAAATATAGATGTGCGCCCGTGGCGGAATAGGCAGACGCGATGGGTTTAGGTCCCATTCCGAGAGGGTGCGGGTTCAAGTCCTGTCGGGCGCACCATAAAGGATATGCAAAAAAGATATATCCCCGAAAAACCCCGATTCTATCGGGGTTTTTCACGTCTCAGGGGCGTGGATTTTTTTGTCACGAAATATGGATGTAAAACCACTGTTTACCCGTTCTGGCAGGAACTGAACTTCCGTAACACAACATAATAACTCACAATCATTACGCAGACAGATATTAAAAATGTCTGCGTTTTTTCTTTTCCGGAGCCAATCGTTTAGAAATAAGCGGTTGGCTCTTTTTTTATTTTCAAAAAGTTTTGAAGGAGTTGATAATCAATGTATTTTACAGAAAACCGGTATGACCGTGGCTTCGAACAAATGATGAAGGGCATACCGAACTTTTACCCGAGAGGTTCGGGAATCGTCGTGACCGGCAGATTTGAATATACCGCAGACATGTGTGACTGCCGATTATGCGAACACTATGGCGGCAAACTGAGAGGCTGCAAGGTTCCACGATGCGTCTGCTTAGAGGAACGGATCGCCGTCGGCGTC
>CACXAO010000042.1 GCA_902765625.1 uncultured Ruminococcus sp. | reverse complement strand
TAAGGAAGCTCTGCCCGTGCCGAAGAAGCGCGTCGTAAAGAAGAAGAAGGAAGAGGGCGAGGCTGCCGCAAAGAAGCCCGCAGCGAAGAAGCCCGCCAAAAAAGCGGCCGTAAAGAAAGCTGCTCCCAAAAAGCCCGCCGCCAAGAAAGCGGAAAAGGCTGAAGAGAAGGCTGAATAATATTTGATATTATCGGAGAGGTTTGAGAAATCAGACCTCTCTTTTTTGTAACTTTTTAGAGGATGTTTTGGCTATTAAGACAAAAAATTTAAAATAACTATTGTTTCTTCATATGCAAAAGTGTTATAATTAATATGTATAAATTTAAAAGGGTGTTGTTTATGACAATCAGCAACAAAATCTCACGCATTGCGCTTGCAGCGATCATCGTTGTCAGCCTGTGTATTTCGGCGTTCTTCCTGAATATCAAGCAGGGATATCACGAGGACGAGCTGCTGACCTATAACCTCGCAAATTCATCAAAGCAGCTCAACATCGGCGGCTGGAGTACCCCCGACGATATGAACGAGTACCTCGCGGTTTATCCCGGGCACCGCTTCGACTACGCTCAGGTGGTTCAGAATCAGATAATCGACGCCTCGCACCCTCCGTTTTACTACGCGCTGGTGCACACCGTCTGCTCCTTCTTCCCTGAGGTGTTCAGCAAGTGGCTGGCGTTCGTCATCAACCTCGCGATGATGGCAGGCGCGCTGATCATGCTCTTCAAAATCGGAAAACGCGTCACCGACAACAACCTCTACGCGCTTATCGCGACGGGAGGGTACGCGCTGAGCATCGCCTGTATCACCACCACGATTTACCTGCGCATGTACGCCTCGCTGACCTTCTTCGTGCTGACCTTCATCAACCTCACGATATGGTTTTACGAGCAAAAAAAGGTGAGGCTGTGGCAGTGCGCCGTCCTGCTGCCCGTGGTTATCCTCGGCATTCTCACGCAGTATTACTTCATTCTCTGCGCCGGTCTTACGGGTCTGGTTTACATGATTTTCAGCATTAAGGACAAGAAAATCAGGAACTTCCTGCTCTACGCGGCTACCGCGTTTATCGGAGCCGGAATTGCGATGGCGATTTATCCGCACATCATCCAGAACGTCCTCGGCGGCAACCGCGGCTTAGGCTCGCTCAATCTCTCGATCGACGCGGTCACTATCGTCACCTACGTTTTCTACAAAATCGGCACATACATTCAGGTTCTCTCAAAGGATCTGTTCCTCAATCAGATCTGGCTGTTTGCTCTCTGCGCAGGCGCGGCGCTTGGCTTTGGTGTGTTCATGCGCTTTGTGAAAAAGAAGAAGCTTCCGCGAAAGGCGTTCTTCATCGTTGTGCCCGGACTTGTCTACTTCATCGGCATTTCGCTTGTTTCTCCGTTCAACAGCGACCGCTACGTGATGGCGAGTCTGCCGCTTATCTCGATGATGTTCACCTTCATGTTCATCCGCGTGATCAACTTCATGTTTAAGAACAAAAAGCTCGGTCTCGCCGTTCCGGTCTGCGCTCTGCTTGCAAGCGTTATCGGTTTTCTGACGGTTCAGCCGTACTACATCTACGGCAAAACCAACCTCTACGAGCCGCAGACGAAGGACTGCGTATTCGTCGGCACCGCGATGCTCGAGTGGAACAAGTGCATCGACAAATTCATGCTCTACGACAACACCATGATTTTGCAGACGACCGAGATGTCAAAGACCCTCGCGCAGGAGCTTGAGACCTTCGCGAACGACCGCGGCGTTATCACAAACGGCAAAATCACCGCCTTTGCCGACGCGTACATGAACAACGGCGACGTTGACCGCAAAGAGGCTGACACCCTCAAAAACTTCTACACCGACGAGCGGCTGAAGGAGGACAGCGAGGTCACGGTTTGCATCTCGCGCCTTGCGGACAGCGACACCGTGATCGACGGAATCACCTCAAACACCGAATTCAAGCACTACGAGCTGATTCAGGCGGACTACAGCTTCGACGAATTCTATAACTGGTACGACTACTTTGTAGAGACCGAGTCGTACTGCAATGTTTACCGTTTCTACAAGTAACTTCAAAAGGAGACCTCATATGGACAGAGCGGAAAGAAAAAACGCTATTGGCTTTGCGCTTTCGGGCGGCGGCCTTCAGGGTATTGCGCACATCGGCGCGATAAAGGCGCTCTATGAGCTGGGGATCCGGCCTCAGTTTGTTTCAGGCACCAGCTCCGGCGCTGCGATGGCGGCGATATGCGCCATGGGCATGACCCCCGAGGAAATGCGCTACTTCGCGAAAAAACACTGGAAAACCCTCGCTGAAATCGACAGCGGACTGATTTTTAAGGCGCTCGCAACATTTATCATCAACAAGAAGGTTGACAAGGACGGAATCAAGGACGGACAGCTGATTGCCGACGTGGTCAAGGAGGGAATGCTCCTCAAGGGAGTCCGCGGCTTCCGCGACCTGCCGATCAACCTCTCGATCTGCACCGTCGATACGCTGACAACCGACGAATGTATCTTCCTCACCGAGAACGAGCACCTGCAAAACGACCACATACACTATCTCACCGACGTGCCGCTCGACGTTGCGGTTCGCGCGAGCATGTCGTTCCCGGCGATCTACACCACCTGCGACTACGGCAACTACAACTTCATCGACGGCGGCTCAAAGGACAACCTGCCCGTCAAGGTGCTCAAGGATATGGGCGTTGGCAGGGTTCTCGCGATAGGCTTCGACATCATGGCTTACGACCCCGACGCCGGTCTGGACGGTCTGATCAAGGTCATCTGGCGCGCGCTCGACGTTTACTCGATCGACGGCACCCGAAAATCGCAGAAGCTCGCTGATCTGGCGATCGAGATCAAAAACGAAAACACCCAGCTTTTCGCGATCGACAGCGTTGACGAAACGATTCAGGAGGGCTATGACACAATTATGGCGCACAAGGACGAGATCCTGAAAATTTTCGGTCCCGACGCAGGATAAGCAAAACAAAAGCGGAAAGGTTTCACACGAAGCCTTTCCGCTTAAATATTTATATGTCTATCAGAACTTTACCTTCTCCGCAATGTAGGCGTTAAGCTCGTCGATCTTAACTCTCTCCTGCTGCATTGTGTCTCTGTCGCGGACGGTCACGCAGCCGTCCTCAACGCTGTCGAAGTCGTAGGTCACGCAGAACGGAGTGCCGATCTCGTCCTGACGGCGGTAACGCTTGCCGATGGAGCCGGCGTCGTCAAAGTCGACCATGAAGTCCTTGGCGAGCTGCTCTCTTACTGCGTCGGCCTTGTCGCTGAGCTTCTTCGAAAGCGGCAGAACCGCTGCCTTGAAGGGTGCGAGGTAGGGATGGAAGCGCATAACGACGCGGCTGTCCTTCTCGTCAAGCTGCTCCTCGTCGTAAGCCTCCACAACGGTGGCGAGGAAAAGTCTCTCTACGCCGAGCGACGGCTCGATAACGTAGGGAACGTAGCGTGTGTTGTCGGTGGGGTCGAAGTAATCGAGCGCCTGACCGCTCTCCTTGATGTGCTGGTTGAGGTCGTAGTCGGTTCTGTCGGCAATGCCCCAAAGCTCGCCCCAGCCGAACGGGAAGAGGTACTCGAAGTCGGTTGTGCCCTTTGAGTAGAACGCAAGCTCCTTGGGGTCGTGGTCACGGAGTCTGAGGTTCTCCTCCTTGATGCCGAGGGAGTAGAGGAAGTCGCGGCAGTAGCTTCTCCAGTAGTCGAACCACTCGAGGTCGGTGCCGGGCTTGCAGAAGAACTCAAGCTCCATCTGCTCGAACTCGCGGACGCGGAAGATGAAGTTGCCGGGAGTGATCTCGTTACGGAAGGACTTGCCCACCTGACAAACGCCGAAGGGAAGCTTCTTTCTTGTTGTGCGCGCGATATTCGCGAAGTTTACGAAGATGCCCTGTGCGGTCTCGGGACGGAGATACAGCTCGTTTTTGCTGTCCTCGGTAACGCCCTGGAAGGTCTTGAACATCAGGTTGAACTGACGGATCTCGGTGAAATTGTGCTTGCCGCAGTTGGGGCAGGGGATCTGGTGCTCGTTGATGTAGTCCGTCATCTGCTCGTTGCTCCAGCCTGCTACGTTTGTGCCGTCAAAATCCTCGATCAGGTCGTCTGCGCGGTGACGGGTCTTGCACTCCTTGCAGTCCATTTTGGGGTCTGAGAAGCCGCCTACGTGACCCGAAGCGACCCATGTCTGCGGATTCATGAGGATCGCCGCGTCAAGGCCGACGTTGTACTTGTTCTCCTGCACGAACTTCTTGAGCCACGCTGCCTTGATATTGTTTTTGAGAGCCATACCCAGAGGGCCGTAGTCCCAGGTATTGGCAAGGCCGCCGTAAATCTCGGAGCCGGGGTAAACAAAGCCTCTGCCCTTGCAGAGAGCTACGATTTTTTCCATCGTTTTTTTGGTGTTTTCCATATTGATAGCCTCTTTTCATAAGCATATGTACTTATAAATTTTACAGAATCCGGAGTGTTTTGTCAAGTGCGAGTTTTATTTTATCGGCGGCGCTGAAAGTGCGGCTTGAAAACTGTTGAAATTTTTCACTCCCGTTTCACAAAAAATTAAAATTTCGTCATATTTTTCATGAAAAACCCTTGTAAATTTGATTAAATTAAGCTATAATGTATTTACTCAGAAATATGAGTTAATTTAAAAGGAGGAAAAACACAATGAAAAAGTCCATCAAGCTCGTTAGCGGCGTTCTTGCGGCGTTAATGGCAGCGTCTGCGTTCTCCGTTACCGCAAGCGCTCTTCCGAGACCGACAAAGGAAGAGTGTGCGGCAGTCGGCGACCAGATCATTTACTTTGAGTTCCCCGACGGCACGTGGGGCGACTGGAGCAGTGTTAAGATCAACAAGCTCAACAACACCCTTCCCGTTTACTGCAACCCCTATACAGTTTACGGCAATGAAAAAGAGTTCTTTGATCCCGGTTGGGAAACCAAGCCCGGTCAGTGCACCTATACAGGCGAAGGCATGAAGGTGCAGTACAACATCAACAGTGAGATGAATGTCAACCACTACTCAGGAGAGATTGATCCCGAGACCGGTAAGAAGAAAAAACTCTACTACTACCGCTACATGGAGACCGAGCCCGGTAAGGATTACGGCGTACTCTTCTCCACCACCGCCAACAACGGTTTCCAGACCGCTGACGTCAACATGACTGCAAGATGCCTCGGCGACACAGTTGTACTTGACACCCCCATCAAGACCAGAGAAAATGCTGCTAACTCAGCTAAGAAAGACTACTTTGCTCACTGGAAGAACAACAGCGATCTCGTAACAAAGGCTAACATTCTCTCCACAGGTAAGTTTGCCGCTGGTCAGTTCCCGGAGAACCAGCCCAAGGCTCAGATGCTCTCCAATGCTCTCAAGGATTATCTGACCAATTTCGTTAACGTTGGTTATTTCCAGCTTGAAAGCAACCAGAAGATCATGGAGAGTCTCGGCGTTACCGCTCAGGAAGTTTACGACCAGTACATGAAGGATAACGCTGACATTATCGCTAACGGCACAGTTGAACCGGCTAACCCCGATCAGAACGACAAGGACAACGGCTCGCCCGTTGACTTTATCCGTTACGACAAGGAAAAGCTCAACATGGACGTTGAGCACAAGAAGCTTGCTTCTCCCAAGGAAGTTCGCAAGGTTCTCGGTCTCCCCGAGGAGGAGCCCACAACTGCAGCTCCCACAACTGAGGAGCCCACTGAGGAGCCCAC
The DNA here is from genome assembly GCA_902765625.1 of uncultured Ruminococcus sp. Classification (GTDB taxonomy): domain Bacteria; phylum Bacillota; class Clostridia; order Oscillospirales; family Acutalibacteraceae; genus Ruminococcoides. The sequence goes on along the minus strand of CACXAO010000042.1, from coordinate 9,327 downwards.
CACCGTAGCTCCCACCACCGTGGAGCCCACAACCGCAGCTCCCACCACCGAGGAGCCCACCACTGAGGCGCCCACAACTGTAGCTCCCACCACCGAGGAGCCCACAACCGCAGCTCCCACTACCGAGGAGCCCACTGAGGCGCCCACCACCGTAGAGCCCACCACCGTAGCTCCCACCACCGTAGAGCCCACCACTGCAGAGCCTACAACCGTAGAGCCCACCACTGAGGCTCCCACAACCGAGCCCAAGCCCGCTGAGGACGTATTCGTACTCGCAGGTTCTTCCAACTTCGTTTCCGTTGCCTGGAGCCCCGATCCCGATTCTTACACAATGACAAAGGGTGAGGACGGCATCTACTCCATCGTTGTTCCCGAAGTAGCTGCTGAAGAAGGCGCTCTCTATCAGGTTAAGGTTGTTCAGTTCGTAGGCGGCGATCCCGAAAACGCTGTATGGCACGGCATGGACGGCACAGACCTCAACTACGACTTTATGATGAACGCTGACGGCGACGTTACCGTTACCTACAACCCCGAGACCCTCGAAATCACCGTTACCGGTCCTTCCGTAATCCCGCCCGTATACAACATCTCCAAGATCACTGCTGTAGGCGCAGGCCAGGGCAACTTCCTTAACGGCGTTGTTTGGAATCCCGACGCTGCAGAAAACCAGATGACCGAGGTTAAACCCGGCGTTTATGAGATCACCTTCGAGGAATGCGACACCAACACCGATTATCAGTTCAAGTTTGCTGCTAACGGCGGCTGGGATATGAACTGGGGTCTTGTTAAGGAGACCGAAGCTAAGCTCAACGAGCCGAATCCTGCTCAGTACAACTCCGACAACATCCTCTTCAACGTAGAGTCTGAGGAAGATACCTGCAACATCACCATCCAGCTCGATATCTCAGGCTGGGATACCGTTAAGAAGACAGGCGCTACCTACACCATCTTCATCAACAAAGAGACTCCCGTACTCTGGGGCGATGTTGACGGCAACGGCGAGATCAACGCTGTTGACGCTACCGCAGTTCAGAAGTTCAGCATCGATCTTTCTACCGGCGTTGAGTCCTTCAACGAGGCAGTTGCTGATGTAAACGCTGACGGCAGAGTTTCCATTCTCGACGCTACCTGCATCCAGAAGTTTGCTGTTAAGTTCAAGAACGGCACCGGCAGAACCGGTCAGCCCTATGTAGCTGAGTAATTTTCAGTTTCAGTAAAACATATTTAACAAATCGGCCTCCCGAGCGATCGGGAGGCTTTTTTGTTCTGTTGGAAAGTTGATGAGCGCTTGCGAAAATGAACGTTTCCAAAGGCTGGCGGGAGTACCGCCGGCACTTTTTTGCGCCTGACGGCTGCGACGGATGCCGGGATTTGTCGGACGGACGGATTAATGATTGCAAACGGCATTTTCTTGTGATATAATAAAAAGATAGTGAAGAAAAGGGGAGTGGAACATGATTATTCACGATATTTCGCGCGACGCGCTGACAACGCCGGTCTATGAGGGCGACCCTGAGCCCGAGGTTGAACAGCTCAGCAGCCTTGAGAATCTCGACGATTACAACCTCAGCTGCGTCCGCATGACTACCCACACCGGCACGCATATCGACGCTCCGCTCCACTACAGCGAGGACGGGCAGTCGATCGATATGCTCCGCCTCAATACATTTTACGGCAAATGCACCGTTATCAGCGTTGAAGGAATCCTCACGGGCGCCGACATGGAGCGTCTGCTGCCTTACTGCAAACGGCGTGTGCTGTTTCGCGGCTGCGGCAAAACGTTTCTCTCGTACTCGGCGGCAATCGTGCTCGCCGACAGCAAGGTTGTGCTCGTAGGCACCGACGCTGACTCGATCGCGCCGTCCTTTGACGAGACAATGACCCACCGCACCCTTGCGCGCGCCGGAATCGCGATTCTCGAGAACCTCAACCTCGACGCTATCAGACCCGGAGAGTACGACCTCTGCGCCTTTCCGATAAAGCTCGGCGGCCTTGAGGCTGCACCGTGCCGCGCGATTTTATTTGAAATGGAGAAAGGGCTGAACTGATGATTAAGCTTGCGGTCTTTGACCTTGACGGAACGCTTGTTGATTCGCTCACAGACCTCGCGCTCAGTGTGAACAAGGGTCTGAAAAAGGCGGGGCTTCCGGAGCACCCGATTGAAAAATACAATAAATTTGTCGGCAACGGCAGAGAGATGCTTATCCGCCGTGCAATCGGCGACGGCTGCACCGACGAGCTGTTTGATACCGTCATCGCGACCTTTGACGAGGAGTACCGCCTGCACTGCAACGACAACACCTCAGCCTACGACGGCTGCGCCGACATGCTCAAAAGGCTCGGCGGCAACGGCGTTCATTCCGCAGTGCTCTCCAACAAGCCCGACGAGTTTGTCGCGCAGATTTTGCGCAGGCTCTATCCCGGCTGCGATTTTCTCGAGGCGTGGGGTCAGAAGCCTCAGTACAATTGCAAGCCCGACCCCGGGGCGCTTCACGCCATGCTCGCGCTTCACGGTATTTCACCCGAAGAATGCGTATATGTGGGCGACAGCGACGTCGACGTTTTCACCGCCCAAAACAGCGGAGTAAAGATGGCAGGCGTTTCGTGGGGCTTTCGCGGACGCGGCGAGCTGCTTGCGGCAGGCGCGCCGTTTGTGGCAGACACCGCCGACGAATTAGCGGAGTACATTCTCGGCCTATGAACAAGATAAATTACCAAAAAGAGCTTGACCGCATAATCGAACGGAATCAAAGGGACGGCGTCACGCCTAAGCTGCTGCTGCACGTCTGCTGTGCGCCGTGCTCAAGCTACTGCCTTGAGTACCTTTCCGATTTCTTCGACATCACGGTCTACTACTACAACCCGAATATCTCGCCCGAGTCTGAGTACCGCTTCCGCCTGAGTGAGGAGGATAGGTACATTTCGCTGCGCGGCTTCAAAAATCCCGTCCGCATGACCGACAGCGTCTACGACCCGAACGAGTTTTTCGAGATTGCGCGCGGTCTTGAGCGCGAACCCGAGGGCGGCAAACGCTGCGAAAAGTGCTTCCGTCTGCGCCTTGAAGCCTCCGCGAAAAAAGCTGCGGAGCTGGGCATGGACTGCTTTACGACCACGCTGACGATAAGCCCTCTCAAAAACGCCGCGCTGCTCAACGAAATCGGTTTTGAGGCAGGCGAAAATTACGGCGTTGCGTGGCTGCCGTGCGACTTCAAAAAGCGCGAGGGCTACAAACGCTCGATCGTACTCTCGCGGGAATACGACCTTTACCGTCAGAACTACTGCGGTTGCGCGTTTTCAAAAAACAATAAAGACGATCAGGCTTGAAAGGCGTTGACTTTTCGGGCCTTTTGTTATTTGGGCAAAAGCATTGCATATGCCCTATATATTGATTCAGAATGCAGTATATTTCCGATTTGTCCACAAGATATTGTGCCTGAAATAATTCCAAAATTGTAACTTGACATGTAATAAATTGTGTGAAGCGCTGTGCGGATGTTGCCGTTTAGCCCTTTTGAAAAACGCCTAAAACCGCTTGGACAAGCCGTTTTCGGGCTGTGTTAAAAAATTGACACTGAGTTACAGCGACCGCAAGATAATGGGTATAATTCTTTTTTAGAATACAAGATGTTGTGTTTTTTCTTTGTCAACCCCTTGCAATTTACTAAATATTGATGTATAATTAATCCTGCACGCAAATAATAATGTTCGTAAACAGGGTATAGATTTGGAATTAACAAAAACAGGAGAAGAGGAAGGAAAATCAAATGAAAATCATCAAGCGAAACGGCTCCGAGGAGACGTTTAACATTGAAAAAATTATCAACGCCATCCGCAAGGCGAACAATTCCGCCGACAGTCCGTTTCTGACCGAGGAACAGATCACCGACATCGCCGACTACGTGGAGTACAAGTGCAACAAAATCAAGCGCGCGGTTTCCGTTGAGGAGATCCAGGACATGGTTGAGGATCAGCTCATGGCTAAGGGCGCTTTTGAGCTTGCGAGACGCTATGTGCGCTACCGCTACAACCGCTCTCTCGTCCGCAAGGCGAACACGACCGACAACCGCATTCTCTCGCTTATCGAGTGCAACAACGAGGAGGTCAAGCAGGAGAACTCCAACAAGAACCCCACCGTCAACAGCGTTCAGCGCGACTATATGGCAGGCGAGGTAAGCCGCGACCTGACCAGAAGAATGCTGCTTTCTCCCGACATCGTCGAGGCTGACAAGCAGGGTCTTATCCACTTCCACGATTCGGACTATTTCGCTCAGCATATGCACAACTGCGACCTCGTCAACCTCGAGGATATGCTCCAGAACGGCACCGTCATCAGCGACACGCTCATCGAGAAGCCCCACAGCTTCTCCACCGCCTGCAACATCGCCACCCAGATCATCGCGCAGGTTGCCAGCAACCAGTACGGCGGTCAGAGCATCAGCCTGACTCACCTCGCACCCTTCGTTCAGATTTCGAGAGAGAAGATCCGCAGAGAGACCCTCGCCGAGATTGAGGAGATGGGCGTTGAGATCAGCGAGGAAAAAATCCATCAGATCGTCGAGGAGAGACTCCGCAAGGAGGTCAACCGCGGCGTTCAGACAATTCAGTATCAGGTTGTCACCCTGCTCACAACAAACGGTCAGGCTCCGTTTGTCACCGTATATATGTACCTCAACGAGGCTGAGAACGAGCAGCAGAAGGCTGATCTCGCGCTCATCATTGAGGAAACCCTCAAGCAGCGTTATCAGGGCGTCAAGAACGAGGCAGGCGTGTGGATCACTCCTGCGTTCCCCAAGCTCATCTACGTTCTCGAGGAGGACAACGTGACCGAGGACAGCAAGTACTGGTACCTCACCGAGCTTGCCGCTAAGTGCACCGCAAAGCGCATGGTTCCCGATTACATCTCCGAGAAGGTCATGCTCGAGCTCAAGGGCGACGTTTACACCTGTATGGGCTGCCGCTCGTTCCTCACTCCCGACCGCTTTACCGACGCCGGCGTGGGCAACATCGCGAACGCGGGCAACTACGTTGAGGGTAAGCACAAGTATTACGGCAGGTTCAACCAGGGCGTTGTCACCGTCAACCTCGTCGATATCGGTCTGAGCGCAAACCGCGATATGGATAAGTTCTGGAAGATTTTTGACGAGCGCATGGAGCTTTGTCACAGAGCGCTTCAGGCTCGTCACGAGCGCTTAAAGGGTACGCTCTCCGACGCGGCTCCGATTCTCTGGCAGTACGGCGCGCTTGCACGTCTCAAAAAGGGCGAGACGATCGACAGACTGCTCTACGGCGGCTATTCGACCATTTCTCTCGGTTACGCAGGCCTTTGGGAGTGCGTTTATTCCCTTATCGGCAAGAAGCTCACCGAGGAGGACGGCAAGGAGCTCGGTCTCGAAATCATGAAGGCACTCAACGCCGCCTGCGCAAAGTGGAAGGCTGAGGAGAATATCGACTACAGCATCTACGGCACTCCGCTCGAGAGCACGACCTACAAGTTCGCCAAGTGCCTGCAAAAGCGCTTCGGCATAATCAAGGGCGTGACCGACCGCAACTACATCACCAACAGCTACCATGTCCACGTTACCGAGGACATCAACGCGTTCGATAAATTAAAGCTTGAGTCTGAGTTCCAGGCTCTGTCTCCCGGCGGCGCGATCAGCTACGTCGAGGTTCCCAATATGCAGGACAACATTCCTGCCGTGCTTCAGGTCATGAAGTTCATCTACGACAACATCATGTACGCCGAGCTCAACACCAAGAGCGATTACTGCCAGGTCTGCGGCTTCGACGGAGAGATTCAGGTTGTCGAGGAGGACGGAAAGCTGCTCTGGGAATGCCCGAACTGCCACAACCGCGACCAGGACAAGATGAACGTTGCGCGCCGCACCTGCGGCTACATCGGCACCCAGTTCTGGAATCAGGGAAGAACGCAGGAGATCCAGGAGAGAGTGCTCCATTTGTAATTTGATATGTATTACGGAGAAATAAAGAATTTCGACATCGCGAACGGCGAGGGCGTGCGCGTCTCGCTGTTCGTCTCGGGCTGCACCCACCACTGCAAAAACTGCTTCAACAAAGAGACGTGGGATTTCAGCTACGGCAAGCCCTTCACCGCAGAAACCGAAGAGCTGCTGCTCAGCGAGCTTGCGCCGGACTGCATCGACGGTCTCTCGCTGCTCGGCGGCGAACCGTTTGAGCCGCAAAATCAGGCGGCGCTGCTGCCGTTTCTCAGGCGCGTAAAGGAGCAATATCCGCAAAAGAAAATCTGGTGCTACACGGGTTATCTTTTTGACAGGGATTTGCTCGGCGAAAGCCGCGCGCGCTGCGAATACACCGACGAAATGCTCGGTCTGATCGATATCATGGTTGACGGAGAGTTTGTGCAGGAGCTTTACAGCATAACGCTGCAGTTCCGAGGCTCGTCAAACCAGCGCATTATCGACGTGCAGAAGTCGCTTGAAGCAGGCGGGGTCGTTCCGTATCAGCCCAAAAGCGGAAAAATCTGACTATAAAACAAAAGGACAGCCGGAGCTGTCCTTTTGCAGTTTAAATCCTTATTATTCAGCCTGCGCCCTGTTTTCCGCGAACGCTTCGCACAGCGAAACGAAAACGATGAACAACGGCGTTGAAATCGGCAGCGCGATATTTACCGTAGCCTGTGCGAGATAAGCTACCACCGCCGCCGCGCAGCAGAGTACCGCGGGATTGCGCTTCGCCGCCTTGAAGCCGCGTACGAGCGCGCCGCCGGCAAATGCGAGATACGAACCAAGACCGGCGATTCCGATCGTGATAAGGTAGTTGATATACTCGTTGTGAGCCGCGTCGGTCGAGGAGTTGCCGTATTCGGCGAGCTGCTCAAAGTACTTTTCAAACGCGAAATAAAATGTGTCGGGGCCTGTTCCGAACAGCTTCTGCCACGGGTTCGCGTCGGCGAAAATATCAAACGAGCGCAGCCACATTATTCCTCTGTGAGTACCCCATGCGTCGTTCATGCGCAGGAGCTTTTCCATGTCGCCGAGCGGCGTTTCGGTATCGATCGCGCTGAAATAGATGAAAATTCCGAAGCCGGTCAGAACCGCAAGTACGAACAGCGCCCCGAGCGCAGCAGGCACCGCCTTTGGAAGCCGCATGCCGGGCTTTTTGCCGTCAACAAGGTAGAGAACCGCCGTCAAGACAGCGCATACCGCTAGCAAAATATACACGTAATTTGAGAAGAGCAGCGCCTTTGGAATCGAGCCAAGCTCCTTGTAGTTATCGCCCATAGCCGCAGAGAAAAGTCTGAGCAGTCCCACTGACGCGAGCATCACCGACAAGGTTAAAAAGAAACGCTTGAGACGCGCCGTTGTACGCGAAAAAACAACGAGGAATACCATTGCAAAAACCGCGGTTCCGAGCATTGCAGAGTCGCTGTCGCCGATTATCATCGCCGTCATTCCGAGTCCCGACGCGGCGAGATAGATCAGCCTCCGCCACAGACTCTCCGTGAGCACCGCCATCACCGCGCTCACCGGCAGCGTTACGCAGATAAAGCTCGCGAGCATATTTTTGTTGCCGATCGTCGAGAAGAATTCCATGTATACGCCCGGCTGTGAATCCTTGAACTGTTCGAGCATATTCAGCGGATCGAGATAGTATCCGTTGAGCACCGTGAGCAGGTACACCACCGAGCACGAAACCGCGAGCGCCGTGAACACGACCTCCTTGTATCTGAAAAACCGCGTGATCACAAAGTATATCAGCACGTAGATAAGTATCAGAAACAGACCGTTGTTCCTGCCTGCCGATACGCCGTGCTCGTTGATCTCGCCCCAAAAGGCTAGCTTCGGGTACGGTGAAAAGAGCGTTGAAAGCGTGCAGCTCAGCACAAGCGCGATCGCCGACCAGTCGGTGAAGCTCAGCGGCATGAATACCTCGCCGAGCTTTCGGTTTCGAACCTCGGGCGAGGATTTTGTTACGATAATCATAATCTCGCCGACCACCGCCAGCAGCGCCATTGTCACGAAGAAATAGAACTTGTCGTGGCGGATATTGAAGAATCCGTCGTCAAAATGGATGAACGGAAACTGCCCGTTCGCATAGATTCCCACAAACAGCGGAAACACTGCGAACATAAAAAAAAGAAAGACGTTCAGCACCGCTCCCAAAAGGGATTCGGACTGAGTTTCGGGTTGAGCCTTTTTTGTTTGCTTCATAAACATAACCTTTCCTGAGGCGAAACGGCGCAGTCGGCGCGTTACGCCGTGCTTGAATATTGCATATAATAATCCGTAAATATTTTATACCCCGACGGCTGTAATGTCAATCAAAAACTATTGTAATTCCGATATTTTCGTGCTACAATTAATACAGGCAGGTGATAATATGAAAAATCTGATTATTATTGGCTACGACGGCACTATCGCCGACACCTCTCCGGGTATTCTCTACTGCATGAATACAACGGCTAACGCAATGGGCTACACGCCCGTTCATCACGACGAGCTTTACGGCGTGATCGGCGTTTCTCTTGAGCAGGGCTTTATGAGCCTCTACGGCATGAAGGAGGACGAGATCGAGTACGCGATGAACAACTACAGCAAGCTTTACTCCATCAAGGGCGAGGAGATGTTCCTGATTTACGACGGCATCGAGGACTCGCTGCGTATGCTCCGCAACAGCGGCTGCAAGCTTGCAATCGTCACACAGAAGAACGAGAAATTCATAAACAATATGCTCGGCGTTTACAAGACCATCGGCGAGCTTTTTGACGAGGTCTGCGCCACCAACGTCGACGTCGAAATGACCAAGAGCGAAATGCTGCTGAAGGTTTGCAAGGAGCTTGACGTGGCTCCGCAGGACAGCGTTTTCATCGGCGACAGCTATGTTGACGCGCTTGCCGCCCAAGAGGCAGGCATGGACTTTGCAGCGGCTCTGTACGGCTGGGGCTTCCGCAGCAGAGAGGACGCCGAACAGTACAATCCGAGCGTATGCATCGACAGCGCCGAGGAGCTTTATAAAAAGATTTCTTCTTTGGATTGATGTTGACAAACGGCTTATTATTGTGTATAATAAAAGGGCTGTCACGGGTTGCGGCAGCCCCGGATCGATTATGCGCAAAGCGTGTTGTTTGGGAGCGTGTACGCATTTTGTGTCAGGACAGATTTCAAAACCGCTAAACGCCGCATAACACCTTGCTTCCCGGGGTTTCCCGCCCGCGGAAAATGACGTCGGGATTTGGCTTTGACCACATAACTGACCACAACAGCGGAAGATTAGCATTTCTTTCGGGGTGTAGCGCAGCTGGTAGCGCGCCTGGTTTGGGACCAGGATGTCGGGGGTTCAAGTCCCTTC
>CACXAO010000041.1 GCA_902765625.1 uncultured Ruminococcus sp. | reverse complement strand
CTTTCAAATACTTCCATGTTATCACCCTACTATATGATAACATATCTTCTTTGTAATTTCGATTACAGAATTATTTCAGAATTAGATTGACGTGTTTTTCTCAAAGAAAAATATTGAAATCAAAATCAACTTGTGATATACTTAATTAGTTACTTAAAATGGGTTAGGAGGCGTTTATTTGTCTGATTATATTATCGTGGCGGATAAACTGTCTGAAAAACAGCAGGAATATATGGCGCTGATTGCCGAAATCATGGAGATTCGCAAAAGAGGCGAAAAACCTCTCGCGTTTATCCGCACCTACGGCTGTCAGCAAAACGTTGCGGACAGTGAAAAAATCAAAGGAATGCTTGCAAAGTCCGGCTTTGGCTTTGTCGACGAACCCGACGAAGCGGATTTCATTCTCTTTAATACCTGCGCTGTTCGCGAACACGCCGAGGACAGGGTTTTCGGCAATGTAGGCGCGCTCAAAAATCTGAAGCGCAAGCATCCGCAGATACTCATAGCGCTTTGCGGCTGCATGATGGAGCAGGAGCATATTGCAAACCGCATTTACCGCAGCTTTCCGTTTGTCGGTCTTGTATTCGGCACTCACTCGCTTCACCACTTTCCGGAGCTGATGTATCATTCTCTGGTTGACGGCAAGAGAATATTCGAGCGCGGAAATGACGATAATAAATTATACGAGGGCTTTCCCGTCAGGCGTGACGGCTCGTTCAAGGGCTGGCTGCCGATCATGTACGGCTGCAACAACTTCTGCACCTACTGCATTGTGCCTTACGTGCGCGGAAGGGAGCGCAGCAGAGACAAGGAGCTGATTCTCGGTGAAGCGAAGGATATGATCGGAGCGGGGTACAAGGATATCACGCTTCTCGGTCAGAACGTCAATTCCTACGGCAAAACCTTGCAGACTCCCGTAACCTTTGCCGAGCTTATTTCCGATATTGACCAAATCGACGGCGACTACTGGCTGAGGTTCATGACCTCGCACCCTAAGGACTGCTCAAGAGAGCTGATAGACGCTATTGCGAACAGCCGCCACATCAGCAAGCACCTGCATCTGCCGTTCCAAAGCGGCTCCGACAGGATATTAAAGGCGATGAACCGCCACTACGACAGAAAGAAGTACCTCGAAACAATTGCCTATGCCAAAGAAAAAATCGAAGGCGTATCGCTCACAAGCGACATCATCGTCGGATTCCCCGGCGAGACCTACGAGGACTTTAAAGAAACTCTTTCGCTGATCCGCGAGATTGAGTTCACATCTCTGTTCACATTTATCTATTCGCCGCGAGTCGGAACTCCCGCCGCGAAGATGGACGACCCGGTCTCCGCTGACGAAAAGTCGAAGTGGTTCAGAGAGCTGCTCGACGTTCAGGAGGAAATCGCAGCGAAGCGGTGTTCCGCAATGGTCGGTCAGACCGAACGCGTGCTGATTGAAAGCGAAAAGGAAAAGACAGGCGAGCTTAACGCGCGCACAAGCGGAAACATCATCGTTGAGCTTGAAGGCGATCCGTCGTTGATCGGCACATTTCAGAATGTCAAAATTACCAAAGCACGCAACTGGATACTCAAGGGCGAGCTTATTAAAACGGAGGAATAAAAAATGGATACAATCACACTTGCAAGAGAACTCGGAAGAGCGATTCAGCAGGAGGAATCATACATCAATCTTAAAAACGTTCAGGCTCAGGCAGACGCAGACGCGGATTTGCAGAAGCTGATCGGCGAGTTCAACGAAAAGAGAATGGCCATCAACGAGGAGGCCTCAAAGAAGGAGAGAGACCAGCAGAAGCTCTCTACTCTCAACAGAGAGATGCGCGAGGTTTACTCAAAGATCATGTCCAACGAAAACATGATTGCCTACAACGAAGCAAAGGAAGCCTTTGACAAGATTTCAAACCGCGTTACCGCCATTATTCAGCAGTGCATCGACGGCGTTGATCCCGAGGTTGCGGATTATGCCGAATCATGCAGCGGAAGCTGCAGCATCTGCGGCGGCTGCGGCTGATAAATAACTTATTTAGCGAAAGGGAGTGTGAGAAATGGCGGAGCTTTCTCCGATGATGAAGCAATACTTCGAAATCAAAGAGCAAAACAAGGATTGTATTCTGTTTTATCGTCTCGGAGATTTCTATGAGATGTTCTACGACGACGCGATTCTCGCTTCCCGTGAGCTTGACCTTACCCTCACAGGCAGAGACTGCGGTCAGGAGGAGCGCGCGCCTATGTGCGGCGTTCCGTTCCACAGCTGCGAGGGTTACATAGCAAAGCTCGTTTCACGCGGCTACAAGGTAGCTATCTGCGAACAGACCGAAGATCCCAAAGCGGCAAAGGGCTTGGTTAAGCGCGAGATCATCCGCGTTATCACACCCGGCACCGTAATGGAGCAAAGCATGCTCGATGAGGGTCGAAACAACTACATCTGCTCGATGTACATGGTTGATAAAACAATAGGTCTGTGCTTCTGTGATATTTCCACAGGAGAATTATGCGCAACTGAAATCTGCGGCAGAGATTTCTATCAGGTCTTGGTAAACCAGCTATCCTCCTACAGTCCGCGCGAGATACTGTTCGGCGGCGATATTGTCAAGCTCAAAGAGCTGCCGTCGTTCATTAAAGGCAGGCTTTCGGCAGGAGTCGAAATGCTTGACGACGAAAAGTTTGAGCTTTCTTTGTGCCGCAAGACCGTAGACGCTCAGTTCCCGAACGACAAACATCTGATTTCGGATATGCCTGTTGTAATCAGCGCGGTCGGCGCGTTGATCGAATATCTCCGTGAAACACAGATGAGCGGTCTCGAGAGAATAAACCGCCTTGAGCTTTACAACGAGTCGCAGTTCATGCGTCTTGACTACAATACCCAACGCAATCTTGAGCTTACGCAGACCATGCTTTCAAAGGCAAAGAGAGGCTCTCTGCTCTGGGTAATCGACAAAACCAAAACCGCGATGGGCAAGCGATTGATCCGTTCTTGGCTTGAACATCCGCTGATGAATATTTCAAAGATCAATAACCGCCAGAGCGCGGTAGAGGAGCTTGTAAACGACACCGTACTTCGTCTTGAACTGACAGAAACCCTGAGCGGTATCAACGACATCGAGCGTCTTATGACGAAAATTGTTTACGGCAATGCAAACGCAAGAGATTTGCGCTCTCTATGCGCCGCGATCAGCGGTCTCCCTCAGATCTCTGATCTTATTTCGGGCTGTCAGTCCTCGTATATGAGGATGATTAATAAGAACCTCGATCTGCTCGAGGATATTCACTCTCTTATTGACCGCTCGATTGTAGACGAACCGCCGTTTTCGATACGCGAAGGCGGAATGATCAGAGAGGGTTACAATCAGGAGCTTGATATTGTCAACAACGATATGAACAACTCCAAGGACATTCTTGCTCAGATTGAAGCGCAGGAGAGGGAGAAAACCGGAATCCCCAAACTGAGAATCGGTTACAACAAGGTTTACGGATATTTCATTGAGGTCACCAATTTCTACAAAAATCTCGTGCCCGATACATACATCCGTAAGCAGACCCTTACCGGCAGCGAGCGCTACATAACGCCTGACCTCAAGGATTTGGAGGGCAGGATCCTCGGAGCCAAGGACAGAGCTGTTGCTATGGAGTATATGCTCTTTGACGCGGTTCGTTCAACTGTCGCCGATAATCTTGACAGAATCCAGAACACTGCAAAAGCGATCGCAACGCTCGATACTATCACTTCTCTCGCAAACGTTGCCTCCGACAACCGTTACGTACGTCCGCAGGTAAATCAGTCCACGGCGATCACCATCAAGGATTCACGTCACCCGGTTGTTGAGCTTCTGTTAAAAAACGCTTCCTTCGTTCCAAACGACGTCAATCTTGACAGCAAGGGCGAGAGGGTGGACATTATCACCGGTCCAAACATGGCAGGTAAGTCAACATATATGCGCCAGATCGCTCTCATCGTTCTATTGGCTCAGATGGGCAGCTTTGTTCCTGCGTCCTCTGCTAAAATCGGAATCGTTGACAGCATCTTTACCAGAGTAGGCGCGTCAGACGACCTCGCTTCGGGACAGTCCACCTTTATGGTCGAGATGAACGAGGTTGCTAACATTGTAAAGAACGCGACCTCAAAAAGTCTTTTGATATTGGACGAAATCGGACGCGGCACCTCAACCTTTGACGGCATGAGCATAGCAAGAGCCGTTCTCGAATACTGTGCCGACAAGAAAAAGCTCGGCGCAAAAACGCTCTTTGCAACTCACTATCACGAGCTGAGCGTAATGGAGCAGCTTCTCGACGGCGTTAAGAACTACAGCATAGCCGTTAAGAAACGCGGCGACGACATCACCTTCCTGCGCAGGATCGTTCCGGGAGGCGCCGACGACAGCTACGGAATCGAGGTAGCAAAGCTTGCCGGCGTTCCAAACACAATTATCAACCGCGCAAAAGAAATTCTCGCCGACCTCGAAAGCGGTAAGGCGGAGACGATCGTTGAGAAGGTCAACGTCAACGAGGACACGCAGCTCTCGCTGATGGGAGTAGCTACAAGTCCTGTAATCGATAAACTCAAATCGGTTGATCTGAACACGCTCACACCGATTGAGTCGATGAATTTACTGTACGAATTAAAGAATATGATATAATAACGGACGGAGGTGACAGCATTGGGAGTAATCAATGTGCTTGACAAGCATGTAGCCGAGCTTATCGCGGCAGGCGAGGTTGTAGAGCGACCCGCTTCGGTAATCAAGGAATTGGTCGAAAACGCGATTGACGCCGGCGCAAAGCACATTACCGTTGAGATAAAAAACGGCGGAACTACCTTTATGCGCGTCGCCGACGACGGCTGCGGATTTCTCCGCGAGGACGTAAAGCTCGCGTTTCTGCGCCACGCGACCAGTAAGGTCAAAGAGCAGGACGACCTCGACCGAATCGCGACCCTCGGATTTCGCGGAGAGGCACTTGCTTCAATCAGCGCTGTGTCGCGTTTGCAGCTTATAACAAGGAGCGCCTGCGAAGATATCGGCACTGCATATGTTATTGAGGGCGGCGAGGAAAAATCCTTTGACGACGCCGGCTGCCCGGTAGGCACCACTTTTGTTATCAGGGATTTATTCTTCAACATTCCCGCACGTGCCAAGTTTCTGAAAAAAGACGTTTCCGAGGGAAACAACGTTTCAAATATTGTTGACAAGACCGCGCTCTCACATCCCGAAATTGCCTTCACCTTTATCCGCGACGGCAAACAGGCTCTGAAAACCTTCGGCGACGGCAAGCTGCTGTCTGCGATTTACGCGGTGTTCGGCAGAGAGTTCGCAAACGGTTTGATTCCGGTCGAGTATCAGCTTGATTCAATCAAGGTGACAGGCTATATTTCAAAGCCGGTTCACGCTCGTCCGAATCATAATATGCAGAATTTCTTCGTGAACGGACGTTTTGTGAAGTCGCGCACCGCTATGGCGGCTCTCGACGAAGCGTTCAAGGGCTCGGTCATGGTCGGAAAATTCCCGTCCTGCGTGTTAAATCTGAGCCTGCCGCTTGAAGCAATTGACGTAAACGTCCATCCGGCAAAAATCGAAGTCCGCTTCATTAACGAACGGCCTGTTTTTGACGCGGTATTTCATGCAGCCAAGTCGGCGCTTCTCAAGCACGACGACCGCAAGCAGGCGCATTTCAGGGATGATTCGGCGCTTCACGAAATAAGAAAAGCAAATACCTTCAACAACGCTCAGGCTGTTTTCAGAAAACCGGAGCCGCAAAAGGTTCAGCAGCCTGTCCGGATTAAGGATGAATTCAATCCGTTTAAGGGTATCGACTTTACGAAGCCTGAACCAAAATCGGAACCGACTGAACCGATGTCGATCGATAATGTACACCTTGAGGATTCGTCAGATCCGTTTGAGGTGTATTCAAAGCAGGCGGTACGCAGTTCAAAGCGCGAGGAAAGCTACGGCAAACACGAGAATTTGCCTTTTATAAGAAAGACCGATATTCCGAAGCCGGTTGAGGAAAAAACAATTCCCGAGAAGCCTGCGAAGGAAGAAATCGTAGTTACCGAAAAGCCAAATTCCGAGCCTGTTGTTTTGTACGAACAGCAAAAGGACGAGCTGAAATACGTTGGCGAACTTTTTGATACATATATAATTGTTGAAAAAAACAAAACCGAAATGCTGCTGATAGACAAGCACGCGGCTCATGAGCGGATTATTTACGAGAAGCTAAAGGCAGAAAAGGCAGGCTCGTCCGCACAGCTTTTACTCACTCCGATAACCGTTACGCTCGGAAAGAACGAGTACGACGCGGCAATCAGACATCTTGATATGTTTGCCGACTGCTCCTTTGAGGTTGAGGACTTCGGAAACAGCACGGTTCTTGTTCGCAGCGCGCCGCAGTACATCGAGGCAGCCGAGGTTGCCGACTGCGTTACCGAGATGGCTGACTACATCTCAATGGGCAAGAATGATGTCTTTACCGAAAAGATGGACTGGTTCTATCACAACGTAGCGTGCCGCAGCGCGATCAAGGCAGGCAACAAGAACTCCGCCAAGGAGCTTATTGATATTGTTAAAACGCTTGAAGAAAATCCGCAGATCAGGTATTGTCCCCACGGCAGACCGGTTTGCATTGTTATGAAAAAAAGTGAGATTGAAAGACAGTTTGGCAGGGCGTGATAAATTGACCGAAAAACAGAAAATCATCTCCGTTGTGGGGCCGACCGCCTCGGGCAAAACCCGCCTTGCGGTTGAGCTTGCCAAAATATTTGACGGCGAAATAATCTCCGCCGATTCCATGCAGATATACACCGGCATGCAGATTGCCACCGCAAAGCCGGATAAGGACGAAATGCAGGGTATTCCTCACCATCTGATGGATTTTTTACCGCCCGATAAAAGCTACTCCGTCGCGATGTTCACCGACGACGCCAAGGGGTGTATCTCAGATATCGCGTCAAGAGGTAAGCTTCCGATTTTAGCCGGCGGCACCGGACTGTATGTCGACTCGCTGCTGCAAAATATAAAGTTCAGCGAGGAAGAACGCGACGAGGAGTTAAGCCGCAGACTGTGGATTCAGTACGAGGAAAACGGGATTGAATATCTCATTCAAAAGCTTCTCGAGATTGACCCGCCGTCATACGAACGGCTTAAAGAAGGCAAAAATCCAAAGCGGATCATCCGCGCCATTGAATTTTATTACACAACAGGAAAAACCATCACCGAACAAAATGAAATGTCAAGACTTGAACAGTCGCCGTATGACGCAATAAAAATCGGCTTGGGATTCACCGACCGCGAAAAGCTCTACGACAGAATCAATCTAAGAGTCGATATCATGCTTGAAAAAGGGCTTTTGGAAGAAGTGCGTCAGGTGCTTGGTTCAGAGCTTAGCCAAACCTCTGTAAAGGCAATCGGTTATAAGGAGCTTGCGCCGTATTTCAGCGGTGAAAACAGTCTTGACGAATGTATACAAAAGCTAAAACGTGAAACCAGACGCTACGCAAAACGTCAGCTGACATGGTTTAAGCGGGATAAGGAAATTAATTGGCTTTATGTCGACGAAGAGCCTGATTTTGAAACGCTTCTCGGCAAGGCTGTTCAAATCATAAAAGGAAGGTTATATGGATAAGCTACTGTTTAAACGCATACTTGTCGCGGCGCTTACCTTACTTGCCATTATTTACGTCGCGTATCTCTTAATCAGCGCGAATTTTGATATGTATCCCACCGAAAACGCGGTACAGGCTACGGTCACCGATAGAATCTCATCGGACGCGTTTATTATCCGCGACGAAAACCTGATTGAAAATTCCGCAAAAGGAGTGCTTTCGTACTCAGTCGCAAACGGCGAAGCAGTTAACGCCGACGGCGAGATTGCAAAGGTTTACGCAAACGCCGAAGACGCGCTTTCTCACACAAAGGCAGAATCGCTCCAAAAGAAAAAGGAGTCGCTTGAGTATATTCAGAAAAACACGATCTCAGGCACAATGAGCATTGATATTATCAACAACAATATCAAGAACAAACTGATAAATTATCTGGACGATATCAATAACGGAAATCTCGGCAAAACCTCGTCCGACGCCGATACATTGCTTTCGTATATTAACCAGCGTCAGCTCTATACCGGAAAAATCACTGATTTCAGCAGTGAAATCGCTTCTCTTTCAGAGCAGATAAGCACGCTCAACAGCAGCGCCGGCAGCAGCATAGGTTCAATCAAAACTCCAAAGGCAGGCTATTTTACCGAGTTCTGCGACGGTTACGAAAAAACCTTCAGCTATGACGATATTGACAAGCTGACGCTCGATGATATAAAAGACCCGAAGAAAGGTTCAATTCCCGATAATATCGCAGGCAAGGTAATCGGCAACGTTAAGTGGTATGTAGCCTGCGAGGTCAATTCCGACCAGGCGGCAAGCCTTAATATTTGGGACAGCGCGGTTACGGTGCTTCTCTCGGAAGCTTCGTCCGAAGCGATTCCCGCGGAAATATACAGGGTCTCTCAGGCAGAAAAGGACGGCAACGCGCTTGTTATTCTGCGCTGCGACTATATGAACGACGGAATTCTCGAGGCAAGACATGAGCCTATTGAAATAGGTATGGGTACCTACACCGGACTTCGCGTCAGCAAGCGGGCGATACACGACGACTTCGTCACAAAAACTACTTATGACGATAACGACAATCCGCACAAGGAAGAAAAGAAGGTTCAGGGCGTTTACGTCCTTTACGGCAGCGAGGTTCAGTTCAAGCAGATTTCGATTCTCTACGCAGACGAGGATTATGTAATCTGCGATCCCAACCCCGAGGAAGGCGTGCTCTTTAACGGCACCACAATTTCACTTTATGACAAGGTAATCGTAAAAGGAGACGATTTGTATGACGGCAAGGTCATTCACTGATGTAGAATACAATTATAAAAAAATCAACGAGGAAATCGCCGAGGCGGCTCAGAAGGTCGGCAAGAGCAGAGAGGACATCACCTTTCTTGCAGCAACAAAGACCGTAGACGCCGCAACAATCAATCACGCTATTTCTCTCGGACTCGACCATATCGGCGAGAACAGGGTTCAGGAGCTGCTTGCAAAATACGAGGACTATAACCTCGATAACTGTTCGCTGCAGTTTATCGGCCATCTGCAAACAAATAAGGTTCGCCAGATTGTCGGCAAGGTCGACTTGATCCAATCCGTCGACTCCGTTAAGCTCGCAAAGGAAATCGCCGCTCAGTCGGTCAAGAGAAACATCACAACAAACATTCTGGTCGAGGTCAATATCGGCAGGGAAGAGAATAAATCGGGCGTGTTCGAGGAAAATCTCGGGGAATTGCTTGCTGAAATCGCAGAATTTGATGGGATTTCTGTACAAGGTTTAATGACAATTCCGCCAATTTGTGATAATAAACATAAAAATTCTGAATATTTTAATAAAATGCACAACTTATTTATTGACATATCGCAAAAAAAATTAGATAATATAAATATGAATATTCTTTCAATGGGTATGTCTGATGATTACCGGGAGGCGATCCTCTCGGGAGCAACAATGGTTAGAATAGGATCGGCGCTTTTCGGCGCAAGAAACTATACATAATTAGGAGGAAATAGAAATGGCAGGAATAGTAGACAAGTTCAAGCGCATGTGGGACGCTCCCGACGACGAATACGAGTACGACGAGTACGGTTATGCCGACGAGGGCGACGATGATTATGAGGAAGAAGCTCCCAGAGAGCGCGAAAGAGCAACCACAACATCATCGGGAAGAAACAAGGTAGTTAACATCAACGCAACCGCGAAGCTGCAGGTTGGTATCTTCAAGCCTGAGCGCTTTGGCGAGGAAACACGCTCGATCGCAGACGAGCTGATTAAAACTCATACCGTTGTACTCAACCTTGAGGACACCAATAAGGATATGGCGAGAAGAATCCTCGACTTCCTCAGCGGCGTTGCATATGCCAACAACGGCAAAATCAAGAGAGTAGCTTCAAATACCTATATCATTATTCCCAGCAACGTTGACCTTACCGGCGACGATCTTCTTGATGAATTAGAAAACAGCGGTGTGTACTTCTGATAACGATAAGCTGTTTTTATCTCAGCTTGACGACGCTGTCTATCTGTGCCAACAGAGACAGAAGCCGTATTTCTTTCCGTTTTTAAGCGAAAGGAAACAGGCGGTCGCAAAGCATTATCTTGACTCGGTATGCTTTTCTACATACAGTTTTTTCGGAGGGTATGATGACAGCGAACGCAAGGTTCTCGGACTGTATTTTTATGATGAGATCGAGAGCTTTCCCGTCACCGCGCTTGAGATAACCTTTCGCAAGGCGGATAAGTTTACTCACAGGGATTTTTTGGGTGCGCTTATGTCGCTCGGTATTGAGCGCGATACCGTCGGAGATATTTTGGTCGAGGACGGAAGGTGCGTTGTGTTCGTAAAATCCGATATCAGTTCATATATAACGTCTCAGCTTTTTAAAATCGGCAACGCGGGCGTAAAGATTAAAGAAGCTAATCCCGAAACGCTTCCAAAGGGCAGAGGTTTTGACGAAGAATCTTATGTGGTGGCTTCTTTGCGGCTAGACGCCGTTGTCGCGGCAGTAACGGGCTTATCGCGTGAAAAAACAAAGCAGCTGATTTGCTCCGGCAATGTGAGCCTTAACTTTTTGCCGTGTGACAATATCAGCAAAACCATAGAGAGCGGCGACAGCCTGAGTATCCGAGGCAAGGGAAAATATAAAATTAACGGTGTTTTGGGGGAAACAAAAAAGCACCGGATCAGGGTTTCAATTATTCATTACAGATAAGGAGTTATTAAAATGCTTACTATTGATGAAATAAAGAATGTCAGCTTCAGAAAAGCGACTCTCAGCGGCGGCTACAGAGCCGAGGACGTTGACGCGTTTATTGACGAGGTCATCGCTTCCTTTGAACAGCTGAAAAAAGAAAAGACTAATCTTGTACATAAAATTGACAGACTCGCTACCCGTCTTGAGGAGTACAGAGCCGACGAGGAAACCGTAAGAAATGCTCTGCTCACATCCCAGAAAATGTCCGACGCATGCATTAAGGAGGCAAGGGAGAAGGCTGCGAGAATTATCCGCGACGCAGAGGAGAAGGCTCAGGCTCTCTCTGTTGAGGCCAACAATCAGACCGCTCTTGAGAAGGAGAACTATCTCCAGCTTCAGGCTGACGCAGTAAATCTCAGAGCCGAGCTCATTGAGCTTTACAGAAGCCACATCAAAAATATCGACGATCTGCCCACTTCCGTTGACCTCGATAAGGCAAGACAGGCTATCGACGAGAAGTATCCCACAAATCCCGTAGAACAATCCTCGTTCCGTCCGGCTGAAAACAACTATACTCAGGAGAATAACTACGCGCAGGAAAACTACACTCAGGAAAGCTATGCTCAGGAAAATTATTCCCAGCAGAACTATGACGAGCCTGAGCTTGAGCAGCAGCCTGCCGAGACAATTTCTCAGCCTCAGCAGTTCAGACAGCCCGCAAGAAGACAGCAGGCAAGGGCTGCAAGACCTCAGCAGCCCGCAAGACAGACTCCCGCTGCGGAGGAGAATTCCTTCAACGACGGAACCAAGGTCGCTCCCAAGCGCCAGAGCAAATTTGCTCACCTCAAGTTCGGCGATAACTACGACGTTTCCGCTGACTGATAAAATAATAAATTGGAGAGATAACAACAATGTCCCAGGATTATAACGCTACACTTAATCTTCCGAAAACCGATTTTCCGATGCGTGCCGGTTTGCCCAAAAGCGAACCTGTTACCCTCAAGAATTGGGAGGACGAGAAATTATACGACAAGCTCATGGAGCATAACGATGGAAAGCCGCTCTTTGTGCTTCACGACGGACCTCCTTACGCAAACGGCGATATTCACCTCGGCCACGCGCTCAACAAAATCTTGAAGGATTTCATCGTCCGCTATAAGAATATGGCAGGCTTCAAGGCTCCGTATGTTCCCGGCTGGGATACCCACGGTCTGCCCACCGAGCTTAAAGCCAGACAGAAGGCGGGTATCGGAAGCTCCGCGGATATTTCCGTGGTTGAGCTGCGCAAGCTCTGCGAGGAGTTTGTAACCGGTTATATCAACGACCAGAGAGAGCAGTTCAAGCGTCTTGGCGCTATCGGCGAATGGGACAATCCTTATATCACATTAAAGCATGAGTTTGAGGCAGAACAGATCAAGGTATTTGCCGAGATGGCTGACAAGGGCTACATCTACCGCGGCTTAAAACCCGTTTACTGGTGTCCCGAGTGCAAAACAGCCCTTGCCGAGGCTGAAATCGAGTACGCCGAGGATCCCTGCCACTCAATCTACGTTAAATTCAGAGTTACCGATGACTTGGGCAAATTCGCCGCTATGGGTATTGACCCCGCAAAGGTTTCTTTCGTGATCTGGACAACGACCACATGGACTCTTCCTGCCAACGTTGCCATCTGCGTCGGTCCCAGATTTGAGTATTCCGTTATTCAGAGCGGAGACGAATATTATGTTATGGCTACCGAGCTTTACCGCTCCGCTATGGAGGAAGCCGGCATCACCGATTATCAGGTTGTCGCTACCATCAAGGGCAGCGAGCTTGAGTACATGAAAACCCAGCATCCGTTCCTCGACCGTGAGTCGCTCCTCATTGTCGGCGAGCACGTAACTCTCGAAAGCGGTACCGGCTGCGTTCATACAGCTCCCGGACACGGTGTAGACGACTACAACGTCTGCCGCAACTACCCCGAAATTCCCGTAATCTGCCCGGTTAACGGCGACGGCGTTCTCACTGAGGAAGCAGGTCAGTTCGCCGGACTTACAACAGATGAGGCTAACAAGAAGATCGCCGTTCATCTTGACGCGACCGGCTCACTCTTTGCGCTTAAAAAGATCATTCACCAGTATCCGCACTGCTGGAGATGTAAATCACCGATTCTTTTCAGAGCGACAGACCAGTGGTTCTGCTCCGTAGACGACTTCAAGGACGACGCCGTTAAGGCAATCAATGAGGTTGAATGGATTCCCGCGTGGGGTAAAGACAGAATCACCTCGATGGTCAGAGAGAGAAAAGACTGGTGTATTTCCCGTCAGAGAAAATGGGGCGTTCCGATTCCGATTTTCTACTGCAGAGACTGCGGCGAACCCCTTATCGACAAGGCTGCAATGCTTGCCGTTGCAGATGTATTCGCTGAGGAAGGCTCCAACACTTGGTTTGACCGCGACGCTTCCGAGATGCTTCCCGAAGGTACAAAGTGCTCAAAGTGCGGCTGTGCTTCGTTTGACAAAGAAAAGGATATCATGGACGTTTGGTTCGACAGCGGATCCTCGCATACCGCCGTTGTAAAACGCCGCGGTTATCTTAAATTCCCCGCAGACCTCTATCTCGAGGGTAACGACCAGTACAGAGGATGGTTCCAGTCCTCACTGCTCACCTCTGTTGCTACAATGGGCGTTGCGCCTTACAAAACGGTTCTTACTCACGGCATGATTCTTGATATGGAAAAGAGAAAGATGAGTAAGTCGCTCGGCAACGGTATCAGCCCTCAGGAGGTTATCAAGCAGTACGGCGCCGACGTTCTCAGACTTTGGGTTGCTTCCTGCGACTATCAGTCCGACGTAAATATTTCCTTTGATATCCTCAAGCAGCGCTCCGAGGCTTACAGAAAGGTCAGAAATACCGCCAGATATATCCTCGGCAACCTGTTTGACTTTAATCCCGATACCGATATGGCTGACTTCGACACCTTGCTTCCGATTGACAAGTGGGCTCTCGCAAAGCTCAATAACCTTATCGATAAGGTCAAGGAAGCTTACGACAACTACGAATTCCATATCGTATATCACAGCATCCATAACTTCTGCGTTGTCGATATGTCAAACTTCTATCTCGACGTTCTCAAGGACAGACTTTACACTGAAAAGGCTGATTCTCCGCGCAGAAGAGCTGCTCAGACCGCAATGTATCTGATTCTCAACGCGATGACCAGAATGATTGCGCCGATTCTCGCGTATACCTCCGACGAAATCTGGAAGTATATGCCGCACTCCGCAAACGACGAGGCTTCTCACGTTATCTTCAACGAGATGCCCGAAAAGGTAGCCGTCGACGTTGACGATTCCTTCATGGAGTTCTGGAACCGCATTCACGAGCTGAGAGACGATGTTAAAAAGACTCTTGAGCCGATGATCAAGGAGAAAACCATCAAGAGCTCTCTCGAGGCTAAGGTTACTCTCAGCGCGGGCGGAGAGACGCTTGAGTTCCTGAAGAAAGCGGAATCCGAGCTTGCTGACGCGTTCATCGTTTCAGAGGTAGAGATTACCGACAACGGCGCTGAGTTTTCTATCACCGCTGAAAAAGCAGAGGGTGATAAGTGCGAGCGCTGCTGGGCAATCAGAAAATCCGTAGGCGCTGACGCTGAGCATCCCACGCTTTGCGCTCACTGCTGCGAAACATTAAGATAAAATTATTCAAAATCGGTGTGATTGCGGTTGCACCGATTTTTGATTATCTTCTATAATTTGGAGGTTATTATGCCTTTTATTGCACTTGCAATCGGTGTAGTTATCATAGCCGCCGACCAGCTGATCAAGTATTTTGTTAACACAGGGTTAAAGCCTGTTGGCGAGGTAAGCGTTATCGACGGTCTGTTTAAGCTTGTATATGTTGAAAACCGCGGCGTTGCGTTCGGAATGTTCAAGGATATGCGCTGGATTTTTGTCGCGCTTACATCTGTGCTGCTGCTGATAATAATTATTTATATGTTCAAAAAACGTCCGTCAGGAAAGTTCTTCTATATCTGCGCCGGTCTGATTATCGGCGGCGGTATCGGAAATCTGATTGACCGCGTTATCTACGGCTACGTAATCGATTACCTCAGCGTTTCGTTTTTTCCGCCCGTATGCAACTTCGCTGACTACTGCATTACAATCGGCGTTATTCTGCTCGTGATTTATATTTTCTTCTTCTCGAGCAAGTTCAAATCAAACAAGGTTGAAAAAAATGACTGAGCATAAGCTTGTCTGCGAAGAGAGCGGCGTAAGACTTGACAAATTCATCGCCGACGCGGATATCGGCGTTTCAAGAAGCGCGGCTGTAGGTCTGATTGAAAGCGGAGACGTTTTTCTGAACGGGAACACCGCCAACAAAAAGCAAAAGCTCAAAACCGGCGACGAGGTAACGGTCTGTATTCCGGATCCCGTTCCGTATGAGGCTAAAGCAGAAAACATTCCGCTCGATATCATTTATGAGGATGATGATCTTTTAGTTGTAAACAAGCCAAAGGGAATGGTGGTTCATCCTGCCGCCGGAAACTATGACGGAACACTCGTTAACGCTCTGCTTTACCACTGCGGCGACAGCCTGTCGGGAATAAACGGCGTTCTGCGTCCGGGAATCGTTCACAGGATCGACAAGGACACAAGCGGACTGCTCATTGTCGCGAAAAACGACGACTCTCACAAAGCTCTTTCCGAACAGATCAAGGAGCATTCCTTTACAAGGGAATATGAGGCTGTAGTATGGGGCAACGTCAAAGAGGAATCCGGCACAGTAGACGCGCCTATCGGAAGAAACCCCAACGACCGCAAAAAGATGTGCATTACTCAGAAGAACAGCAAACACGCCGTTACTCACTACAGCGTAATCGCGCGGTACAAGGGTTATACCCATACCCGCTGTGTACTCGAAACAGGACGTACCCACCAGATACGCGTTCACATGGCTTCACTCGGTCATCCGGTCGCAGGAGATCTTGTTTACGGTATCAAAAACGAAAAGGTGAGCTTTGAGGGTCAGTGTCTGCATGCCAAAAAAATTGGTTTTGTTCATCCCTCAACAGGGAAGTACCTTGAATTTGATTCCGAGCTTCCGAAATACTTTAATGATTTTTTAACAAAGCTGAGAAATATTTGAGGCTTCACTAGAAAGTGTGGGTAACCTTAATCCGCGTTTATGCCGCGAAAGCTATTGACAATGAGTATGCATATGGTAGGCTAAATGCCGGG
>CACXAO010000040.1 GCA_902765625.1 uncultured Ruminococcus sp. | reverse complement strand
TTTGTGAATATCAAGGCGATATAAGGTACAATCTATTACAGGAAAGGTCGGTGAGGTCAATGTACGAGGATTTTGTACCTGAGAGAATTGCAAAGCTGAGAATACAAAAGGGCGTTTCGGCAAGAGATATGTCGCTGTCGCTCGGACAGGCAAACAACTATATCAACAATATCGAAAACAAGAAGTCGCTCCCGTCAATGCAAGCGTTTTTCTACATCTGCGAATATCTCGGCGTCACCCCGCTTGAATTCTTTGACGACGGCAACGAGAATCCCGAAGCCTTGCAGCAGTTTATCGAGGAAGGCAAAAAGCTATCTTCTGAAAGCATGGCGTCCATTATGGTGATCATGAAACAGCTCAACAACACAAAATAGCGCACAAGCGGTCAGGCAGCGTCCGACCGCTTTTCTTCATTTTTCCGGCGTATTGTTATCCCTTTTAGAAGCAAACGGCGCTTTGTCTGCTTTCTCCTTGTTTTCCCTCAGACTGTCCAGCACACCCTTTTTCGGCTCGCTGATTTCAATGCCGTGTTTCGCGCAGAATTCATCGAGCGTGATTTGACTTCCGAGAAAATTGATATGCGTAGCGATATATTTCGCCTGTCCTTTTTCAAGCATATAATCCTCAACGCCGATAATCGTACCCGAATGATTGACGAACACAAACGGTTCTATCACATAAAGAGCGCCCGGATCGTCGCCTGTACCGCGCACATCGTAGCAAAACATCCCCTCCGGTACAGTGGAGCGGTCAATGCGCAGGTTGGTAAACATAGCCGGAGCGTCAAAGAGTTCGATATGATCGAAGGTTTCCTTTCTTGCGTCCATTAGCTTCATTTTTTCACCCCCTCATTCTCCCGTGCTGCCAAAGCCGCCCGTGCCGCGCTGTTCGCCGCGGCTGAAAACATAATCGGATATGATAACAGGGATAATAATCAACTGACCGATTCTCGCGCCTTTTCTGATTGACTGCTGCTTATCGCCGACATTGCTGATGATCGCGTGAATCTCGCCGCGATAGCCTGAATCGACAGGCGGCAGCTCGCAAACCAAGCCCTTTACCGCCATGCTTGTACGTGGAAACACAAACGCCGCGTAGCCGTCCGGCACCTCGATACCGAAGCCCAGCGGAATTTTGGCGATCTCGCCGGGCTTGATCGTACAGTCATAGGGCATATACACATCCGCGCCGGCATCGTTGTCGTGGGCTCTGAACGGACGGCGGTTCTCCGGCACACCGAAATCAATCAGACGTATTTTCATTGTCGTCCTCCGTAAACAGCGCCGGATAGTCCAGCCTGAGAATGTGAGAAGGTGAAAGGAGCTTGTAAATAGTCTCTCCGCAGCTCAACTTACCTTCTTTGCAGTAATCACGCTGACAAAACGCTCCCGTCTGCTCAGGCGCAAACAGGATCGGGCTGAGCTCGTAAAGCTCCTGCCAGATTTTCAGCATAACGATCCGCGTCTCTGCGGTGTTACGCCGGCAAACGCGCTGACCGATCATGTGTTTCCACTGATACGGAGTAGCGGAGATAATCAGGATATTGCGCAAGCCCTGCGGCGCAGCGTAACCCGCCGCGTCGTTGCCGATACCTAACTGAATCAGCTCCGAATAGCTGTCCATATCCGATTGACAGCTTTTCATATACATCTCCTGAACGTCCTGCGAGGCGGTCAGTATCTCATACGGAACCAC
Organism: uncultured Ruminococcus sp.; assembly: GCA_902765625.1. Lineage (GTDB taxonomy): Bacteria > Bacillota > Clostridia > Oscillospirales > Acutalibacteraceae > Ruminococcoides. The sequence continues at coordinate 14,858 of CACXAO010000040.1, read as the reverse complement.
AAACTCCGCGTTCCAGTTGTAGTTGCTGTATTGCAGCGAAGCGCTCATAAACTTTACCTCGTTCTGGTGCCGCGTGATCTGAGACAGAAAGCGGCGGCTCGCGCCGACGACCGCCACGGTGATGACCGCGAATTTCTGTACGGTCGGGTGCGGCAAAGCGGTTATTCTTTCAAGCGTGTTCTCCGTGTAGGCTTTTTCATACAGCATCAGCAGATCGTCCATGCTGTGAATCACATGCCCGCGCTGCGTCAGTCTCGCGGCAAAGACCGTATGCTTTTCCGCCTCTTTGACCGCGCCTGTGTTCAAAATTTTAACTTCAATGCTTTTGATTGCGTTTTTCCTCCTTGATGATCGCTGATAAGATGAAAAGATAGTTGAGCGCGTCGGTGATTATCTCGCCCCATATTTCGGCGGCGTATTGCTCCGTCCCGACAAAGCTCATGTCGTAGAGAGAAACGATGTGCTTTGAGAGCATACCCAGCAGCGCGTTTGCCGGAGAGGTATGCTGCAAACTCGCCGCCGTCTTGAAGGAAGAAAAGCGATCCGCTTCATCGGGGGTGTATTCCATGCCCTTTTGCAGCAGTACCTCACGGCACCGCTGCGCCTGTTCCTCAAACACTACCTTTAATTCATCCGTTGTCATAACCGCTGCTCCCTCACGCCGTCGGCAAATACACCCAATCGTGCATAAGGCAGACGCTCGGCTCGTCCTCGTCCGGCACAAGGCTGAAAGCGCACTCACCGTAAACGGTGCGGTCATCGTCAATCTCCACACCGAACGCCTTGTAGAAACGGTACTCGATATTGGAAATGATACAGCGCAGCTTTTGAAGCGCCTCGCGCTGTTCGACGGTCATAAACTCCCTGTCAACGCTGTGCTTCAGGCAGACAAGCGCTTTGTAAAGCTGAATCTCCGTGCGGTAGGGACGGTAGTTCATATTGTCAAGCCAAGTTGAAAACAGCGCCGGACCGCTCTGCACAACGAATATCTCCGGGTGATAGTAGCCGAAACAATCAAGGTTCGCGGTGTTGAGCACATACAGCATTTCCTTGATCTCATTTTCGGGCATAGGATAAAACCGCAGCAGCGAGCGGTAAAGATGTACATATCCGGGTATTGAAACGATTTTATTTACCAAAAATTTACCTCCTGTAATAACGGACGCGGAGACCGAAGTCCCCGCGCCTAACTGATTGATAGTTGTTTATGATTCTTCCATGCCGTCGTCATCGGGCAGATATTCAGGCTCGCCGTAGTCGTCGGCGCCGTCGTATTCTCCGTAATCGTCGCCTTCGTCATCGTCAAACTCAGGCTGCTGTTTTTTGGGACGGATCACCTTGACATAGATTCCGACGCCCGCGACAGCGATAAACGCCGCGCCGATAATGACATACATCGTGATATTGCCGCCGTCATTTTCGGACTTGCCGCCCGCCGGTTCGTCGGCGGTCGAGGCAGATTTCCCTTCGCATTTGGTAATATCCTTTTTGCAGACAGGGCAATCCTCATTGACCTTGCCGCTTTCGCATTTATCAGTGCAGGTACAGGTCTGAGAAGCTGAAATACCGCTGACCGAGGTTTTATTGTTTTCCTCGGCAAGCGCCGTCAGATCGGATTCGGTGACCGCGTTCAGAAAATAAACGTTCTGTTCGCCGCGCGCCTCGTCCACCACCAGATAGAACACATTGCCCGATTTGGTGGAAATGGTGTAAAACAGCTTTTCATCGGTCTCATTCTCTACATAGTCGAGCACCGAGCCCTGACCGTCGGGCGTAAACGCGCCGGACGGCAAAGTCGGAGCAGCCGGCTCCGTCGGCTGCGTGCCCTGCGTCGCGACAGGTGCGGTAGGAGTCGGAGCGTCCGTTTCCTCAACGGGAGCGGCGAACACATTCAGCGAACATACAAACGCCGCCGTCAAAAGAAATAACGCCGTCAGTGCGGCGATCCTCTTAATCCTCATGCCGACGTCATCCTTTCGCAGGAGAACAAGGAAAAATACACCGGCACAGGCGCCCGTTGAATCGTTTTCTTTTTGTTGTTTCATTGCTTCCTCCAAAATGCCGCAAGACACGCTTTGTTGCTCCTCCTTTCCCCAACGAGAAGGTTATATCAGGTGACCGCCCGCTCCGTTATTAAGATTACACCAAATGAACTTCCAGCCACGAGGCTCCAGCTCGTTTTTCTTAATGCGGCTGTGACGGTGTATTCATAATTACCGCCTTTAACAAGTTGCGCCGCTGCTTTTCGTAGCAACGGCGCAGTTTTTAATATACGGTTTTACTTACTCCAGCATCTTTTTTGCTTTGCTCAGGTAGATGAGATAAAGGATGTACTGAATGATCTCCAGGATACCTGTAATCACAATGATAACGAGCGCGACGACTAAGGCTGCGCTGTTCTGCAGGATCATGGCGACGATCTGCGCAATGATGACGAGAACATAGATCGCGATGATGTACTTGAAAATCGTGTCGCCCTTTTTGACCATTTTTTCATCGCCGAGCTTTGCGGCAAGGTTTTTGATACCCTGAATGATGAAGATGGTGACGCCCAGATTGACGACCTCACCGAGAGCCGAAAAAATGCTCGAAGCTGTTGCGTTGCTGTTGAAAATACCGCCGGCAACGGAAACCGCGATTCCCGCCAGAATCAGGTAGAGGGCGATCTTGAACGACGGCTCGTCCTTGGACGCCTTGTTGACGCCGATCAGCTTGAAGATAAACGCGATGATTGCGAGCACCATCGACGCGATCGCGAGCACCGCAAAACCGCCGAGAGAGGCAACCGTACCGCCCTGGGAATTGTTTGCCGCCGCAATCACCCCAACGACCGGCAATGCCAGCGTAACCGTCGCGCAGATCGAGCAGATCAACGACAGAATTTCGGCGGCAAAGATTTTCTTTACGCCTTGATAAGCATTTGTGAATTTCATGTTTCTTTTCTCCTATCTGTTATTTTCTGTTTGGAATAAATCCTAACAAGAAAAGGATAACATATGGGGTGTATCAAAAGCGTAGCAAATCGGGGCATTTTCGTCGTTTTTTTGAAATTTCGTATAAACAGACAAATATTACGGATATGGTTTGTACAGACTTCACAATCACGACTGCTTAGTATCGGATTTCGGAATGGTAATGGTAACGGTCGTACCGGCGTCGGAGCTTTCAAAAATCAACTCTCCGCCGCAGAGCGTTTTGAGTCTTTCGCGTACATTCTTGATGCCTACGCTCTGACGGTTTTTCTGCTTTTCTGTCATAGTGTTTCTGCCCGTGCAGTCGTCCGTTACGCGTATCAGCGTCATAAACGGAGTGTCCGTGGTTTCAATGACGATACGTCCGCCCTTTTCGCGCGCGCCTATCCCGTAGCGCACCGCGTTTTCCGCAAACGGCTGCAGCACAAGCGGCGGCACCATAAACCGTGTGGTCTGCAAATGATATTCCACCTCAAACGCTCTTCCGCCACCGAACTGTTCGAGCGCCAGATACTCTTTTGTGTGATCAAGCTCTTTTGTAAACGGAATCAGTTTATCGTTCGTGATTGATTCCAGATTACCCCTGAGATATTCCGAAAAGTGAATCAGCGCGGGCTTTGTTTTTTCGGGATTGCTGTCGCACAGCCCGATCATCACCTGCAGCGAGTTAAAAATAAAATGCGGCGAGATCTGATGCATCAGCAGTGTGGTCTTTGCATTGGACAGCTCCAGCTCGCGGCTGAGAATATCGTTTTTCAGCTGCACCTCAAATCCGACAAAGACAGTCAGATACATCAGCGTCAGACCCACGCCGTCAAGCCGTGCATCGGGCTTTACGATCACAACCACGCCGGAAAGCGCGTAAACCGCTCCCGCGATCATGAACCATACGCGGACATTTCTCTCCACGGGCGAGAAAGCGATAAACAACCCGATCAGTACCGCCTGTAGGAGAAATATCACGGCAAATGCGATTTCCTGCAAGGACAAAAAAGCGGCGATGAACGTCAGCGGCGCACTGAAAAATGACAGCGCCGTCAGCAAGCCGCCGGTTGAGCGGCTGCCGCTGAATAGATTCCGTTTCAGGAACAGGCAGAAAAACGCCAGAGAAAGGCTTTCTGCCAGATACACGAACAGATTAACAAGCGGCTCGATCGCAGCCGCGTAGAGCCGGGGATCGTTAATAAGCTCCGTCGCATAAGCGGTGCTCTTGTAAACGGAAAACGCTATGTTCAGCATGGCGAGAATGATACTCGTGATAAACAGCTGGATATTTCTGTTGCCGCGCTCCTTGACGACAAGGGTGCCGAGAAGCAGCACCAGAATGAATAAGGATAAAATCTGACAATAAATCATCTTCTCGTTCAACTCTCCCGTGTATTAAACAAGAGCGTATAAACCGCCATACATGATCTTCTGAAAGCAAGAAAGGCGGGTATGCCGATGAACGACGCTGCTGCAGTCAAAAAAGTATTCACCGCGACAACCGCAGTGGTTTCAACCGAAAAGGAGTCAGCCGCTTCGGGATTCAGCCGGGAAACGAGATATTCTGCTCCGTCGCTCAGAAGCAGAAGGATTCCCGCCGACAAATAAATAAGCTCGTATACCCGGCATATTTGACTGAGCTTATCGTGTCCCATTTTTTTCATTTCCGACCAGACGCCGAACAATATCATTGAATGCGACAACATACCGACCAGCTGCTGCCCCGACGACAGCAAATCTCCCAGCAAGCCTGCCGTTTCCGCACCTGCGCCGTGATACGCCGCGTTATAGCCCTCCAGCACGAGCGACACCGACTTGATGACAAAATAGATCAGGTGCAGATACCACGCATATGCGAAAAAGTGCGAAAGCTCCATGATACCGTAGAGCAATACGGTGCAGAGAATCCAGACGCCCATGACAGCCATTCCCGCGAGGATCGCGACAGCCGCAGCCGCCGGCTCTCCGCCGAGCTTTTTCACAAAATACGCCGCCAGCAAAACCGCAAGCATCAGCGCAGGACTCAGCATTTCAAGCAGCAGCATGACGGGCAGCGTTCTGAGCGAACATTTACTGATTTTCATTCCGGTCACTCCAATCCCCGGGCAGGGTAAAATATGCGCCGGTTCGCTGAATAATAGAGCCGATACCCATCTCAGCCCACGAATACTGCGACATATACTCACCGCGGAAGGAATTGACCGCGTAGGAATCACCCTGCAAAAATTGATAATAATCGCAGTAGACAGCGGCGACGTTAATGCTCCATGCGTTCCAGTCCTTGATCAGCACGTTTTCCGCTCCTGCTTTTTTCAGATCTATTTTAAGGTTTCTCAGCAGCACCCTGCACTGCGACTTCAACCCGGCTTCCGCGAGCCTGTCCTCCCACAAAACGGAGCAAAGCTCGGCGACCGATACGCCCGCGCCACGCTTGTGAATGAGATAGGCAAAGGCTTCCTTGCTCATTGTCCGCGAAAAATGCAGCGGCCTTCCGTCGCGGTCGAACACCTCGAAGTTTCCGAAGCACTGCACCCTGACCGCCGCTTTGCGATCAAAAAACACAGGGCGGCGGAGATTGACGATCTCATTGAGCAGCTTCGCCTCAGTCACGGGCTTCAGCACAAATCCGCTCGCGTGCAGCGAAAAGCCGTCCATCGCGTATTCGGGGTGCCCCGTCACAAAAACGATGTTGGAAAACGGCGACCTCTTTTTGATTAAAGCCGCCATCTCCAATCCGTTCATCACGGACATCTCGATATCCAGCCACACAATATCGGGGTGCATCTGTTCAATTCGCCCGATCGCCCTTTGGGGATCGTTTTCCACCTCATGCACGCCGTCGGGGTCGAGCTTTTTCATCATATCCGCTATCATCCGCGCGGCTGCGATTTTATCGTCAACAGAGATCGTGATCATGCGTTCGCCTCCTATCACCATCAGTATAGCATAAAAGCTGTGAAAAAGATACCGAGAGCAGCATTTTTGCCAATCCCGGTATCCTAAATGTTACAACTTACTTCGCGTAGTATTCATTAATGAGATTTGACAGCAGCGCAAGATCGTAGAAATCCGAATAATCCTTATTACCGTCGGCGTCGGTCTTGACCAGCTTAACGTCAGGCTCGATACCACCGTCAATGACCTCCCAGTTATCGTTCGTCAGACGCATCTGGTAGTCCGAGATGTGGTAATAGAAGCCGTCAGCCGTGTTCAGACCGAGAATCGTGCAGGCGCCGCCTTTGGAACGCTCGCCCAGCACCATCAATCCCATGTCTCTGAACATCGACGGGAAAAGGTTTCCGCAGGAATAAGATTCCTGACTAACCAGCACGGCAAAGTTCAGGTCGTAATGCACATCCGCGTCCGCTTCATCGAACTTGCCGTCAAAATTGCGGTCAATGAGGAAGCTCTGGGTGATGTTCTGCCCCTGGAGAACGTTCTGATATTGCAGCGCGCCTTTGCGGTCGCCGTTGATCAGGCTGATCAGTGCCAGAAGGACGTCGGCGCTGCCGCCGTTGGTGCTCAGGTCGATCACAAAATTATGGATGTTCGGGTCATTCTGCGCCTTGTTCATCGAGGAAACCAGACCCATGAAGATCGGCTCGTCAAAATCGTCGAAGCTGCCGCCGTTTTCGTAGTATTCCTTCCACGGACCCTTATCGGCGACAAAGCCGTTCATTGAATAGAACGCCGTATCGCCCTGCGTGTGATAGCGTCCGTCGCCCAGCATCTCCTGACTCAGGCTCATAAGCCCCTCCAGATTGTCTAATGTTGAGGGCACACGCGCCATCACCTCACCCATATCCGAGAAATATTTCGCGAAAACATCCGCTCCCGACATTCTTGCGGAAATCCATGCGCGCGCGGGGTTCGAGTTGACGTCGCTGTGCGAAGAAACAGACATAGTGGTGTGTCCGCCGTCGTCGACCAGCATGTTAAACCGGATCATGCCCATGAAATAATCCGCCCAGTCGGTGCTGAGCATCAGCTCCTTTGTTCGGGTTCCGACGGGTCCGAAGTCCTTGAGCGCCTGATCCAGTCCGACACTCTCCAGCGCGACGTCCTCATACAGGATTCCGCGTCCGGGATAACCGTACAGATAGTCGAACACAAAGCAAAGCTCACTGTAGTTGAAGGCGGCAAGCTCTGCGTCGCGGTCATAGCTGCACATGATCGAATCGAAGTACGCCGGATCGCGCTCGTACATATAACCCATCGTTTTGTAAAAGAACCGAATTTCTTTTTCATCATGAATGATTCTCCTCTCATGTTACATCGTTCATTTTTCAAATCATAACATATGAGGTGTATCAAAAGTGTAGCAAATCCGTCCGATTTTGGTATTGTTTTTAATTTTTGTATAAATCAACAATACAGAATATATGTATTTGTGCACCCCTTACAATCTAATATTTTATTCCATATTCAGACTCTTATCGGTTATCACCAATTAGTAGTAAAGTTCGCAAGCAATGCAAAGTAATACTGCTTTTTGCCTTTTTTGAGATACGAATTGCCGACCCGGTTCTGACTACTTTGAAGTGACCTTCATTGATAAGACGGCACGCTGACGTGCGTCTTATAATAATATCCTCTGCGCGATATCTTTCGTTCTTTAATCTGTCTATTTAATGATTTCTGAGACTTCGTCCTCTTCAAAGCCGCCGCTTTCTGTCAAATGCTGAAACATATTATCCTGCTCCATTCTCATTAAGTTTTTATAAAAGCATTTCTATTGCTTGCGTTTGCAAGCAATATGTGTTATAATGAATATGCCTGATAAATCAATATGTCATTTAAGGAGCGTGAGTATTATGGCAAACACCTCGCCTGTATATGCCAGAATCAACACACAATTAAAAGAAAATGCAGAAGCTGTTATGGATAAACTCGGTATCTCACCTTCTAACGCGATTCAAATGTTATACAGCCAAATCGTTCTTTTACAAGGAATGCCCTTTGAAATCAAAATGCCCGAGCGCAAGCCTGTTGATATTTCGTCCTTATCGCGAGCGGAGCTTGACGCGGAATTATTAAAGGGCATTGATTCTTTGAGAAGCGGCAAAGCGTTAACGGAAGATGAAGTCGAAGAAGAATTAACAGAGTTATACGGCATATGAGCATTCCGCAGTATAAAGTAATCTATTCTCCCGAAGCGAACGAGGACTTAAAAGCCATCTACCGGTATATCGCGATTGATTTGGGAGAAAAAGGCACAGCCAAAAACCAAACAGAAAGAATCCGCAGAAAAATCCACGGTTTAACTACGTTTCCTGAAAAATATAAAGCTGTTGAATGGAAGCCTTGGTCTGAAATCAATATGCGTCAGGTAGTTATCGACAAATATGTGGCATGTTACCTTGTAGACAACGGCAAACAGCTCGTCACTGTAGTAAGAATTTTCTATGGCGGCAGAGATATACAAAACTTAAGGGAATCTCTAATAATTCAATGTCGTGCAGAAGTGCGGAAGATTTATGGCAGAATGTTGTCAAAACGGCGCAGGAATACTGACGTATTTCAAGGGGTTTTGGCAAGATTATGACGTGAAGATTCCGTACTTATGCGCGGTAAGGGATTTTTAGAGGTTCCCTTAATATAATCTACCGGCATATCAGGCAGGTCGGTTCTCCTTGTGAAATAACTTTGTTTATAGCGGCTTTGGCAGCGATTCCGATTTCGACAGAGTCAATCTTAATTCCGGCTCTCTTTCCGCGACCGGCGCAACCGCAGCGCTGTATTACAACGAATCCATGCCGTCTGCCTCAACAAACCTCGTTGTTGACCCCGTTTGAAAAACATCCCGGAACAGCCCGAAATATGACAAGGCGTCACGAAACAAGGTAACAAGCGGAGGTTTGCTAAACCCCCATGTTTACCGGATTTTTTGAGTGTTTGTGGAACTATGTAACACAGCGTATCAAAAGGAACGCTTCGCACCTAAGCGAAAGGTCGGGGATTCGACTCCCTTCCGGGACGCCAAAATAAGACACCATATGCGTGTCTTATTTTTTACCCAATTACGCATTTTAATACTTTTTAACAAAAATCTTGGTGCAATCAACAAAATTCTACATAAATTTTCAGCAAAATCTTACATAGCTTTATTATTCCAATTATGGTAAAATATTTTATGTGTAGTTATCATATTTTAAAGTGATTTTTACATTTTTTTGTGATATTCAATCAGCATATATCTATTTTTCTATGTAACCTTTACGCTCTTTACCGGGTGTTAATAATTTTAAATTATTTAAGGAGGATTTTCGTTTATGAAAAAAAGTAAAACAAGGTTTTTTGCCGCTGTTTTGGCGTCAATGATTGCGGGTACGGTGGCTCTTACCGCTTGCTCCAATCCTTTGGCCGGCGGCACGCAGTCTTCTGCAAGCTCTTCTTCACAGAGCAGCGAATCTTCGTCAAAGGCAGATACCAAAGAAAGCTCCGGCAGTACAGGTGACTTCGAATTTACCAACGGTTATGATAATACGGTTGCCATCGGCACCCCGAGCAAAAAGGTCGACGCCTCGTCAGCTTATAAAACTATTACCTACACTCCCGAAATGTTCACTAACAGATACAGTGTGCTCGGAAGCGAGGACAGTGTAAAAACTAAGGTTACCGAAACAGGCTATTATAAGTACAACGAACAAGCGTCAAGCGGCGGCGGCGTTGAGCGTCAGATCACCAACCTTCCCTTTGATATCGAAGGAATGTCTTATACCTATAAGGATTCCAAAAACGGCGATTCTATCCTGTACGTAATGAAAGCCCGTTTTTATGACGAAAAGGGCAATACCCAGTACAAGTATTTCAAATATTCTGTAGAAGGCCGCAAGCTTAACATGACGGAAATCAAGGATATCAAATATGATGATGATTACACCGCCGTAACCTCCTACGAGACCGCTCAGCTGGAGCTTTCTTACGATTTCACCTTCAAGGGAATCGAGCTGAAGCTTGAAAGAGCTAATCACTCCATTAAGATGTCATGCGACTACATCGACAGCAAAAAGGACGAAGCGCCTTACATCAGCGTTCACGGCTTCCTCGCCAAGGGCAGCCCGGTAATCGACCATATCGCCGGCTTCAGCATGTCCCGCGGAAGCGAAGGTACCTACAGCAGCATTTACATCACATTCATCAACGACAAGAACGAGGACGAAACCTCAAGCTACTGCCACGGTATCCTCAAGGAGGACGGCACATTCACCTTCTCGATTCCTTACGCTACCGAAACAAAGACATATCAGTACGTTTACTTCCTTGTTGAGAAAGGTATCATCTTATCGGACGGCATCGTCAACTACAAATACACCGAGAAGGAAGACGAGTTTAAGAAGTATAAGCTCAGCGCTGTTATCGGCGACGAGGACGCAGACAGCATTTCGGCTGACAAGCAGAAGAAGCTCACAATCGTTCAGAACTCAATTCTTACAGATCTCGAAAAGGCATTTGCAGATAAGGATATCAAGGCTGACATCGACAAGGCGACAGGCCGTGTTTCCCTCGACTCAAACATCCTCTTCGCTTCCGACAGCTCTGACCTCTCAAGCGACGGTAAGGACAGCCTCGACGACTTCCTCGACGTTTACACCTCTGTTGTTCTCAACGACAGCAACAAAGACCTCGTAGCTAACATCGTTGTTGAAGGTCACACCGATACCAACGGCGACCACGAATACAACCAGAAGCTCTCAGAGAAGCGTGCCGAAACAGTTGCAGATTACTGCACCGAAAAGGTTCCGTCACTCAAGAGCATCATCAAGTCCAAGGGTTATTCCTTTGACGATCCCGTTTACAACGACGACGGTACAATCAACATGGAAGCTTCCAGACGCGTTGTATTCAAGTTCGTGCTCGATACAAAATAATTCAATAATCAGGCAGTTAACCCCCGGCGGAAACGTCGGGGGTTTTTGCACGTTATAATACAAGGTATAACAGGCAAAAGCAAAGGGAGAAACCGCATTGGTCTCTCCCCTATTATTATTCGGATAAAGATTTAGATCAGTCGAAATCGATTACTTCGCCTTTGATAGCTCTTTTTACCCATTCGTTAGCGTTGTCATTTTCAACCTTTTTGCCGTCTGCTGTGCAGGACTTAACAATACATCTGACACCGGCGATATCTCCGGCAGTAATGCTGAGCGCAAGCTTCTCGGACTTGCCGTCCTCAATCGAAAGCTCCACGTTGCTGCTGAAGGTATAAATCAGGTAGTTGATGTTGTAGGGTTTGAAATCGTCTGTCTTGATCGGCAGAATGTTGTTGTTGCTGTCGTATGCAACCGCGAAGATTTCTACATCGTTAACGGTCTTGCCGGAATCGTTCTTGAACTCAAATGTCAGCGCGTCCTTGCCGTATTTGCCGTCAGTATCAAAGTAATTCTTTTCAAGCTCTTTTTTGGTTACCTTAACGCCGAATGTGTCGCTGTTCTCAATTTCCTTGAGCTTGTCAACGTCTACGATCTGACCGCTGCTTCCGCCGATTTCCATGGTATCAACGCTCTTGCCGTCCATAGTTTCAACGTAGTTGGAACCGTCAACGTCGGTCTCGGAGGTGTTCCGGAACTGCTGGTTCTTACCGTCGAGCTTAATATCTCTTGTCTGATTTGTTGAGCCGTTTGTAAAGATGACGAACTCAACGCCGTCGGGCAAATCGTATGTATATGTGCTCGTCTCTCCGGTAACCGCCTTCATCTGCTTGCCTGGCCAATCTACCATTTTAGAGTTGTCCGACGACCAGTAGTAAACATACATTACGGTGCTGTTCCACTGAGTATCCTTGAACTGAACCGTGCTTGCCGAAAGCTTTGAAGCCTCAGTTTTTGCTTCGGTTGCCGCCTGTGACGACGAGGACGATGCTGATGACTGATTAGCTGGCGCCGACTGTCCGCAAGCGGCGAGAGAGCCCAGCATAGTTACTGCCATAAGCATCGCAAATAGTTTTTTCATTATAAATCTCCTCCAAAAATATATAAATTATATATAACCTGTTATTTTTATTATACCACTATAGCAAAAATTGTCAATATTGAAATTTATTTCATATAAGCGTCAGCGCAAAAAAACACCCGCCGAAACCGACGGGTGAAAAAGCGTTTTTAGGAAGATACTCCCAAAATAATGGTTACTATTCGCACGGCAAACAGCACGAACGATACCCACATAACGGGATGAACATCCTTGATTTTGCCGGTGATAAGCTTGAGGATGACCCACGCGATGATGCCGAACATAATGCCGTTAGCGATCGAGTAGGTAAAGGGCATAAAGATGATGGCAAAGAAGCCGCCGACTGTATCAGCGATATCGCTTTCGAGATCCATCTTAGTCACGTTCTTTATCATCAGCAGACCTACAAACACGAGCGCAGGAGTGGTTGCGAAGGAAGGAATAGCGAGGAAAACCGGATAAAGTGGTAAAGCCAGGATGAAGAGCACCGCCGAGGTAAGCGCGGTAAGACCGGTCTTGCCGCCCTCTGCAACGCCGGTAGTCGACTCAACGTAAGAGGTTACGGTTGATGTACCAAGTATAGAGCCGCTAACTGTACCGAGCGCGTCAGCCATAAGCGCTCTGCCGACTCTGGGAAGCTCGCCCTTTTCGTTAAGGAGCTTGCCCTCCTGAGCAACGCCGATAAGAGTGCCGACGGTGTCGAAGAGGTCAACAAAGAGGAAAGCGAACACGATTACCGCGAAGTTGACGCCGTTCTGAACAACGTAAGCGAAGTCGAACTTAAAGAAGGTGTTTTCAGCCATGGACTGAACTGGAGCAAAGACGGCATAGTTGCTGAAATCCGGGATAACGGAGACGCCCTGATACCAGCCGGTAAGCTGAGCGAAAATACCGAGAACCCATGTTGCGATAATACCGATAAGAATCGAGCCCTTGACCTTGAAGTGCCAGAGAGCCGCGGTGACGATAATACCGACGAGTGCGAGAATAAATTCGGGAGACGCAACATTGCCGAGCTTAACGAGGGTTGACGACGAAACGACCGCATCGCCTGTCTCGCTGACAGTAGCGAAAGCGTCTGTGGTAACAATACCGGCGCCTTTGAGGCCGACGATAACAATAAACAAACCGATACCTGCCGAAATGCCGAGCTTAAGGTTTTGGGGCACCTTGTTAACCAGAGTCTCTCTGAACCTGAAGAAAGAGAGAACGATGAAGATAACGCCCTCAAAAAGAATCGCAGTAAGGGCAACCTTCCACGGGTCGGTCACGCCCTGAGAGGCGAGCTGAGGTACGACCGAGAACGCAAAGTACGCGTTAAGACCCATACCGGAAGCGAGTACGACGGGATAGTTAGCGAAGAAAGCCATAATCAGGGTAGCGAACGCCGCAGAGATAGACGTTGCCGCGAAAATAGCCTCGCTGGGCATACCTGCCGCCGAGAGAATACTCGGATTAACAGCGAGAATGTACGCCATAGCCAGAAACGTAGTTACGCCTGCGATAATTTCGGTTCTGACGTTGGTACCATTCTCTTTTAGTTTGAATAGTTTTTCCAAAGAGAGTTCCTCCTCAAATTTTTTTCGGAAAAAGTTTTCCTAATAGAATTATATCAAATAATATAAATTTTTCAAGTACTTATTAGAATAATAAGTGAATTTGTGGAATTTTCAGGAGAAAATCTTGTCTTTAGGGATAAAAAAACAAAATATTTTTTTCAAATAAATCTTGCCAAATCAAATTTATTATGATATAATAATTCTTGTGTCTGGGGGTATAGCTCAGTTGGGAGAGCGCTTGGTTCGCATTCAAGAGGTCAGGGGTTCGAATCCCCTTATCTCCACCAGAAAAATAAACCGCATTTGCGGCAAAAACAGTTGTCTGAAAAACCATCCGACATCTTCGGGGATTCGAAGGCGACCGTTAAGAAAACAGTCCGGCGGACTGTTTTTAGGGAGAGCGCAGATGATACCTTTCACCTGCCGCTGAACCCATCATGCGAGATGGAACGTTTCCGAAAATCCGAACGCACCTTATCTCCACCACGAGCGCCGCAGCAAAAGCTGCGGCGTGACAAAAAATAATATAAATAAACTCATGGGGGTATAGCTCAGCTGGGAGAGTGCTTGACTGGCAGTCAAGAGGTCACGGGTTCGAGCCCCGTTATCTCCACCATATGAAAACAGGGAACGCCAACAGGGTGTTCCCTGTTTTCATTTCAGTAAACCTGCGGAGATAACGGGGCTCGAAGGCGAGCGTCAAGAAAACGTCACAGTGGGACACTCTACATAAAGAAGGTGTCCCGCTGGGCTTTGATAATTTAGGTTTTATGCTGTTTTCTTTTGTTGCTTTTCTGCCATATGGCGTTGGAAGTCTGCTTCCATATCTTCGGGGTAAAGCGGTTTAATGATACCAACGTCGTTATAGTAGATGTCAATAATCTGATACCGCTTTCCATCAAGGTAATGAGCGGCTGAGACGACAATCTTGTCGATGAACTCGTGAACAAGCTCGCCAGTCAGCTCGGTTGGCTCGGTTATTTTTTCACCTTTTGTACGAACTTTTGCAGATTTACCGTTTTATCGGTTTCGGCTTCAAGATAGCTCTCCATTTCGGGGAGCTTTTCTTTTAGCTCCTTCTGCTCCGCTTCGTAGGTGTTACTCAAGGCTTCAAATCTCTCGTCGCTCAAATCAAGATGTAGCGTACACAACATCAAGGAACAGGTACTTGATACAATCGTCCTAGCACAGCTAAAATCCATGATAGCGTTGGCGAGCAACCACAGTGATGAGTTTTATGCTATGGCAACCGAGAAGGGCAAAGCCGAAGCAAAGAAGTATTATGCTTCGGCAGAGAAAGAAAAATCTCAGTTGACCACCCGGATCCACGAGCTTGACAACATCATCCGCTGTCTCTACGAGGATAGAGTTGTCGGACGTATCACTCCGG
>CACXAO010000039.1 GCA_902765625.1 uncultured Ruminococcus sp. | reverse complement strand
CGTTGTTGATGTTATCAACAGCCTTCTGAACACCTTTGCCAAGGTATCTTGCCTTGTCGCCGTCACGAAGCTCAAGAGCCTCGAACTCACCTGTGGAAGCGCCGCTGGGAGCAGTACCTCTTGCAACGGTACCGTCAGCAAGTGTAACTTCTGCCTCTACGGTAGGATTGCCTCTGGAGTCAAGAATTTCTCTGCCGACAACGTTTTCGATTGATAAGTAGTTCATAAAATACTTCCTCTCATCTAAAATTTACAGACCGAGGGAAAACTCCTTCAAGTCTATATTTATTGGTTTAGCACTGATTGTACTAACTATATGTAGTATATCACAGCACACTTTTTATTGTCAAGTAGATATTGGTAATTATCGACAAAAAAGGCTTAAATATCGACAATCAGGCACCAAGCACATGCTCAGGCTCTGCTTGCCGTTTGCTCCGCAGCGCGAGAAGAATTTGTCGAGATTAAACGCGATTCGCGGAAGGTATCCGGAATCCTCGATTATTGAAAACATAGGGAAGAAAATCGCCATTGGGGGAAGCATTACAGACACCACCCAGCTAAGCGTTGTGTACACTCCGTCAATCAGGATACCGCTCACAAAACCGGGAGCATGAACATAATCCGAAAACGCGTACAGCTTTTCTTTAATAAAGGCGAAAAACGCGCTGAGCCACTCGCTGGGATAATTTGCACCGACTGCGGTTATCCAGAAAAGCAGCGCGAATAATGCGAGCATAATCGGAATGCCTGTAGCCTTTGAGGTAAGTATTCTGTCAAGCTTGCCGCTGCGTTCATCATTTTTTCTGTAGCTCACGCACTTTTCGCAGATTTCTTTGCTTGTTTTTGAAAGAAAAAGAGCGCTGAGCGCATGATTGTCGGGAAAGCTGTCTGTAAACGGTGCGTTTTGAACTTCCGGTTCCTTTTTGCAGATTTCAAGTACCGTTCTTTTTAATTTCTCCAAACCTGATTTTTTTACGGCGCAGGTTTTAAGCACCGGTATTCCTAATTCTTTTGAGAGAAGCTCGGTGTTGATGACGGTGCCGTTGCGCGTCGCCTCGTCGTTCATGTTAAGACATAGGACTGCCTGCCGCTGAATAGCCAGTATTTCAAGCGCGTAGCTGAGGTTTCTCTCAATAACATTAGAATCGGCGACAATTATTACGCAGTCGGGTTCGTTTTCGCTCAGATATTTTTGCGAAACGCTTTCTTCGCGCGAGTAGCTCCTCATTGAGTATGTGCCGGGTAAATCGGTAATATGAAATATGTTGCCGTTAAATTCGAATACTCCGGTACACAGCTCCACGGTTTTGCCCGTCCAGTTTCCGGTATGCTGCTTTAATCCGGTCAGCGCGTTAAATACGGTACTTTTGCCGACGTTCGGATTGCCTGCAAGCGCAATTTCATATGTCATCCTTACACCTCACATATATATGCCTGCTGTCCTTTTGCCGCAGCGCAATCAGCGTGTGCTTTACGGAATATGCAACAGGGTCGCCGAACGGCGCGTTGAAAACAGGAGTGAGCTCACATCCCTCAACAATTCCCAAATCATTTATTCTGCCGCAAATTTTGCCGCCTTTAAGCATTACAACGACTGCCGTCTGATTCAGCGGCAAGTCGCACAGCCTTTTTAATTCGTTCAATTTAATCACCGCTTTTTCTTTTTATTCTATGCCGCACGGTTTGTTTTGTGAGTGCCGCTTGCATTTGATATGCGATTATGATAAAATATCACTTGTGCGAAGGGGTATGAAAATGACTAAGACGAACAAAATAAAAAGCAGCTTTTATCTCTCTCTGACAGCGGTAATCTGGGGCGTTGCCTTTGTTTTTCAATCGATGGGCAACAATTACATGGAGCCGTTTACGTTTAACTCAGCCAGAAATTTCCTCGGATTTCTCGTTCTGATTCCTCTTGTCATTATAAAGCTCAAAAAGCCGGAGCTGTTTTCGGGCAAAAAAGAGAAGATAGTAATCGATAAAAAGATAACGATAATCGGCGGCGTTTGCTGCGGATTGGCTTTAGCTGCCGCGGGAATGTTTCAGCAATACGGTGTGAAGTACACGACTGTCGGCAAGGCAGGTTTTATCACAACGCTCTATATTATTTTGACTCCGATTTTCGGGCTTCTGCTCGGAAAGAAATGCCACTTCACCGTCTGGATCGGAGCGGTCGGCGCAGTCGCGGGATTGTATATGCTCTGCATAACCGACGGACTGAGCTTTTCTCCAGGAGATATCCTCGTTCTTATCTGTGCGATACTCTTTGCCGTTCACATTCTTCTCGTTGATTATTTCTCGCCAAAGACCGACGGCGTTTTGCTTTCGTGCATACAATTCTTTGTTTGCGCGGTCGTTTGCGGCGCAATAGCTCTTATAATTGAGCATCCGTCGTGGGAACAGCTTACTCAGGGAGCTATTCCGATTTTGTACACAGGCATAATGTCGAGCGGAGTTGCCTATACCTTGCAGGTCATCGGACAGAAGAATTTTAATCCGACAATCGCCGCCATGATAATGAGCCTTGAATCCGTTATTTCCGCATTGGCAAGCTATTTTGCATACAGCATGGGATGGCTCACGCAGGATCAGAGCATGACAGCTGTTCAGATACTGGGTTGCGTAATCATGTTCTGCTCGGTAATTTTTGTTCAGCTGCCGTTTGATAAGCTTCGTAAGCATTGACGGAGCGGCGTTTGTATGCTATACTGGAATAAATTAATAACAGGCTTTGCGTTTTTTCGCACTGCGAAATGTAATAGAGAATACGGTGAGAATCCGTAGCAACTGTCATTACTGTATTTGGAGCAATCCATAAGTCAGATCGCTGCCGCATTGCCTTGGACTTGCATTCTTGGACAAGAAGAAGCGCAGCCACCCTGACCCGCAAAAACGGATCTATGTGTTGTGCTTTTCTGAGTATATCGGAAAAGCATTTTTGCTTTCCAAAAAACATATTTGGAGGAACTACCATGAAAAAAATTACCCGACGCGTAATCGCAACATCTCTTGCAGCCATTACAACAATCTCTGCGGCAAGCGTATCCTTTGGCGTATCCGCAGCGACCGAGAAAGTCCGCCTTATTGTTAAGAACGAAACCTACTCCGTTTCGGACGGAGCAGCTTGGGAGGGCGTTATCTACGACAAGACAGTTGACATTTCAGACAGCAAAGACGCACTTTCTACCGTTACAAACGCTCTGCATGATGACAACGTATCTCTTACCGTAAACGATACCCAGTGGGGTTCATATATCGCTGCGGTAAGCGGTGTTTCCGAAAACGACGCCGCGCAGTACAGCGGATGGATGGGCGTGCAGAACGATTGGGTAGTCAACAACAACCTCGCTTACATCATCCTCAGAGACGGCGATACCTTTGAGCTGACATATTCGGTAACCCTCGGTTCCGATATCGGCGCAGACTGGAACAATCCCACAACTGCACTCAAGGAGCTGAGCATTGACGGTTTGACTATCAACGAGGAATTTACACCGTCAAACACCGACTACACAGTTACCATCGGCGACGAGGTAAAGAACGTTTTTGTGCTTCCCACCGCTGAGAACAAGAACTATCAGGTAAGAACATATAAAAACGAGTATTCACCCGAAAACTTCGGCTGCAGAAAAACCGATGAGATCGAGGTTAAGGCAGGAGATACTCTCTATATCGGCGTAGGCAACGCGGCATGGCCGGGTTCATATCCTGCGGAAACCGTTTATAAGGTTCACGTAATGGCAGAGGACGCGCAGCTCGGCGATGTAAATTTTGACGGCAATGTTGATATCACCGACGCTACCCTTATCCAGAAAGCAAGCATCGATCTTGTAAAGTTTTCTGAATCACAATACAAGCTCGCCGACTATAACAGAGACGGCAGAGTATCCGTACTCGACACAACCGCTATTCAGCGCATGATTGCTTCGAAATGAAAAAACTGATTTGCATTTTTATTGCGTTTTCGCTCCTGCTGTGTTCGTTTAGCTCATTTGCAGCCAAAAAAAAGACTGATGAGGCTTATGACGCCACATCAAAGCAGCTTTTGAGCTGTCCGGTGCCTCAGGTGGGTTCCATCGGCGGAGAATGGCTTGCTATCGGGCTTGCCCGTGCTGAAATCATGTCCGAAGAAACGGCGGAAGGATATTATAAGAACGTCGTCGCTTACGTTGACGAAAAGGGCAGTGCAAAGCTCGACAGAAATAAATCAACCGAAAACTCACGGATAGTTCTCGCGCTTACGGCGATAGGAAAAAATCCTGAGGACGTCGGCGGGTATAACCTGCTGCAGCCTTTAGCGGATTTTAATTTCGTGAAAAAACAGGGGATAAACGGGCCGGTCTGGGCGCTGATCGCCTTTGACAGCCTGCTTTATGAAATTCCCGAGACTACCGCCAAGGAGCAAACAACCCGAGAAAAGCTGATTGATTATATTCTCGAAAAGCAGCTTAAAACAGGCGGTTGGGCTATCGGCGAACAGGGAGCCGACCCTGATATGACCGGAATGGCGATACAGGCTCTTGCGCCGTATTACGAAAAGAATGAAGCAGTAAAGCAGGCTGTTGATAGTGCTTTGGATTTCTTTTCATCAATACAGCGCGATGACGGAGGTCTGTCCGAAGCTACCGATTCGCCTGAGAGCTGCGCGCAGATGATAACGGCTCTTTCGACAATGGGAATTGACCCCGAGGACGACGCGCGTTTTATAAAGAACGGAAACAGCATAGTTGATTGCCTGCTTCGATTTTCGCTCGAAAACGGTTTTGCTCATAATATCAACGGAGAATATAACCAGATGTCCACGGAACAGGCTTTTTACTCAATGACAGCCATCAACAGGCTGCGCAGCGGCAAATCTTCTCTTTATGATATGTGCGATTTGCTTAGAGAGTACGATGTAAATCTTGACGGCAAGGTCGATATCACCGACGCCACGCTTGCTCAAAAAGCTATTGCCGAGCTTGAAACCCTCAGTCTCAGGCAGCTGAAAATCGCGAAAGCCGACAGCTCAGGAAAGGTTAACGTTACCTTTGTCACCGATACGCAGCGCTATATTGCTGCATATTAAGGCGGGATATATATGATACCCTTCATCAAGAAATATAAATTCTTCATCATCACAGCCGCAGCAGTCGTTGCGGCTTTAGTGATTGCATTTATTGCCGGAAACGGTACCGGCAGCAATAATCAAACTCCGGATGAATCTTCAACCACGCTGCATACTTTGGGAACTACCGTTGCTGATACATCCGCTTCGGCAACAACCGCTGCTTCCTCATCTCAAAGCGCAACGGAAACTACAGCATCTGAAACTATCGCGACAACTGTTCAGATAACTCAGAATCAGACGACCGTTGCGGTTGCCGCTGAGGAAGCGGAGCCGACTGAGCCTGCAACAGATAAATATAAAACCGACCCTGTTCCCACAGACAAGCCTCAGCCTGTTGAACCGCAGGAGCAGACCACGCAGGATAATACGCTGAAATGCACCTTGTCAATTTCCTGTGCGACGATACTTGACAATATGGACAAGCTCGATGAGGAATATCATGAGCTTGTTCCGTCCGACGGCTGGATTTTAAAGCCTGAGGAATTCGAGTTTTCGGAGGGTGAATCGGTATTTGATTTGCTCGTCAGGGTGTGCAAGGATAAAAAAATACATCTTGACCACAGCTTTACGCCTGCCTACAATTCCGCGTATATTAAGGCCATCGGGAACCTTTATGAATTTGACTGCGGCGATCAGTCGGGATGGGTTTACGGTGTAAACGGATGGGCGCCAAACTACGGCTGTTCGCGCTATGTTCTGAAAAACGGCGATACTGTTGAATTTCGCTATACCTGTCAGCTCGGTCATGATTTGAAATGGAGTCAGTGATGAAGGATTCTTTCAGCCGGCTGCATCCAATAGTCGGAATAGTTTATTTTGCAGCGGTGATTTCGTTTTCGATGTTCTTGATGAACCCCGTATGCCTTGCCGTTTCGCTGAGCTGCGCGGTTGCAAACGCCGTTCAGCTCAACGGGCAAAAGACCGTGCTTTTCGGGTTAAAATTCATTCTGCCTACTGCGGTGCTTGTTATGCTCATAAACCCGATTGTCAACCATTCCGGAGTTACAATATTGACGTATCTGCCGTGGGATAATCCTCTTACGCTGGAGTCGGTTGTTTACGGAATCGCATCGGCGGTAATGCTCAGCAGCGTTGTATTTTGGTTTTCTTCGTTCAACAAGGTTATGACAGCCGACAAGCTTGTATACCTGTTCGGCAAAATCGCACCGGCACTGGGGTTATTACTCTCAATGGCTTTCCGATTTGTGCCGCGTTTCAGCGCGCAATTCCGCGAGGTTAGAACCGCGCGGAAGCTTTTGGGGAGAGAAAAAAGCGGATTTATCGAAAAAATAAAGGACGCTGTGCGTGTTATCTCGGTAATGCTTTCACATTCGCTTGAGGATTCTATCGAAACCGCCGATTCAATGAAGGCGCGTGGCTACGGCTTGAAGGGCAGAACTGCGTATTCAAATTACAGCTTTACAAAACGCGACGCGATCGCACTTTTGCTGATTTGTATATCAACGGCATCGCTGATTGTTTTAAGGGTGTTCGGAACGGCAAAATACCGATATTTTCCTTCTGTAAAAGGCGAACTGGCCGGAATTGACTCTGTTATATTTTTCACATTATATTTTTTGCTTATGATTATGCCGTTCGTTATCAACATATGGGAGGGAATCCGTTGGAAGCGTTTACAATCCGCAATTTAAGCTTTGCCTATCCCGAAACCAATACGGATGTGCTCAAAAATATCAGCATTTCCGTTAACGCAGGCGAATTTCTTACCGTATGCGGCGCGTCAGGAAGCGGAAAAAGTACGCTGCTTCGCTTGCTCAAACCCTCGCTGGCGCCATTTGGCAGGCTTTCGGGAGAGGTTTTATATCGCGGAAAAGCACTATCAGAGCTTGACCAAAGGCAGGAGTGCGAGTCAATCGGATTTGTTCAGCAATCTCCCGACAATCAGATTGTAACCGACAAGGTGTGGCACGAGCTTGCTTTCGGGCTGGAAAACCTCGGATTGAAGAACAGCGAGATCCGTCGCAGAGTTGCCGAAACAGCCTCGTTTTTTGGTATCGATAATTATTTTGAAAGCGACGTATCAACGCTTTCCGGCGGTCAGAAGCAGCTTTTGAATCTCGCTTCGGTTATGGCTATGCAGCCTGATGTTCTGATTCTCGACGAGCCGACAAGTCAGCTTGACCCGATAGCTGCGAGCGATTTTCTGGCATGCCTGAATCGAATTAACAAGGAGCTTGGCGTAACCGTTATTGTTTCCGAGCACAGAACAGAGGAGCTGCTTCAAATCAGCGACCGAGTTCTTGTCCTCAATGACGGCGCCGTTCTTTCGTTTGATACGCCGCTTCGTACCGGCTTTAATCTGAGCAAATACGGCAGCGATTTGTTCGGATTACTTCCAGCGGCAATGCGCATTTGGCACGAGGTTGATCGTGACTCCGACTGTCCGGTAACTGTTGCGCAGGGAAGGGAATGGCTGAATAATTATGTCTGCTCGCATAAGACATATCCGCTTTATCCCGAAGAAATTCCGGATTGCGGAGAAACCGTACTCAGCTTGAAAGACATCATGTTCCGCTATACAAGGGACGGCAGGGATGTTTTGAAAAACCTTTCATTTCAGGCGAATAAGGGTGAGTTTATCGCTGTTTTGGGTGGAAACGGCGCCGGCAAATCGACGTTTCTTTCTGTGATAAACGGCACGCTGAAACCGTATAGCGGTAAGAAAAACCTGCTGACAGAAAGGATTGCAACACTTCCGCAAAATCCTCAGCTTCTTTTAAGCGGTAATACAGTCTTGGATTCACTTAAAGAGATGCTCGACTCAACCGAAAAACAACAGAAACAACTTGATGATGTAATCGCGTTGTGCAGGTTGGAGAAGCTTCTTGACCGCAATCCGTTTGACCTTTCGGGCGGCGAAACTCAGCGTGCCGCTCTGGCAAAAATACTTCTTGCAAATCCCGAAATACTTCTGCTTGATGAGCCGACAAAGGGAATAGACAACCGCTTTAAGGAAGAATTTGCTTCAATTATCCGCACGCTGGTTTCAATCGGTACGACCGTCGTTATGGTAAGCCACGATGTTGAGTTTTGCTCGAAATATCCGCACCGCTGCCTTATGCTTTTTAACGGAGAGCTTGTCGCTCAGGGAACGCCGAGAGAGTTTTTCTCTACTAACAGCTTTTACGTCACCTCGTCGCGCAGAATTTCAAAAGGAATACTTGAAAACACTGTTACTGCCGAGGATGTTATCTATTGTTGCACAGGCAAAAAACATGATAGCAATAAGCCAAAGGAAACGGATTTCCATTTTTTGGTAGAAGAAAAACAGGCTGAAAATACATCTAAAAAACCGCGAATGTCATTATGGAAAAAAATCACCGCATTTCTTGGATGCATTGCGCTGTTGTTCGGCATCCTTATCAATATCGAAATCATTCCCTTGGAGCTGCCTTTTTGGTCTGACTGCGCGATTGTCGCTGTTCCGCTGATAATACTGATGATTTCGCTAAGTGAGCTTACGCACAAGCCGCCTGATCAGGTCAAAAGCTCTAAGCTGTCAAAAAGGACAATAGCGGCTGCGGTGATGATATTACTTGCGATCCCCGTAACGATTTTTGTCGGCACGACATATCTTAACGACGAGAGGTTCCTGTTTATTTCGCTGCTTGTTCTGTTCGAATGTATGCTGCCGTTTTTCCTGATTTTTGAGGGAAGAAAGCCGCAGGCGCGCGAGCTTGTGATAATAGCGGTGATGTGCGCAATCACAATCGCGGGACGTTCGGTTTTTGCTCCGCTTCCGCAGATAAAACCAGTTTTAGCGCTGGTTATCATTTCGGGAGTCGCGTTTGGCGCTGAGTCGGGCTTTATGGTAGGTGCGGTCACAATGCTCGTTTCAAATATCTATTTCGGTCAGGGCGCATGGACGCCATGGCAGATGTTCGCGGCGGGTATTATCGGATTTTTGGCAGGCGTACTTTTTCAAAAGGGCTTTCTCAGAAGCAACCGAGGCGCTCTTTGCGTATTCGGATTTATTGTTTCAATAGTGGTTTACGGCCTGATAATGAACTTTTCGACGATTATCCTGACCCGTGTGCCGATAACATGGGAAGCGGTTTTGCCGTTTTATGTACAAGGCTTACCGTTTGATATAATTCACGCGTTCTCAACCTCCGTAATACTGTTTTTTGCCGCTGAACCGATGCTGACCAAGCTTGACAGGGTAAAGGTAAAATACGGACTATTAAAAAGTGCTTGACAAAGTGGCAGGTATTCAGGGTATCTGTACTATTTTGCAGTACGCGATATTAAAGGAGGATTATGACGATGCTAAGACTCAGACCTTTGTGGAAATGAAAAACGCCGCACAATCGTGCGACGTTTTAATATTAATATGAAATAATTTCGTAACCGTCCTCGGTGACGAGCACCTGGATTTCCCACTGTGCGGATGGTGTACCGTCTTTAGTGTAAATCGTCCATCCGTTTTCCTCGTCGGTGTAAATCGCGGGTTTGCCCATGTTGATCATCGGTTCAATCGTAAATATCATGCCGGGAACCATGAGCATTTCGGTGCCTTTTTCGCTGACGTAGCTGACCCACGGATCCTCGTGAAATTCAAGTCCGATTCCGTGACCGCCGACCTCTCTTACAACCGAATAACCCTTGCTCTTTACAAAGTCGTTGACCGCCTGACCCATATCTCCGAGAAAATTCCACGGTTTAACTTCCTTTAAGCCCTCGTCGAGAGCTTGCTTAGCCGCTTCTACAAGAGCTTTCTTTTCCTCGCTCACCTCTCCAATGCAAAACATTCTCGATGAATCGGAGTAGTAGCCGTTGAGGTTTGTGGAGCAGTCCACGTTTACGATATCGCCGTCCTTGAGGATGATATCCTCTGAGGGAATACCGTGGCACACCTCGTCGTTAAGAGAAGTGCAAACGCTCTTCGGAAAACCTTCGTAATTGAGAGGCGCCGGAATACCGCCCACTTTGGTTGTGATATCATACACCCAGCGGTCGATCTCGGCGGTAGATATTCCTGCCTTAATGTGTTCGGCAACATAATCGAGCACCGCGATATTGATCTTTGCGCTTTCTTTGATTTTTTCAATCTGCTCGGCGGTTTTAATTATGCTGTGGTCGGGTACAATATGACCCTCTGCCTCAATTTCTTCAATGCGTTCGTCAAAGTCAATGTGGCACTTCTTGTATTTTTTGCCGCTTCCGCACCAGCATTCGTCGTTTCTTCCGGGTTTCTTCATATCCATACTCCTTCGTCTTTATTCATACCATTATATTATATCACTTCATTCGCCCCTCGACAAGACAAATTTGTGTTTTTGTTGCCAAGAACGGTCAAATGAGGTATAATAGTAATATCGGCAAAGCCATTTTGCATATCATTTTGCAGAGGTGGTTTTGTGAATATAAAAAAATATGTCGCTGTATTTTTGATAGTGTTTTTTATATCTGTTTTTATTGCGCTGATGGTAACCTCAACCGCTCATATTACACTTCGAACCGCAGCTATGCCTCAAAAAAAGATGCCGCATATTGTAATTGACGCGGGTCACGGCGGAGAGGACGGAGGCGCTGTAAGCTCAGACGGTGTGCCCGAAAAGGAGATCAACCTTACTATTGCGCAAGACGCCGACGCGTTGCTTACGTTTTTCGGTTTTGACACGGAGATGACGCGCAACGACGACGGCGATCTCTCAACTGAGGGCGATAACACCAAGCAACGCAAAAACAGCGACATGAAAAAACGTCTGGAAATATTTAACGCCTCAGATGATAACACAATAATCAGTATTCATCAGAATAAGTTTTCCGATACCAAATCGCACGGCACGCAGGTTTTTTATTCGCCGAATAACGAAAAGAGTCTGTTGCTTGCAGACGCTATAAAATTCTCGGTAAAATCTCAGCTACAGCCCGATAACGAGAGACTGAGCAAGCCTGCCGACAGCAGTATCTATCTTCTAAAAAACACGGATAATCCGGCGGTTATTGTTGAGTGCGGATTTCTTTCAAATAAAGACGAATGCGAAAAGCTTAAAAACCGCGAGTATCAAAAGCAGATGGCTTTCGCGGTTACAACAGGCTTTATGGACTACTATCATACAAATTAGGATGTGGAAATAATGGCAAAAATCAAGAGCGTATATATCTGCTCGGAATGTGGATACGAAACGCCCAAATGGGTCGGGAAATGTCCCTCCTGCGGCGAGTGGAACACGATGAATGAGGAGATCAAGGACACCGCAAAGCCTGCTCCGGCGGTTAGAAAACGCACGTCGTCAACCTATGCGCAGCCGTATTCTATACGCGAGATTTCAACCGACGACGAGCACCGCTACGACACGGGCTGCCACGAGCTTAACCGTGTTCTCGGCGGAGGAATCGTAAAGGGAAGTCTTATTCTTTTGGGCGGCGACCCGGGTATCGGAAAATCAACCGTGCTTATGCAAATATGCCAGTTTCTCGGCGACACTCTTAAAATCCTTTACGTGTCGGGTGAGGAATCCAAACGTCAGCTGAAGCTCCGCGCGTTGCGCCTCGAGGTTGATTCGCCTAATCTGTTTATTATGACCGAGACCGACGTGGAGATAATCTGCGAGCAAATAAAGACAATTAAGCCCGATTTGGTAATGATTGATTCGATCCAGACGATGAACCTTTCGGAGTTAAGCTCCTCGCCGGGCAGCGTTACTCAGGTGAGGGAGTGCACGAATATCCTTATGCGCACCGCAAAATCACTCGATATCCCGATGTTTGTGGTCGGACATGTAAACAAGGAGGGTTCAATCGCGGGACCGAAGGTGCTTGAACACATCGTTGATACCGTACTTCATTTTGAGGGCGACAAGCAAATGAGCTGCCGCATACTGCGCGCTGTAAAAAACCGTTACGGCTCTACCAATGAAATCGGCGTTTTTGAAATGACCGATAAGGGCTTAAAGGAAGTTGAAAACCCGTCGGTAATGCTGCTTTCGGGCAGACCCAGCAAGGTTTCGGGAACCTGCGTTACGTGCACTATAGAAGGCTCGCGACCAATTCTCGCCGAAACTCAGGGACTTGCTACTCAGTCCGGCTACGGAAACGCGCGGAGAATGGCTACCGGCTACGATTACAACCGCCTTTCCATGATTCTCGCGGTTCTCGAAAAGAGAGCGGGATATTTCTTCTCAAACAGCGATACATATATAAATATCGTCGGCGGACTCAGGGTCGACGAGCCGGCTATCGATTTGTCCATAGCAATGGCGCTTGTCAGCAGTCTGAAGGATGAGCCTGTTTACGAAAAAGCCGTCGTGTTCGGCGAAATCGGACTTGCCGGCGAAATACGTTCAGTTTCACAGGCGCAAATGCGTGTTAACGAAGCCGTACGCCTTGGCTTTGACAGAATAGTCCTGCCATTCCACAACCTCAAGGGAGTTCAGTGCGAAAACGCTAAATTAATCGGCGTTAAAAACATCAGAGAAGCGTATGAGGCAATCACCGAATGAAAGTTGTCATGAGCGGAGAGTATCCTGAGTTTGTCGCCGCTTCGGAAGATCTTGGTCACAATGTGATTCAAACAGAACGCGTTGATTGCTTTCATAAGCCCGAACAGCTTCACGCAGATATTCAGATATTGAAAATCCGCGACAGGATATTCACTCTCGATACGTGCCGCAGAAAACCGGCAGGCGATTACCCGAACAATGTGCTGCTGAATTGTCTTTATCTCGGGAACAAGCTATACGGAAAGCTGTCGGCAATAGATGAAACCGTTTTGGAGTACTGCGAAGAAAATCAGATCGAAATGATTAATGTCAATCAGGGCTATACTCGATGTTCAACGCTGGTTGTAAGCGACAACGCAGTCATTACAGCCGATCCTTCCGTGGAAAAAGCCATGAGAAAAAGCGGGGTAGAGGTGCTTAGGATTTCTTCCGGGCAAATCAGGCTTGAGGGCTTTGATTACGGCTTTATCGGAGGCTGCTCTGCAAAAATCGGTAACACTATTTTCTTTTTTGGAAATATAAAATCACATTCCGATTACGAAATAATAAAAACCTTTATAATTAACCATAATTCTAAATTAGAAATATTATATGAAAGCATTCCGCTAACCGATATCGGCGGCGCGGTAATTATTTGAGAAATGAGAAAAAATGAAGCTTGAAAATATTGATAAAGGAACTGAATTTGATTTTGGCAGAATCTCAGAGAATTATTCGCAGTACCGCGATATCTACCCTCGGAGCATGTACGATAAGCTGATTACCTTCGGAATCGGTAAGGCAGGTCAGCGTATTCTTGATTTGGGCAGCGGAACCGCAATTCTTCCGATTAATATGTACGATACAGGCGCACGGTTTACGTCGACTGATATTTCAGAGAATCAAATCGCGTTTGGACAAAAGCTCGCTACCGAAAGGGGATTGCAGCGCATCGATTTTCGCGTTTGTTCAGCCGAGAACACGGGATTTGAGGAAAACAGCTTTGACGTTGTGACCGCAGTGCAGTGCTTTCAGCATTTTGACAAGGAAAAAGCTACATCAGAAATCCGCAGGATCCTTAAACCGGACGGGAGATTTTGCATAATCTTCATGGACTGGATGCCTTATCATGACGATATTATCGGTGAGATGGAGCAGCTTGTGCTTAAATACAACCCGACGTGGAACGGCTGCGGCTTTAAGGAGTTTCGATACAGCTTCCCTGAGTGGGCAAAAGATCGTTTTGAGATTGAAACAATACATTCTTATAACGCATCGCTTACGTTTACAAAGGAAGCGTGGCTTGGCAGAGTAAAGACCTGCCGCGGAATAGGCGCAAGCCTGCCTGAAAATAAAATCAGTGAGTTTGAAAACAAATACCGCGAATTACTTCAAAAATATGATGAGCCGCTTCAACTAAAGCATCAGATTCATATTGAAATTTACAGAGTGATAAAATAAAAGGGGAGATGCCTTAGCGACATCTCCCTAATCTTTTTTGCGGTTGACTTTAGCGAGCGGATTAGAATCTGCCGCTTTTTTCATCTGTTCAGAGCTTAAATGGGTGTAAATTTCGGTTGTTGCAAGGTTTTCGTGTCCCAAAACCTCTTTAAGTACACGAACATCAACTCCGCCGTGCTGATACATCAGAGTAGCAGCGGTATGCCTGAGCTTATGGCAGGAATAACCCTGAGCGCTGAGCCCGATTTTTTCGAGGTATTTGTAAACCATCGCCTGAATTGTCTTGACCGACATACGGTTGTTGTTGCGGCTGATAAAGAGAGCGGTTTTATCCTTAACTCCGTCAACCGGGCGAACCTTCATATAATCCTGAATTGCAGTAATGCAGGCAGAGTTTAGGTAAACAATGCGTTCCTTGTTACCTTTACCAAGAACGCGCATCGTGTTGTCGGTGCGAATATCTGTATAATTCAAGCCTGCCATCTCTGAGACGCGCAGTCCGCAGTTGAGAAACAGCGTAAGAATGGCATAATCGCGTTCTCTGTGATTTCCTTCAACAGCATTTAATAGTTCGATACTTTGTTCGAGCGAGAGGTATTTGGGAAGAGCTTTCTTTTTTTTAGGAGTTTCCAGCTCGTCAATCGGATTTTGGGAGAGATAATGCTCGCGCTTTGAAATGTAGTTAAAGAATCCTCTGAGACTCGAAACCTTTCTTGAACGCGCTGCAGCATGATTGCCGCGCTCACGCAGGAGATAATCCATGTAATCGTACGCGTCGTTGAGCGTAACGGATTCGAGAAGCTCGATTCCGATATCGTCAATTTTTATTTCATCAAAATCAATGTCTTGAGGAACGAGTTTTCGCGCGCGTTTCAGATACCGAAAGAAAGTCCGCAGATCGATAAAGTATTCATCGACGGTTTTGACGGATTTCTGACGGACGGTTTGAAGATAGTAAAGATATTTTTTTAATATCGGAAAAGCTTCATCCTGAAATCTTACAGCCATATCAATCACCAGAATCAATTATATCATAAAAAGAGAGAGGGATATTTCTCTATCAGAATAATTATACAAAATGAATATTTTGTATAATTGAGGGGAGTATCAAATAAAGGAAACCGGCTAAAAAAGCCGTTTGAGCTGTTTAAGCCGGTT
This sequence comes from uncultured Ruminococcus sp., assembly GCA_902765625.1. GTDB lineage: Bacteria > Bacillota > Clostridia > Oscillospirales > Acutalibacteraceae > Ruminococcoides. Next base: position 1,411 of record CACXAO010000039.1, on the reverse strand, counting down.
TCCTTAAATAATTGAGTAATCAATCAGTATTTTTCAATTTTACTCAAACCGTACAAATCTTCTTCGATCTCAAGCATCTGGCTGCCTTCCTGATTTAAGTCGTCAATGCAGCGGTACAGCTTGTGGTAATATTCAATCGCCTGATTCCAGCGTTCGGTTTGCTTATCAGTCAGCTCTGATTTATGTACGCCGTATTTCTCGGTCAGAATTGTTCCGAGATACTCCGTGAATTTCGCTGAGCCGTAAATATTCAGATGCTGCACATTATAATATTCTTCAGCCGGATAGCTCATAACAGTTGAATCACGCTCAAAATTGATAAAATCAAAGCCGTATTCGTTGATGATTTTTCCTGCTCGGTTTGCCATGCAAAAGCTCTCGTAGTCGTTCTGACGAACCAAATGCGGTGCTCTGATAAACAATACGTTTTTTATTTCGTTATCGTTCAGATACGTCAGCAGCTCTCTGAGCTGTGAATCACTGTATTCTGTAAGCGGCAGCTCGCTGTCGTCTGAAATCAGCTTATCATTTAAATATGAACCATCTTCTTCACACGAACCTGTGTTCGATTTGTAACCTTTTAAAAGAGTATATCCGCGGATGTGCTGTTTTATCAGCGCTCCTAAAAATTTTACGCCGCCGGGATATTCGCTCCATGAGCTGTGATACTTTATAAGCGGCATATAGTATTCTGCTTCGTCGGCGGTTTCAAGGTTTTTGATGTATTCAACCTTGTTTTCGTTTAGCGGCACATTATCGATATAATTGCGGATACTGCCCTCATTTGTATCGTTCCTGTCGTCGGGATACAAAAACGGGTTTATTTCCATTACGATAAGCTGAGGATTCTGAGTACGCTTGATTTCTTTAATCTGTGTAATCGCCGCACCTGCGGTAGCCGAGGCGCTTGAATACGGATAGCTGGTAAAGCCAAACTTCTCGTAAGCAAGTCCGGGTGAAAAATCAGAGTAAGCCTCGCTGGCGCCGGTAAACACTACGTCGAGAGTATTCTCCTCCTCCAGATAAAACCCGTCGATTCTAAGACGGTTATGATCCAGATGGCAGAGCACATACTCCTGCAAAACGTACAGCACAGCCGTTGCAGCCAAACAGAATGATGCAATTTTAATCGTTCTTAAAAGATACTTATTCATATGTATCATTATAATAATAGAAAAAGAAAATGTCAATAGATAAAACAGCAGCCGAGCTATTGCCCGACTGCCGTTTTTTATGGGAAAAGATATTAGGAAAACGTAATTAGCAAACACCCTGCTGAATCATGGAATCAGCAACCTTTACGAAGCCTGCAATGTTAGCGCCGATAACGAAGTTGTCCTCGTAACCGTACTTCTTGGCAGCCTCGGAGATGTTCTTGTAGATGGTCTCCATGATGTTCTTGAGCTTAGCG
>CACXAO010000038.1 GCA_902765625.1 uncultured Ruminococcus sp. | reverse complement strand
GGGAAGTGTGCGGTTTTTTCAACATTTTTCCACATAACTGCTGCAAAAAAGAGGGCGCTGTGAAGTCGGAAGCTTTTAGCTTCGTTTCTTCACAGCGCCGGATTCAAAAGCACAATTGCGCAGTTTGAGCATTGTTTTCGGTCTGCTTTAAAACCAAGGCCCGGGCATTCCGCGAATACGTTTAATGGCAACGTAAGAATTTTCCACTTCCATTTTGCGATCTTCACTTTCTCCGCCTCCGGATGTGGTAATCACATCCTCTTTATCAAATTCGGTAATAATTAATTTTGAGCGTACATATTCAGGTTTCATATGATTTTCTCCAAAATAATTCAAACCTCGGCATTATAAGTCTGAAAACTTTGATTATCCATCAGTCAGGACCTGTCGTTGATTGAGTGATTGGCTGATTTTCGGTTTGACGGCACTTCCGGCATTAGTTGCTGAGCGGCTTTTGTATGTATGACTGCCGAAAAATTCAATATATTTCTTCTTTGTCGTCAATATTAACATTATTCCTGACTTATTGACACTAAAAAATTCGGTGTTGTAACTTCGCAATATAAATAATTAAACAACTGTAATATTAATTATACAATAACTCATACCACGCTTAAAGCAAAAAGTCAACAGGATAACAAAATTCATTTGTTTAAAAACCAAATTTTTTCGCCTTTTTAGTAATTCACAGAAGTGTAGAATTCATTTTTTGTTCTGATTCATGCAAAAAAGGTATCCCGCGTCGGGGATACCTTTTTGTCTTATTATAACGCCTGTACGGTCAAGCCTTCGCCGTCTGAAGTGACATGAATGGCAGATAAATTACCTGTTTCGGAGGAAATCATCGCTTCGGCGATCTTCTCCTCTACCTCTCGGCGAATCGTGTTGCGCAGATCGCGCGCACCGCTCTTGCCGCCGCAGGATTTCTCTGCGAGATACTCGCAAGCCTTGTCGTCGTATGAAAACGCGATGTGCTTCTCCTCAAGTGTGGGAATGTATTCGCCGAGCATAAGTCCGGCAATCTTTACATAGTCCTCGGATTTGAGGTTATTGAACACGATTACCTCGTCGACGCGGGCTATAAACTCGGGACGGAGAAAATCGGAAAGCGCCTTCATTACCTTTTCCTTTGTAGCATCCTCCATTGTCTTGCCAAAGCCCAGTGTGCTCTCCTTTGTACCTGAGCCGGCGTTTGAAGTCATTACGATAACGGTGTTCTCAAAGTTTACCGCTCTGCCGTGAGCGTCTGTTACCTTGCCCTCGTCGAGGATCTGGAGAAGGATGTTGAGAACATCGGGGTGCGCCTTTTCAATCTCGTCAAAAAGAAGTACCGAATACGGACGGCGGCGAACCTTCTCGGTTACCTGACCTGCCTCGTCGTAACCGACATATCCGGGTGGTGAACCGATAATCTTCGACACCGAGTGCTTCTCCATGAACTCGGACATATCGAGGCGGATAAGGGTTTCGGGAGTGTCGAAAAGCTGCTGGCTAAGCACCTTGACAAGCTCGGTCTTTCCTACGCCTGTGGGTCCAACAAAGATGAAGGACGCCGGTCTGCGGCGCGGCGATATCTGACAGCGGCTGCGCTTGATTGCGGAAGCAAGCGCTTCAACTGCCTCGTCCTGGCCGATAATTTTCTTTTTCAGCTCTCCCTCGAGATCCGCAAGCTTTGAAAGCTCGTTTTCGCGAATCCTTGAAGCGGGAATACCCGTCCACAGCTCGATAACCTTGGCGATATCCTCCTCGGTTACGTGTGATATCAGGTTTTCGGGATTAATAGCCGAAAGCTCCGAGTCGATTCTTGCAAGGTCGGTATTGACCTCGGCGAGCTTCTCATAATCAACGTTCTCCGCTGTGGTAAGCTCTTCCTTGACCTGCATGAGGTTCTGCTTTTGCTCCTGAAGCTTGTCGCTGCGCTCAAGATCCTTGTTGCGCAGTGCAGCGCAGGCACAGCTCTCGTCGAGAAGGTCAATCGCCTTATCGGGCAGGAAGCGGTCTGTGATATAACGCTCCGAAAGAACTACGGTCTTGCGGACAATATCGTCGTCCACAACAACGCGGTGATGGTTTTCGTAATATTCCTTGACTCCGGCGATAACCTCTATCGACTGGGCGATCGTAGGCTCCCCTACCTTGACCGGCTGGAAACGTCTCTCGAGAGCGGAGTCTTTTTCTATGTATTTTCTGTACTCGTTGAAGGTTGTCGCGCCGATTACCTGTACCTCGCCGCGCGAAAGAGCAGGCTTGAGAATATTCGCGGCGTTCATCGTACCTTCGCTGTCGCCTGTACCGACAAGACTGTGAACCTCGTCGATAAAGAGGATAATATTACCGCTCTCCTTGATTTCGGAGACAAGACCCTTTATACGGCTCTCGAACTGACCGCGGAACTGCGTGCCAGCGACGAGCGAGGTGAGGTCAAGGAGCTGTATTTCTTTATTCTTGAGACGCTGCGGTACATCTCCCGAAGCGATTCTGAGCGCAAGACCCTCGGCAATGGCGGTTTTACCTACGCCGGGCTCGCCGATCAGACAGGGATTGTTCTTTGTGCGGCGTGAGAGAATCTGAATTACTCGCGCGATCTCGGTATCTCTGCCGACAATGCGGTCGATCTTGCCGTCTCTCGCCTTGCGGGTCAGATCCTCGCAGTAGAGGTTGATGTGCTTTCTTTTCTTTTCCTTCTTCTCGGTCTTTTTGGCGGTTCCCGACTTGGAGTCCGCCTTTTGTCCGCCGAAAATATTATTGAAGAAGTTCGGAAAAGCGGGTGCGCCGTGAGAAAAGTCGTCGTCATCGCTGCCTGTCTGCTCCGCCGCGAAATCCTCCATCTGCTCAGCGAGATTGCCTGCGCCGAGCTGCTCCATCAGGCTGTTTATATCTCCGCCCTGCATGAGCGAATTCATCTGATCCTGAACGTTTTCCAAATCCTCGTCGGAAATGCCCATTTTGCTTATCAAGTCCTCAACGGGCTTTATTTTCAGCTCCTTGGCGCAGCTGAGACAGTAGCCGATTGTCGGGGCGTCCTGAGAATTGTTATTTGTAACGAAAACGACTGCCTGTCGTTTTCCGCATCTGCTGCAAATCATACTTATTTACCTCATAAACATCTTGAATATATACCGTTTGGAATTTTATTGTATAATAAATCGTGAAAAATAGCAAGTCTGTTCACGCAAGCATCACGATTTTTTTTGCGATTTCTGCTCTTTTATCAGCAGCAGGAACATTCTCGAATAATTCAGCATCGCGAAAAGCATTACAAGCGCGGTCAGAATAAAGAGCACCATGACCAGCGTAAGACTTTCGTAAGAGAACACCGCTTTCAAAAATATTATTGTAACTACCGAGAAATAAAAAACTACGGTAGCGACCTTTCCGTACCAGCGCGCTGCCGGCGGAGTTATTCGTTTTATGATCAGAATCAGTCCGCAGAACAGCATTGTGATTTCCTTGAACATCAACAGACCCAAAAGCGGAAGTATTGCAGGATAATAAATTATCATACAAAGAGCCACCGTAAACAACGTCAGCTTGTCGGCGATCGGGTCGAGTATTTTTCCAAGCGAGGTCACCTGATTCAGTTTTCGCGCAAGCAAACCGTCGAAACAGTCTGTCAGTCCCGAAACGCCGATACACAACGCCGCTGCAATGTAGTTTTTCTGCAAAAAGAAATACATAAACGGCGCGATGAGCAACAGTCTCATGTAGGTAAGCAGATTCGGAACTGTCCACAAATCCGAGATTTTAAAGCTCCAGCTTTCATTATCCATATATTATCACCCTATATATACACGCACAACACCCTGAAAAGAGTACCGAAATACTGATGGTTATCAGTCAGCGCAGGACTTGCGTATGTCATTATAACATAAAAAATATTAATTGCAAGGCAAACGAACACAATTCCTTCCAAACAGCCGATTATTCCGCCAAAGAGATGATTTATTCCGCTGATCGCGGGTATGCTGAAGAATTTGAGTACCGCCCTGATAATTAGCTTGATTATTACCATAAAAATAAAGAAAAGCACTGCCATTACAATGATATTGAGCACCGCGGTAATTATCTCGCTCAAAGGCTGCTCGATCGTTTTGGCGAGCTGCTGAGCCTGTGTGCCGTCAATAATTATGCCCTTCTGCAGGTTTTCCGTGTTCACTCCCAGCGGAGCGAAAAAGGTATTGAGCATCGATGTGACCCAACCTGGAACCGATTGCATTGAATTTGCCACCGTATCGGAATAGCCGTTGCTGGCAATTCCCGATTCAAGATTTGAAAGAATAACCTTTTGAATAAAGGTCGAATATATCCAGCCCGAGATTGCACCTGCGAGAAAATGCGAAAGCATTGCGTTGAGAACCATTCCCGCAAGATTCAGCAGTGTGCGCGCCATACCGCGTACAGCACCGATCACCACAAAACCGACGATAACCGCAACGATAATCAGGTCAGATATCATTCACTCGCCTCGCTTTGCTGCTCCTGCTCGAGCTTTTCTTTTTCCTTCTGCTGCCGTTCCATCTCAGCCGTCACCTTAGCCAAATCAAAGTAACGCATCTGGTTGACGCTGAGTACATAGGCTGTGGAATCCGACGTAAGGGTCACTGCGGTAGCGCCGGTGCCCGCGTCGCAGGTATTGGTTATGTTTCCCTGAGAATTGAAGGTATATACGGTGTTGCCGTCCAAAACTGCCATTGTTCCCTTAAATACAGAGAACGACTCCGCACCGTAGCTTGTATCTATCTCCGTCTGAACCTCTCCGCTGTCGTTATATCTTATGAGCGTACAGCTTCTTCCGTCACCGCTTTTTGACAGCGCGATCGCGTAGCTTCTGGTTGAGGGACTGAAACAATAGTTGGTCAGCTTGCCGTCGTATGTGACGGTGGCGTAATCCTCTTCTCCGGTCTTGATGACATAAGAGGCGGATTCGCCGACAAGCGCGATTCTCTTGCCGCTTATATATTTGCTGTCGATAATCGAATCGTTTTCTATAGTATAGGTTCCGACGGGATCCTCCTTTGAAAAATCGAGGACGTAAACTCCCGTTCGCATTGCGCCGTTGTTGCCCGTTATTCCGCAGGCAACGCAGCCGCTGCCGTCGCTGTTGATCGCGACTGAGTTTATATAATATTCCGAAAAAGAATATTTGTATATTCTGTTGTTATTCTTGTCAAAGGCGAACAGCTCGCTCAGGAAGCCGTTTCCCTCGGTGACAAGACAGAAATTGCCGTTCGGCGCAATATCGCCGGTAAAGATCACACCCTCCGCAGTTCCGGAGTAAAGCTCCTTGTCGTAGGTGAGTATCTGATAGCCCGGATCGCCGAGACCGTAGGTGAGAAAACGGTTTTCGCCGCTTTTCATAATCGGCTTTGAGTATCTCAGCTGAACGTTGGCTATTTCCTTACCTGATGAATTTAGCGTTACAAAGGAGGTATCTGAGGCATAGGCGACTCTGCTCTGATTAACTGCGAAGTTGCCCTTTTTGACCTCGGAACCGACCAGCTCCACGGGATATCCCTGACCGCCGTTTCCCAGAACCTCGTAGCTCCACCACATTGAGAGATTCTCAGGCGAGAGCTTCTCGCGGTTGGCAAAGGCGAGTACAAGTAGTCCCGCAACAAGCGCGATAGCCACAGCAATGATGATTTTTTTGACAGCCTTCGGAGAAATATTGGTGCGTTCCTGTTCGTAATCCTCCAGAGGCATGTCCTCATAACTGATAACGGTGCGCTCCTTATTAGGCTTTTTTTCGGCGTACCGTCCGTTTCGTTTATTGAACATATTGAACTCCTGTCAATAATTGACTTTATTCAAATACAGTCCGCATGCCTGAGCGGTAGGTCCCGCGCATGAGCGGCTGCGGCTTTCTATGATTTCCGGAATCTGGTCGGGACGGAATTTTCCCTGCGCCACCCTGAGCAGCGTGCCGACCATAATTCGAACCATGTTATATAGGAAGCCGTCGGCTTCGACCTTCATGATAACCATATCGCCCTCGCGGGTGACCGAAAAGGCTTTGACCGTGCGCGTCAAGTCACCCTGCTCTCGGTTATCGAGCGTGCAGAACGAAGTGAAATCGTGCCTGCCGACGTACGCCTGCGCCGCTTCGTTGAGAAGCTTTTCGTCAAGCGGATAGCGGTAATGCAGCGCGTACCCCTCCAGAAACGGAGAGCGAACCTCGCTGTTCCAGATCTTGTAGATGTATTCCTTGCTCTTGCAGCTGTAGCGCGCGTGAAAATCGCCGTCCACCTCGCGGCAGCCGTTAACAGCCACCGAAAGCGGAAGCCAGCGGTTAAGCGCCGCCTTGAGCCGCTCGGGAGGAATAGGATGCGCGGTTTTCAGGCTGATGCAGTACATATTTGCGTGAACGCCCGTGTCGGTGCGGCTGCAGCCCTTTAAATCAAAGCCGTCGCCGATTATCTTCGTCAGCGCGGTCTGAACCGCCTCCTGCACGGTGTACGCGTTCTGCTGGATCTGCCAGCCGTGAAACTGCCTTCCGTCGTATGAAATTGTGAGAAGCAGATTTCTTAAATCACGCTCGTCATAAATATGTTGCATACAATCACTCCGCCGATCAAGGCTGCAGTAGTTATCATTGACATTATATCTCGCGCGCTCATGTGAAGAATCTTCATGCGTGTGCGTCCGCTGCCGCCGCGGTAACAGCGGCATTCCATAGCCGTCGCAATGTCGTAGGCGCGTCTGAACGCCGAAACAAACAGCGGTATCAGAATCGGTATCAGCGCTTTTACCCGCTTTAAGAATCCGCCCGACTCCAAATCGGCACCCCTCGCCTTCTGTGCCTGCATGATCTTGTCGGTTTCTTCGAGCAAAGTCGGCACAAACCTGAGCGCAAGCGACATCATCATCGCGATTTCGTGAACCGGAAAATGTATGACAGCCAACGGCTTCATCAACCGCTCCATAGCGTCGGTAAGCTCCGTCGGCGAGGTAGTGAAGGTCAGGCAGGAGCTTGCGAGAATAAGGCAGATGATTCGCACGGTCACAAACGCCGCGCGGTGAATGCCGTTCCATGTAAGCCGCAATATCCACCACTGCCAGATCGCCTCGCCCGAACCGTAAAAGAGGTTCAGCACAGAGGTGAAAAGCACCACAAACAAAATTACCTTTAGGCTCTTAAAGTAAAATTTCGGCGAAACGCCGCTCACGGCAATCATAAACACGGTGAATGCTGCGATCAGTCCGAGAGCCGCGTAGTTGAAGGTGAAGAAAATCAACACCACGAACGCTACAAAACAGACAAGCTTTGCCCGCGGGTCGAGCCGGTGCATAAGACTTTTTCCCGGGAAATACTGTCCGAAGGCTACGTCTCTTACCATATCTTACCCTCCTTCTTGAGCAGTGAGGAGAGCACCTCGAGGGCTTCGTCGACGGTCAATATGCCGTCAGGCACATCTACTCCGCGTTCTCTGAGGGTCTGCATGATCCGTGTGACCTGAGGCACCTTCAGCCCGATTTTTCGCAACTCGCCGCCCTTTGCGAAAACGCTTTTTGTCTTGTCAAAATCGTGCAGCGCACCGTGGTTCATTACCATTATCCTGCCGGCTACGCGCGCGATATCCTCCATGCTGTGTGAAACAAGCAGCACGGTTATGCCGCGCTCCTTGTGGTAATTTACGATCTGACTGAGCAAGATTTCTCTGCCCATCGGGTCAAGACCCGCGGTAGGCTCGTCGAGAATAAGCACCTCAGGCTCCATTGCCATAACGCCGGCGATCGCGGCGCGGCGCTTTTCTCCTCCCGACAAATCAAACGGCGATTTTTCGAGCAATTCCCCTTTTAACCCCGTAAACTCGGCAGCCTTGCGGACTGCCTTGTCGAGCTCGTCGCCCGTAAGTCCCTTGTTCTTCGCTCCGAAGGCAATATCCTTGTATACGGTGTCCTCAAAAAGCTGGTATTCGGGGTACTGGAACACCATGCCCACGCGAAAACGGATCTCTCTTATCTTCTTCGGCTCGCTCCAGATATCCTTTCCGTCGAGCAGAACCTGTCCGCCTGTCGGTCTCATCAGCCCGTTCAGCATCTGGACGAGCGTCGATTTGCCCGAACCCGTGTGACCGATTATTCCGATAAATTCGCCTTTTTCTATCGTCGCGCTGAGATTGTCCACCGCGGTTTTCTCAAACGGAGTTCCCTGACCGTAGACAAAGCTCAGGTTTTTCAGCTCAAGGATGCTACTCATTGCAACACCTCCATGAGCATTTCTGCGCATTCCGCCTCGTCGAGCGGAATGCGGTCTATATCAACGCCGCAGCCCTTTAAGCGAAAAGCAAGCTCCGCCGCCTGCGGCACGTCAAGTCTGTGTTTTTTTAGCAGCTCCACCTGAGAGAACACCTCTCCGGGCGTACCCTGAGTGAGCACCCTTCCGCTGTCCATCACGACAACGCGGTCGGCTGACACCGCCTCGTCCATGTAGTGCGTGATAAGAACTACGGTAATGCCCATCTCTTTATTGAGGCGGATCAGGGTGGACATAACCTCTTCCCTGCCGCTCGGGTCAAGCATCGCGGTCGGCTCGTCGAGAACGATGCACTGAGGCTGGATAGCCAGAATGCCCGCGATCGCTATGCGCTGCTTCTGACCGCCCGAGAGCTTGTACGGCGCGTGCAGACGGTACTCGTACATACCGACCGCCTTGAGCGCTTTATCGACTCTCTCGCGGATCTCTCCCGGCTCAACCCCAAGGTTTTCGGGTCCGAAGGCGACGTCCTCCTCAACAATGCTCGCTACCAGCTGATTGTCGGGATTCTGAAGCACAAGTCCCACCTTTTCGCGGATCTCCCAGGTTTTATTCTCGTCGGCTGTGTCGTCTCCGTCAACATACACCTTGCCGCTGTCGGGCAATAGCATTGCGTTAAGATGCTTGGCAAGCGTTGACTTGCCGCAGCCGTTGTGTCCTATGACAGCCACAAACTCACCCTGTTCAACGGTGAGCGAAACGCCGTCTACGGCATTTTTGACGGGCTGACCGTCCTCGACGCTGTCATACGAGAAAGACACGTTTTCTATTGATATGAACATATTATTTCTCCCAGATCGCGGTTGAACCGCACGGTAAAATAAGTCCCGTGTCGGTCACCTTTAGTCCGATTTCATCGCTTGAAACGCTGCCGCCGAAGCTCTTCTGAAGCTCTACGCCGAGCAGATACTCCATAACGGCGGGCGAAAGTCCCGTGGTGTAGGAATTAAGAATGAAAAACGCGGGATCGTCGCTCAAAACCTGCCTGCACAAATCGACAAGCGGAAAAAGCTTCTCCTCCAGCTTCCAGACCTCTCCTCCGGGGCCTCTGCCGTATGACGGCGGATCCATAATTATCGCGTCATAGCGGTTGCCGCGGCGGATTTCACGCTGCACAAACTTAATACAGTCGTCAATCAGCCAGCGCACGGGCAAATCGGCAATGCCGCTCGAGTTAGCGTTCTCCCTTGCCCACTGCACCATTCCCTTGGAAGCGTCTACGTGGCAAACCACAGCGCCGGCTTTCATACAAGCCAGAGTTGCGCAGCCCGTATAACCAAAGAGATTGAGAACCTTGAGATGTCTGTTTTCATTTATGATTTTTTCGGCGGCAAAATCCCAGTTAACCGCCTGCTCGGGAAATACTCCCGTATGCTTAAAGCCCATCGGCTTGATATTGAGAACAAGCTCGCCGTAGCGGATAGTCCAGCGGTCGGGCACCTTACGGTAGGGTTCCCAGTAGCCGCCGCCCTTATTCGAACGGTGATACCTCGCGTGAGCGTTTCTCCACAGGGGATTCTTTTTGCCCGTTGACCAGATGATCTGAGGGTCGGGTCTGATAAGAATAATATCTCCCCAGCGCTCAAGACGCTCGCCGTCGGAGGTATCGATAAGCTCGTAGTCTTTCCATTTTCCGGATAATCGCATAACTGCTCCTTATTTGTTGTTGTCAAACAAGTTCGGCTGAGTGGCCGCACCTATCACGGCTCCCTTTGGGAAGTCGTAGCCGAGGTGGCGGCAACCCTCCGCGGTAATACAGCGGCCGCGCGGTGTGCGGCTCAGAAAACCGATTTGCATGAGGTACGGCTCATAGACGTCCTCAATAGTGACCGCTTCCTCTCCGATTGCGGCGGCAAGGGTCTCAAGACCGACGGGACCGCCGTTGTAGAAGCGGATTATAGCCTCGAGCATTCGCCTGTCGTTGCCGTCAAGACCCAGCTCGTCGATTTCGAGCCTGTCCAGAGCGGTTCGTGCTGTGTCGAGGGTGATAACGCCGTCGGACATCACCTGCGCGAAGTCTCTGACGCGTTTAAGCATTCTGTTTGCTATTCGGGGCGTACCGCGAGAACGCGAGGCGATCTCAATTGCGCCCTCATAGTCTGTTTTTATGCCGAGAATGCCGGCGCTTCGCATTACGATTTGCGCAAGCTCCTCCGGTGTGTAAAGCTCAAGTCTGAGTAAAACTCCGAAACGGTCGCGCAGAGGTGCGGTTAACTGACCCGCCCTCGTGGTAGCGCCGACAAGGGTAAAACGCGGAAGCGGCAGATGATATGAAGCCGCCATCTGACCCTTGCCCGTGATAATATCTATCGCGAAATCCTCCATCGACGGATATAGCACCTCCTCGACCGAACGGCTGAGACGGTGGATCTCGTCAATAAACAGCACGTCGCCCTCGTTCAGATTGGTGAGGAGCGCTGCGAGATCGCCCGGCTTTTCGATCGCGGGTCCCGAGGTGATGCGGATATTTACGCCCAGCTCGTTTGCAATAATTCCGGCGAGGGTGGTTTTGCCGAGTCCCGGAGGTCCGTAAAGCAAAACGTGGTCGAGGGTTTCGTGACGGATTTTCGCCGCCTCGATATATACTCTGAGGTTCTCCTTCGCCTTTTCCTGACCGATATATTCGTCGAGGTTTTTGGGTCGGAGAGGATTGTCGCCCTCGGCGTTATCCTCGGGAAGCTCCGTAGGCTCCATTATTCTGTTTTCAAAATCGAAATCATCAGAAAAATGCGTATTGCTCATTTACTGTCTTCCCATCTGTCTTAACGTCATGGCTATCAGCTGCTCCACGGGAAGCGAGCTGTCGAACGCCGCGAGAACCGGCGCAACCTCGGCAGGCGTGTAGCCAAGAACCCCGAGCGCCTCTACAGCCTTCGGCACGTTGCCCGACGCAGCGGCTGCCGCGCCTGATGAAACCGCGGAAAAGTCCGGGTCTGATACCGCCGCCTTTGCGAGCTTGTCCTTCAGCTCAAGGATAATGCGCTGGGCGATTTTTTTGCCTATACCCTGCGCTTTTGTTATCGTCTTTACGTCGTCGGTGGCGATCGCCATTGCAACCTGCTCCGGAGTGAGCTGCGAAAGGATAGCCAAACCCGCCTTGGGACCCACGCCGCTTACGCTGATAAGGGTCTTGAAGGTTTCAAGCTCGGTTGTGGTGGCAAATCCGAAAAGCTCCATTGCGTCCTCGCGGACATTTAAATATGTATACAGAGTTACCTCTGTGCCTGTCTTTAGCTGTCTTAATGTGTTCACGGTTGTCTGGCAGTAATATCCGACGCCTGCGCACTCAACAACCGCACCGGAGAGTGTGGTGTGAATCAGGGTTCCTCTGACTGAATAAATCATTTTTATCTCCTTTTAACAAACGCCGCTGTTCGCCTTACTGATAATGCGTGCCGCGCTGATACATCGCCCTTCTCAGCTCCGAGCCTGCCGCCTGCGCGTGGCAGATGGCTATAGCCAAAGCGTCGGCTGTGTCGTCGGGCTTGGGCATTTCGGCGAGATTGAGCAAACGGCGCGTCATCTCCATAACCTGCGGCTTATGCGCCTTGCCGTAGCCCGTTACCGCCGTTTTAACCTGAAGCGGTGTGTACTCGAAAATCGGGATTTTCAGCTTTTGCGCGGCAAGAAGCGTTACTCCTCTCGCCTGCGCCACCTTGATCGCGGTTTTTTGGTTTGTCTGGAAATACAGCCGCTCGATCGAAAGCGCGTCGGGCCGGCAGCGGCTGAGTATCGAATAAAGCTCGTCGTATATATATTCAAGACGCGCGTTGAAGTCGGTATGAGCCTCGGTTTCCACCGAACCGTAGCCGATTGCCCTGTAGGTGTTAGCCTGAAAGCTGATTGCGCCCCAGCCGACAATCGCGTACCCGGGATCGATTCCGAAAACAACCAAAGTATTACCCCCGATAAAATGGCATAATGACACATAATAAATTACATTCCCATACATTATAACACAAAGGATTGTGTTTCGCAATATTTATTTCTCTTTTTCAAGCGTAATTGTATCTCCCTCGTAGCTCAGCTCAAGCTCGTCGCCCAAAGGAAGATATTCAAAGCCGTAGTTGAGCGACAAGGACGGCACAAAGATAACTATATTGCTCTCGTCGACCACGCACCTTCCTGCGATTTCGATACTCTCTCCGGCGCTGTCGACGGTAAGACAAGCGTCGTCGCCTTCAAAGCTCAGCCTGATCTTTGCTCCGCCGTCAAGGGTTTTACTCCACGAATAGTCGCACAGCTCGTCAATGCTTCCCGAGGAGCTCTTGGTGCAGCCGCAGAGAAGAACGGAAAAAAACACAAAAATAATCAGAATTTTTCTCAATTAATTCACTCCCGTCTGTACAAACTATTCTGTAAGAGAGTTTCTTATTACAGTTTTGTTAAAATTCTTGAAAAGCAAAATAAAGTTTGATATATTCTAAAGGAATCAGTCATTCAGGAAAGATTTGGAGTGATGAAATTGCAGCGTGAGATTATACAGCCCTGCAATATTTTTGAAGAAAACGGCGAGGTCATGCAGGCAGGTTGGGCGAGAACCCCTGTGTTTATCCGCAACGACGAGCTTGGAAAATCCGTAGCAAAGCACTGCGAGCGCGAAATCATCTTTATCAACAACGGCGACGTCTCGCTCTATTTCGCGATTGAGAATTACGTAAGGGAATTCAACGTCAAAATCGCGGTTGCCGACCTCAAGCGCGGCGGCGTTATCTGCGATAACCTGAACAAGAAGCTGCGGTTTACCCGGTTTGAGCTTCCGAGAAGCGACAGCAACGGCGAGTTTTCTTTCGAGGACAAGGGAATCAACCTGCAGCTGACCAACACTATCGACGGCAAGATTATAAAATGCGCTTTCGGCGAATTCGGCGGCTTTGATGATTTTTACTGCAACATTTTTCTTAAAAAGAATATTGTTGAGAATCTCAACGAGCTGGCTCCGTTTGAGCGCAACCGAAAATACTTTTACTTCAAAAGATTTATGCCATGCTACTCCGCGCAGGGCTTAATTAAAATCGGCGGAATGGAATATTCCTTAAAAGAAAATAGCTCACGCGCATATCTCGACAAAACGCGGTTCTTTAAGCCGCGCGAGCATCAGTATCAAAGGCTGTCCGCCGACTGCATTCTCGGCGGCAAGCGCTTCTCGCTGAACCTCGCAAGCCGCGTCGGAGACAACCGCTACGGAAACGAGAACTGCTTTTTCTACGACGGAAAGCTTGAAAAACTCTCGCAGATTTCGGTTAAGGGAACGCAGAACCGAATCGACCGGCCGTATTACTACAAGGGCGGAATGTCGGCGCTGGACATTACGTTCAAGCCGTTCACCGTACGAGGCGAGGCTATGGCGGCAAAGCTGGGCGGCACCACCGTTGTTTTCGGCAGGCTGTACGGCACAATCAACCGAATCGACTACGATAAGCCGCTGGAGCTCGATAATGCGCAAGCCCATATGATTTTCTCGGAATTTTAAAACAAATCTTGCAAAACACGATTCTATATGCTATAATACTCTTAAAACTTAGTGATTTGGTGGGATTAATGTGAAAATTTCGACAAAAGGACGTTACGCGCTGCGGCTTCTTCTCGATTTGGCTGAGCACAAAAATGACGGCTACATTGCCCTCAAGGACATTGCAAACCGTCAGAATGTTTCAAAAAAATACCTCGAACAGATTATTCCTATTTTAAACCGCTCGGACATTTTGAGCGCAAACCGCGGATATCAGGGCGGCTACAAGCTCGCAAAGGAGCCCGATCAATACAAAATCGGCGAGATACTCAAGCTTACCGAGGGCAGCATAGCGCCGGTGGCGTGTCTTGACCACGACCCGATTGAATGCGAACGCGCAGGCGAATGCGTTACGCTTCCGCTTTGGAAGGGCTTGTACAAGGTGATCAGCGATTATCTCAACAGCATCACCCTTCAGGATCTGCTCGACAATCAGCGTGAGCTTTACATCAACAATTACGTGATTTAAAAAGCCGACGGCGGTTCTCCGTGATGTTCTTAACGGAAAATTTGGTGGCAGTGATACCCTGAAGGTTTTAATCTCATTCAGGGTATTTTCTATTTAGTTTTTATCTAACTGGAATGTGTACTGGATGACGATGGTGTTGCCACAGGTATGCGAGTATTTGACTTCCTTTTCGTAGACGTCGATTCGCTTAATGAAGGCGCGGAGGATTTCGGGAGTGAGTTTTTCAATGTTGATATACTCTTTTGCCTTTGCAATGAACTCCTTGACGTATTTCTCCTGCAAATCAATCTCATTGATTTTTTCGTTGAGTTCGTTCAGCTTAGTGCGAATCTGCGCCTGTTCTTCTTCGTAGCCTGACGCAAGGAAATCATAGCGTTCCGGAGTGATACGTCCGACTACTCTGTCCTCGTACAAGCAACGGATGATGTTGTCCAGATCGTGAAGTCTTGCAGTCAACTCTGATTTTTCTTTTTCTGCCGAATCGTAATACTTCTTAGCTTCGGCTTTGCCTTTCTCGGTTGCTATTGCGTAAAACTCATCGCTGTGGTTGCTCGCCATTGATATCATGGATTTCAACTGTGCAAGGACGAGCGTATCAAGTACCTGTTCCTTGATATTGTGTACGGTACATCTTGATTTTCCCTGCTGATAACCGCCGCACTGGAAGTAGTTTTTCTCGGCAGGCATCGTTTTTGAGCGGTGCAGATACATCCGTTTACCGCAATCTCCGCAGTACAGATAACCCGCGTATTTATCCATATTGCCTTGTGCATCTGGACGTTTTCTTCCTTTAAAATGTTTCTGGACAATATCAAAGGTCTTTCTGTCGATAATTGCTTCGTGAGTATTCTCAAAGATAAGAATATTCTCAGGCTCGTTCTTGATACGCTTTTTTAACTTATTCGACTTAGAATAAGTCTTAAAGTTGACTGTATCACCAACGTAGAATCTGTTTGAAAGCATCCTGCGGATAGTTGTGATAGTCCATTGATATGGATTATTAAGGTCAAGATGACCGCTTCTTTTACCTGTTTTCTTAAAAGCATATACACTTGGACAAACAACCTCGTGTTCTGCAAATAGAGTACAGATTTTGTGTATTCCGATTCCGCTTGCGTATAAATCGAAGATTTCTTTCACAATCGGCGCGGTTTCAGGGTCGGGAATCCAATCCTTTGGATTGTCGGGGCTACGCATATATCCGTAAGGCACCGTTGTGCTGATTCTTTCACCACGTTCACCTTTTGAATGAATGACGGCTCTAATCTTCTTGCTTGTGTCCCTGGCGTAGAAATCATTGAAATAATTCTTTATACCCGAGAAGTCACTCTCACCATGAAGACTGACGATTTTTGAAACTGCTCCGGCAAGGCTGCCAACGTTGCCAATAACAGTTGGATAGCTGTCGGCAACTCCCTGAGATTCTGCTTTTGTAAGGGCGCGTTCTCGCAGATGCTGCTCGTAAAGCTCGCGCGAATCCTCCCAGCCTGTCGACTGTTTTTCACCAGAACTGCTGTCGGGAAACTCCCTTTGCAGGAGCTCGCGCTCGATATTTTCCTTTAGATACTTCTCGTCGTGGAGCTTGATGTCACGGCAGCTTTTGCCGTTGGGGCAATGAAAGGTCAGATACTTTCTCTCATCCGTCCATGTCATGTGGTAACCGAGAATGGACATCGAGCGGATAAACTCGTCCTTGCTTCCGCTGTATTCCATCGCCTTATCGATGTCATTCGCCAGCTTTTGTTTCCAGCTTTCGCCCTTCATCCTCGCTCGGTACTCTCTGGTGGACAGTCTTTTACCGCCGCCCTCGTATGGTTGGAGAGCGGAAAGACCGTGAGCAATACAGATTTCGTCGCTGAGCTTGCGCAGTTTTTTCAGTGTTGACGGTGTCTGGCACAGTTTCATTCCCGATTCAAAGCCGACAGAATTGATGACGAAGTGGCTGTGTATATGAGAGGCGTCGCAGTGAGTCGTGACCAAAACCTCATGACCTTCCCACGCTTTCTCCGCAAATTCAAGAGCGATTTCGTGCGCCTGTTCGGGCGTAAGCTTTTCAGACGGCGAGAACGATTGCGCGTAATGATAGAAAAATATGCCGTTGTCTTTGCCGTAAACCTTTTTCGTTGCCATGAATTCCTTGAAGGAATTGGCTCCGTCGCAGTTGACACCGCTGATTAATCTGCGCTTGGATATGCTGTCAAAGGTCTTATACTCCTGCTGACAGTAATTGATAACCGCCCGCATTGCGAAGCGATTCTGTGTGCTCTCAGGGATAAACACGACCGTTGCCATCAGCTGTCATCTCCTTTCAAATCGAGAATCGCGTCGTAGATTTTTCGCTGACCTTCGATAACCGAATCGAATTTTCCGAAGAAAAACCGTTTTGAATTGATCTTTCGTGCGATCTGATTGAGGTTATTGCCAACG
>CACXAO010000037.1 GCA_902765625.1 uncultured Ruminococcus sp. | reverse complement strand
GAGACCCTCAGCTACCATTGTCTGCACCTCAATCGGCAGATAACCGTAGATTTCCTGAGCCTCCTGAAGCACGGGCATTACCGCGCCGGGATCGTCGATATGACGGGCAATCGACTCTTTGAGCTTTGCTTCCTGCTCAGGCGTCCCACTAAAGGGAATGCTGCTGATTTTCTTTTGCATTGTTTTTCCTCCCTGATTTCAATTTGTCAAATACCATAAAAAAAATATTCCCAATTCGGTGAATATTATATTTACTTACAGTGATTATATCACAAAACGGCTGTGAAAGTCTATAAAAATTTTTCCCTCTTTTAAACGAATACACAATCAGAACGACATTTTTTTAACGAAAAATAGTCATATTTTATCCTATGAATACAAATTGCTGATTATATCGCTTTTTTATGACAGTTTGCTGTGTCAAAATTTGACTATTTCACACATACAAAGGCGTGTTCAGCCGCTCGACAAGACACTCTGCGCTCAGCTCCTCAAGCTCGATTCGGTTCTCCGCGTCGCGCATATTTTCCAGATAATGGGCGTCGGAGTTGGTAACGATATTGAGCGTGTCGAGGATCGGGTGCATTTTTCGCAGGGCTTCGAGCTTTGTTTTGTCGGCAAGCTCGGCGGTGATAAAGCCGCAGCTTTCGTCGATCTCGCCGAGAACCGAGAGTATCGACAGGCTGTCGCGGTCGACGTGCGCCGGATAGCAAATCCCTCCGAACGAGCGCGCCAAAGAATACGCGTTCATTATGCTGATCTCGGTCGCGGGCAAAAGCAGGTGCTCCAGCTCGCCGATCTCCTCGTCAAGCGCGTTCATAATTACCTGTCTGCCGTAGATGTCGGGTCGGTTTCTGATTTTGATGCGGTGGCTGTCGACGTATTCGCTCCACTCAAGGGCGCGTTCAAGCGTCGGGAAAAGACAGACCGCGTGTATATCCTCGCTTGTGGTCAGCTCCATCCCCGGGACGACGACAACGCCGTTCTCCCTGCCCGCCGCGATGGTCGCCCCGCAGTTGAGAGAGGTGTTGTGGTCGGTGAGGGCAATTATGTCAAGCCCGAGCAGCTTTGCCATGCCCGTTATGTTGTTCGGGGTCATGTCCATGTCGCCGCAGGGCGAAAGACAGGAATGGAGGTGAAGATCGTAGTAGTATTTCATGTCAGCTCAAAAGCTCGTGGAGCTTGACCGCGAGATGATAGCTGTTCTCCTTTGAGAGCAGGATATTCACCTCGTGCATCTCTGCTTTGGCGCGCGCGTTCTCGTCGAGCGCGGCGTTCTCCACAAGCACTATGCAGCTTACGTCGGCGAGGGTCGCGACGGCGATCGAGTTGATGTTGCCCATAACAGTCAGCCACGCCGAGTCCTCGGGCGCTCTGCCCATGACCCAGCTCAGCAGGTCGCCGATATAGCAGCCGGTGATCTCGCGCTCCGTATCGCCCTCAACCAATACCTTTAAATCGAGCCTTTCGGCAAATTCTTTTACATTCATATTGTTACCTCGCTTGCGTCAGATCGTATTCTTAAGCTGGTCGTAGACGCTCTGGATCTTTGCCTTCAGCTTGTGTATGCAGTCGGTTTCCTTCGCCTTGCCGCGGACGATATCCTCAGCCATAGCCCGGCAGGTAGGCGCTCCGCAGGATCCGCAGTCCAGTCCCGGAAGTCCCTCGCGGATCTCCTCCATGCGGCTCATCATCTCCATAGCCCTGATGATATCCTCGTCGAGGCGGAAGATGTCGGCGTCGAAGGTCAGCTCCTCCGTCCACATCATGTCGTCAATGCTTCTGCCGTCGATGTGATTGAGCGATACGGGCAGGTACTTTCTGAGGTTGTGGATCCTAGCCTGAGCGACGTACGGGTTCTCGACCGTCAGCACGCCGCCTACGCAGCCGCCCGAACAGGCGTTGAGCTCGATGAAGTCCACGTCGCGGATGTGCTCGTCCTCAAGCTCCTCGAGAACGCGGATTACGTTCTCGATACCGTCGGCGGCGAGGTACTTGTCGCCTAGCATGGCGGCAGCCTCTCCTCCCGAGGTAGCCCAGCCGATGCCGAGGAGTCCCGACTGCGCGATAGGCTCGACCTCGTCTAGGTGATCCATCGCGTGGGCAAGCTCGGGGTAGATTTTCGAGATCGCGATCGCGCCGTCGACCTCCGATTTCTCGGCGTAGTTGGGCGAGTGGATCTCCGTCACCTTTGCAGGGCAGGGAGTGATGAAGAACACGCCTATGTCCTCCGACGGCAGACCGGTTGCTTCCATAGCCTCGCGGCGTGCGATTTTAGCCGCTACCTCGATCGGCGCGAGCAGATTGAGCACGTTGCCGCACAGCTCGGGAAAGCGGATCTTGATGAGCTTTACAACCGACGGACAGGCTGAGCTGATGATCGGCTTTTTGAGCTTGTCCTCCTTAATCAGCCTGCGCGTAGCCTCGCTGACAAGCTCTGCGGCGCGTGAAACCTCGAAAACGTGGTCGAAGCCGATTTTTTTGAGTCCCGTCAGAACAAAGTCGATGTTGTCAAGCCCGTTGAACTGACCGAACAGCGCCGGAGCGGGAATGGCGACGGTGTATTTAAAGTTTTGGATTTCTTCAATTTTAGTGCTGTACGCGCTTTTGGCGTGGTGTGGGCAGATCCTGATGCACTCGCCGCAGTCGATACAGCGCTCGGGCAGGATCCTCGCCTTGCCGCCGTGAACGCGGATTGCCTCCGTCGGACATCTCTTCAGACAGTTGGTGCAGCCGCAGCACTTGTCGGCGTTAAGCTCAACTGAATGGAAATAGTTACCCATTAAAATTCTCCTTAGCAGTGGTTTTTTACGCGTTTACAACGACGGTCAGATAGACGTTCGTGCCGACTCCGAGGGTGGTTTCGATACGCATGTCGTCGGTGTATTTTTTGATATTGGGCAGACCCATGCCGGCTCCGAAGCCCAGAGTGCGCACATTGTCGGGCGCTGTGGAATAACCCTCCTGCATAGCCTTTTCTACGTCGGGAATGCCGGGTCCCTTGTCGGCGAGCAGGATCTCAACGCGGTCGGGATAAATATCTACGTCGCAGTAGCCGCCCTCGGCGTGGATAACCATGTTTATCTCAGCCTCGTACATTGCGATAGCTACGCGGCGGATTGCGTCGGAATTATAGCCGAGCTTTTTGAGAGTCTTTTTGACAAGACCGCTCGCCTCGCCCGCACGCGTAAAATCCTCGCCCGATACCTCGTAGTGAAGATGAATCGCGTTGCTCATACCTTTGTTCCTCCGCTAAGTCCGTTGGAATAAAGAAGTCCGCACGCGGTAAACATTCTGAAGCGCGTTTTCATCAGCGTGATGTCTCTGCTCTCGGCGAGGCGGATGATCGACTCGTCGGGCACCTTGCCTCTTACAAATACGATACAAGCCATATCCATCATCTCGGCGGTGCGGACTACCTGCGGATTTACAAGACCCGTGAGAAGCACCGACTGATCCTTTACAAACGCGAGAACGTCGCTCATCATATCGGAGCCGCAGGCGGTTTTGATTTCCTGATCGAGGTCGCCCTCGCAGATAATTTCGCCCTCTAAGATTTCGAGAATATCTCTTACAACCATAATTTTTACACCCTTTCTTTTAAGTGATTTTTTGGTGGTTTACAGTTACAATCATTATACCATATAAAATTTGTAAACACAACAGTAAAAATTTAGTTGTAATACAAAAAATACGTGTTTTTGTCATATTTTGTCAGCAATTCCTCATTATATGCGCTTATGACAATTTTTCATGGAAAATCCTTAATTTTTCTAATTGAAAAATGTGCGTTAACATGATACAATTATCTATGCAAAATTATAAAAGGGGTGCTTTAATGTTAAGGGACTTAAAGCCTACGGATAATATCCTCGGCTTCGACGTCAGACCCGGCTACTACGATATGGACGGCGCTACCCCGGTGCGCGGAGGAGTAAACTTTACTATCAGCTCATTCTACGCTACCTCGTGCACGCTTCTGCTGTTCTACCCGGGTTCGAAATGGCCTTATGCACGCATACCGTTTCCGGATTCCTTCAAGGTCGGAAACACGTACTCGATGATCGTGTTCGGAATTGAGATCGACAAGTTTGAGTACGCTTATTCCCTCGACGGTCCTAACAAGCCCGAAAAGGGACTTATCTTCAACAAGGACATGTATGTTCTCGACCCGTACGCAAAGGCGGTCACAGGTCAGAGCGGCTGGGGCGTTCGTCAGCCCAACACCTGCGTCTACAAGGCGAGGGTCGTGTTTAACGACTACGACTGGGGCAATATCAAATTTCCGCATATCCCCATGGAGGAGCTTGTTATCTACGAGCTCCACGTAAGAGGCTTTACCGAGGACCTTTCCTCGGGAGTCAAAAACCGCGGCACCTTCGAGGGTATCCGCGAGAAGATCCCGTACCTCAAGGAGCTGGGAATCAACGCCGTCGAGCTTATGCCCATCTTTGAGTTCGACGAAATGGGCTCATACCGCAACTTCAACGGCGAGCAGCTTTACGACTACTGGGGCTACAACACCGTTTGCTTCTTCGCTCCCAACACAAGCTACGAAAGCGACCACCGCCATCACCGCGAGGGTACGGAGCTTAAAAAGCTTATCCGCGATCTGAAATCAAACGGCATCGAGGTTATCCTCGACGTTGTTTTCAACCACACTGCCGAGGGCAACGAGAAAGGACCGTTCTTCTCGTTCAAGGGACTCGACAACAGCATTTACTACATGCTCACGCCCGACGGCAAGTACTACAATTTCAGCGGCTGCGGCAACGCGCTCAACTGCAACCACCCGATAGTGCGCGACTTCATCAAGAGCTGTCTGCGCTACTGGGTCACGGAATACAAAATCGACGGCTTCCGCTTTGACCTCGCGTCTATTCTCGGAAGAAACGAGGACGGCACCCCCATGGAGCAGCCTCCCCTGCTCAAGAGCCTCGCCTTTGACCCGATCCTCGGCAAAACAAAGCTTATCGCCGAGGCATGGGACGCCGCCGGACTGTATCAGGTAGGCTCGTTCCCGAGCTGGAACCGCTGGTCCGAGTGGAACGGAAGATACCGCGACGACCTTCGCCGCTTCCTCAAGGGCGACGGCAACCTCGCATGGGCGGCGGCTAACCGTCTGACTGGCTCGAAGGACTTGTACGACCCGTCCTACAGAGGCCACAGCGCATCGGTCAACTTCCTGACCTGTCACGACGGCTTTACGCTCTACGACATGTACGCCTACAACGAAAAGCACAACTACCTCAACGGCTGGGACAACACCGACGGCGCGAACGACAACAACAGCTGGAACTGCGGCTTTGAGGGCGAAACGAGCGACGAATACATCAACTCGCTGCGCCGCAAGCTGGTCAAGAACGCGTTCGCAACGCTTATGTGCAGCCGCGGACCCGCACTTTTCCTCGCAGGCGACGAATTCTGCAACACCCAGTTCGGCAACAACAACGCCTACTGTCAGGACAATCTGACCTCTTGGCTCGACTGGAGCAGAAAAGAGAAATTCGGCGACGTATTTGAATTTGCCAAATACATGATCTCGTTCAGAAAGCGCTTCCACGTAATCACCAAAAACCGCGACGTGGCGAGATGCACCTTCCCGCCCGAGAGCATTCACGGCGCTCAGCCGTGGAAAACCGACTTCAACGAGAACTCGCGCATGGTGGCGGTTATGTACGCCGGTATGTCAAAGGACGTTCCCGACCTCGACGAGATAGTTTACTTCGCCATCAACGCCCACTGGGAGGACGCCTTCATCGAGCTTCCCTCGCTGCCCACCGGCTATGTCTGGAAGCTTTACTTCGACACAGGCAGAGCGCCGAACGAGGTTATCGCGGAGCACAACAATATCATGCTCTATGACCGCAGATACCGCATGTCGGGCAGAACCGTTCTCGCGGCTGTCGCGGAAAAGGTTTACTGATAAATTATCTGCCGCAAAAATAAAACGGAAAGGTTGAAAATTCAGCCTTTCCGTTATTTTTTTACTGTGTACGATTGTCTATGCTCTCTTTTATCTGCCTGAACGAAACGCCGTACTTGAGAGCGATATCCTTGGCGTAGCTTATGCCCTGCGGAGGAAGCAGGCTCACCTTGAAGCTTCGCTCGCCGTCGTGAACGCCCGTGACAAGACTCGCCGCCTTGCTTGTACCCTCTACCTCCTCGTTGAGCGCGTCAACGCTTCGTGCGAGGTCGTGCATATGGGTGTTGAAAATACAGCGCGTGCCGAGGTAGCGCATCGCCCTTACAACGTCCTTCGCGATGAACAGACCCTCGGTTACACTGGTGGTCGCGAGGCTCTCGTTGAGCAGCATTATGCTGCGCTCGGTTGCCTGACCGAAAATCTCGGACAGACGCTTGCTCTCCTCGCCGAGACGGCCGAGGTCGACGGTGTCGTTCTCGTCAGCCGGAAAATGCGTGAAGATGTTGTCGCACGGACTGACAGACGCGCTTTCGGCAGGAATGTAAACGCCAAGCTGAGCGAGCAGCATCGCGATTCCCCACGCCTGAGTAAATATAGTCTTGCCGCCGCGGTTGGGGCCTGTGAGAATGAAAATGCGCATATCGTCGTTAAAGTCGATATCGTTGGTGATGATATTAATATCCTCGCCGCCTGCCTTGTTGATGGCGAGCTTGAGGTTATAAAGTCCCTTAAAGCTGCAGTCGCGCTTCTCGGGCGGCAAAATCTGCGCCTTGCAGACCGGCATTCCTGTAGCCATGATTTTCTCGATAAGCTCAGCCCAGCGGATGTAAAAGAGGATCTCGGGCATGAGATTGATGAGCATATAGCCGCTGATGTTGACGTATCTTTTGATAGTGTTCTTGATCTCGTTGACCGTCTGCTTCATGATGTTCGTGACGGTGTCCTTGATCGCGTTTGACAGCGAATCGGCTCCGGTGACCGCCGAGGTGCGGACGCGCGTGCCGGTCATGTTGTCGTTTAGCTCGACCTTCTGGCTGAACTCCACCGCCTTTACCGGGGTTGCCGGATGAAAAACGCGGATGCTGCCGGTATCGGTGCCGTGGTGCAGCTCGTCCTTGCGGTCGGCAAAGTTCATAAAGCGGCGCATCAGGCTTGATTCGCGGTACTCGATGTCGTTGAGCGACACAACGCCGGCTGAGGACGGACAAAGCATATTGTCGAGGTTCACGCCGATGGTAATGCTCTTGATACGGCGCACCTTCTCAAAGGTCTCGTCGATATCCTGCCGCAGTTCGGGAAAGCCGCTGTCAGCCGAGATATCACTGATGATTTTGCGCAGAGTGAGCATTCCCTCCGACCTTACGTCAAGCTCGTCGAGGACGTTTTTCATGGCTGTGATACAGGTTACGTAGTCGTCGATTTCGCGCAGGCGGTTGACGAGAGACCACAGTGCCGAACCCTCCTGATCCTTCTGAAAACGCTCAACGTCGCGCAGGTCGGCGAGCTTTACAACAAGCTCCTCCATAGCGTCGCGCAACTTCGGAAAACGCAGAAAGTCCTCAAAAACGTCGCAGCGGTAGCGGATGACCTCGGGGTCGTCGGTCACACGGGTCATGATCTTGCGGATGTGGTCGCGCTCGTATCGCTGCTTTGTGAGCGCGTCCAGAAGGAATTCAATCGAAAGGTCGTTGACGCTCTCGGGCGTCAGGGTCTTATAGCTTTGCTCCGCGTTCTGCGGAAACATCAAACTGTATTCCATAGCCAATCCTCATTTTATCAGATTTTTGAATGAATTCATGCGCGCGTAGTCCTCCTGAGCCTGAGCCGCGTTTCGCATGATCTCCTCTCTGAGCAGGGTCAGATTTTCAAACTTCTTTTCCGGACGGATGAACGACAGCAGCCTTACGTCCGCCTGTTCTCCGTAAAGCTCCGCGCCGCGGTATTCGGGCATCCACGTCTCCCAGAGCGGCTTTGTACCGCCCACGGTCGGCTTAATTCCGATGTTCGTAACGCCGCAGTACTGTCCGCCGTTCTCCAGCGTCACGAGCGAAGCGTAAACCCCGAAGCGCGGCACAACCAAATCGGGGTGCATCTGCTGATTAAGGGTAGGCGTGCCGAGCTCTCTGCCGAGGCGCATTCCGTGGGTTATCTCGGCGCGAAAGCCGAAGCGCGAACCGAGCATATCGTTCGCCTTCTCGATCTCGCCCTCGGAAATCAGGTTTTTTATACGGGTCGAGCAGATAACCTTGCCGTCCATCATCTCGGGCGGCACGATCGTTATTCCGACGTTGTTTTGGTCGCAAAGCCTTTGAAGCATGGTTATGTCGCCCTCTGCGTCCTTGCCGAAGTGGTAGTTGAAGCCGCAGAAAAGCTCCCTCACGCGCAGCTTTTTGAGCAGGATATCAAAGAAAAAGCTCTCGGCTGTCATGTTCATGACCGTGCGGAAATCGGCGAGCACCGCCTTGCGGATCCCTACGCTCTCAAGGCTGCGCAGCTTGTCCTCCCTTGTCATAAGGTAGACGAAGGGCTTGTCGGACATAACCGCCTTGGGGCTTTCGCTAAAGGTCAGGCAAACGGGCAGAAGTCCGCATTTTTCCTGCTTCGCCGTCAGCGCAAGAACCTTCCGGTGACCGCGGTGAAGCCCGTCAAAGAAGCCGAGCGCCGCGGCGGTATGCTGTTTTTCGGGGCATATATTAGTCAGAGTCTGCATATTGATTTTATTACCTTAGATTTTACCGCTGTCGAGCAGCAGCTTAGTTTTGAGCACCGCGATCTGCGTTTTTCCGTCGGGCAGCTGATTGTTCAGAGCCATCTCCGCCGCCTTGTCGAGCGGAATTTTCTCAACGTTGAGGAACTCATCCTCGTCAAGGCACCTGTCGCCCACGCTAGCGATGCGGCAGGCGTAAAGGTGGATTATCTCGTCTGTATAGCCGGGCGACGGGTACATCTGTCCGAGCGATATGTAGGAATAACCCTCGGCGCCCGTTTCCTCCATCAGCTCGCGCTTTCCGTTTTCGAGCGGAGTCATGCCCTTTTCGAGCTTGCCTGCGGGCAGCTCGAGCACCTCCTCCTTGTACGGATAGCGGAACTGGCGCACAAATAGCAGGTTGTTGTTCTCGTCGAGCGCGGCTACGCAGACACCGCCGGGGTGACGTACGATCTCACGCATAGCCTTTGCGCCGTCCGGCAAAATCACCTCGTCGTGTAAGAGGTGCAGGATCTTGCCGCTGAATAGTTCCTTGCTGTTTACAGTTGTTTCGATGGTGTTCATAAAAATACCTCACAGGGGTTGATAATATGATTTATCCCGATTATTGCAATCAGGTCATGCTTCTTAATAAAATCGCCGCGCGCCGCCGCTTAAAGCCTTATTCGATCGGCAAGAGCGTTTGCGGACGCGATATTCGGGCGGTCGATATCGGAAGCTCCTGCCGGCGCGCCCTGATTGTCGGCGGCGTTCACGGGACGGAGTACCTCACAATTCTCGCCGCGCTGAAATTCGCAGGAGAATATGCCGAAAACCCCGAAGGAATGCGGCTTACCGTTGTGCCGTGCCTTAATCCCGACGGCACCGAGATTGCTCTGAAAAACAAGATCTACTGGCAGGCGAACTCAAACGGAGTGGATATAAACCACAACTTTGCCGCCGGGTGGAACGAGGTAAAGCGCCGTGAGCTCGAGCTGGGCATAACCTCTCCCTCGCCGTCGCGCTACGGCGGCGAAAGACCCGAAAGCGAGCCTGAAACAAAAGCCATTGTGCGCCTTTGCGAAAATAAATGCTTTGACCGCGTTCTCGCGCTGCACAGCCAAGGCCGCGAAATATATTGGGACTTCGGCAAAAGCACGCCGGGCTGCTGCCTTGCCCTCGGAGATGAGATGGCGAGAGTAAGCGGCTACCGCGTCGCCTCTCCCGAACCTATTGCCACGGGCGGCGGCTTTAAGGACTGGTTTATCGAGCGGTTCCGCCGCTGCGGATTCACGGTTGAGATGGGTATCGGCAAAAATCCGCTGCCGCTGAGCGACCTTGAAGCGGAATATCCGCGCGTCAGAAATATTCTCAACGTGTTTTCAAAAGCTGATGCTAAAAATCTCGGAGCGACATAAAGCCGCTCCGTTTTTTTGCGTGAAGCCGTTATTCGCCGTCGGTTTCCTCGTCCTTTCCGACCTCGTCGTCATCAAAGAACGAAATCTGGCTGACGATATCGTCGACCGCCTCGTCCGAGATCACGTTAGGCTCGTCGAGGTACTTTGAGCGGCGTTCAATGCTTTCAATCGCCATCTGCATACGCTCCTGCGGAGTTCTCGGCACGCGCGGCTTGGTGTAGATCTCGTCGTCCTCGGGATTCTGAATGTTCACGTACTTCTCGTCCGCCGCTTCCGGCTCGGGCTGAGGCTCGGCGGCAGGCTCCTCCTCGGGAACGTTCTCGATCAGCGCGGGTTCGCTGCCGTCGTCTGTCTGCTCTGCAGGCTTGCTCTTGTCAATGCCGAAGTTCGGCGCGTCGTAGTTCTCGTCAATAGCCTCGGCAGCAGCCATGATAACCTCGCCGGGCATATCGATCTGCTTGTCGCGTCTTGCCTCGGCTACAGCCTTTAGCTCGTCGAGATGGTTAACGGGCTTTTCTACCTTGTCGGAATTCTCGTCAAAATAAATATCGTACCATACGAGGAACACATAGACCGTCCAGACGCGG
The DNA here is from genome assembly GCA_902765625.1 of uncultured Ruminococcus sp. Classification (GTDB taxonomy): domain Bacteria; phylum Bacillota; class Clostridia; order Oscillospirales; family Acutalibacteraceae; genus Ruminococcoides. Next base: position 6,382 of record CACXAO010000037.1, on the reverse strand, counting down.
CGGCTGTTGTCCTCCTTGCCGCTGAAATGCTCGTCGAGCCAGCGGACAAGCGCCTCGGTGTTGAAGAACTTCTGCGCGGTTTTGCCCTCGAATTTGCGCTTGACAACGTTGTAGTACTTCTCGTCGCGCAGCCATACGCGCGTGGGTACCGGGAAGCCGAGCTTTTCCTTCTCGGCGGTAGCCTCGGGAAGATGGCGCACCGCAGCCTTGCGCATTGCATACTTGGTGTTCTGCTTGTTGACGCGCAGCTCTGTGGGCAGGCTCGAGGCGACCTTGAATACCTCCTTGTCGAGGAAGGGCACGCGCAGCTCGAGCGAATTTGCCATGCTCATTCTGTCTGCCTTGAGCAGGATGTCGCCTACCATCCACATGTTCATGTCGAGGTACTGCATTTTGGTCACGTCGTCCTGCTTGCGGCAGCGGTAGTAATACTTCTTTGCGTGGGTCTGAGGCGCCGTGGCGATCGAGGGGTCTTTGAGGATCGCCCTTTTCTCACGCAGATCGTACATGAACGCGTTGCCGATGTAGCGTTCCTCAAGCGGATCGCAGGCACGGATGAGGTAGTCGCGTCCCTTGATATCGGGCAGCTTGCGGCAGATCGCGCGGATCGCCCTGCGCAGAAAATGCGGTACGATCTTCTGGTACATCTTGAAAACGCGCGGGTCGTTGTAGCAGGTGTAGCCGCCGAAAAGCTCATCGGCGCCCTCGCCGGAGAGAACGACCTTTACGTATTCGCTCGCGAGGCGCGACACAAAGTACAGCGCGATGCACGACGGGTCGGCAAGCGGCTGATCCATGTGGTACTGCACGGTGGGAACCGCGTCCCAGAATTCCTCGCTCGTAATAAGGTGGGTGTGGTGCTCAACGCCGATTTTGCGGCTAAGCTCCTGCGCCCAGCTGATCTCGTTGTATTTCTCGCCGAAGTCAAAGCCTACGGTAAAGGTCTTTTGGTCGGCGAAGTAGGTGGATACATAGCTTGAGTCAACGCCCGACGACAGGAAGCAGCCAACCTCAACGTCGGCGATCTTGTGGGCGTTAACGGAGTTTTCAAATACCTTTTCGATCTTATCGACCGCTTCTTCCTCGGTAATGCTCTCGTCGGGTCTGAAGCGCGGTTCAAAGTAACGTGTGGTTTCGACCTCTCCGTCCTGATACCAGAGGTAGTGACCCGGCATAAGGCAGAAGATATCCTCGAAGAATGTCTGCGGAGGAACGGCGTACTGGAACGAAAGATAGGTGTCGAGAGCGCGCTTGTTGAAGCGTTTCTCGTACTTTGGGTACTCGAGAATGCTCTTGATCTCGCTGCCGTATACGAACTCGCCCTCTACCTGAGCGTAGTGCATGGGCTTGATTCCGAAGAAATCGCGCGCCAGAAACAGCGACTTATTGACGGTGTTGTAAATCGCGAAGCCGAACATTCCGCGAAGCTTTAAGAGCAGATCCTCTTTCCACTCCTCAAAGCCGTGAACAAGAACCTCGCTGTCGGTTTCGGTAGCGAACTTGTGACCCTTCTTTATCAGGGCAGCGCGAAGCTCCTTGTAGTTATAAATCTCGCCGTTGAAGGTGAGCACGAGCGTTTTGTCCTCGTTATAAATCGGCTGATGACCGGAATCGAGGTCAATGATCGACAGTCTGCGGAAGCCCATATTCACCGAGTCGTCGGCATAAAAGCCCTCGGAGTCGGGACCGCGGTGGGTGATGACCGCCGTCATTCTTTTAAGCACATCCTCGCGGTTTTCAAGCTTTCCGGTAAAGCCGCAAATACCACACATATTCATAACTCCTTTCGGGAATCTTATATTCTTTTTTATTTTACCACATTATCACCACAAATTCAACAGTCATATCGATTTTTTTGTATTGCCGTTTTCCGGGATGATTATGCCTTAAATTCGCAAGCCCGCGCGCAATAATTCTGTTGCAATCGGCAGGTTTTCATAGTACAATAATGCCATAGAATCAGCAAGGAGTTGATGTTTTTATGGTTAAAAAATATACGATGGGCGCCCCGATAAACACCGAGGCGGTTGTAAAGGCGGTTGAAGCCTCAGCGTTTGAGAGCTTCCCGTTTGAGCACAGAACCGAAAACGGCAGATTTATTTTCTCGTTCAAAATGGCTGACGAGGATATTATTTACGGCTTGGGCGAAGCTCCGCGGGGTATCAACAAGCGCGGCTGGGTATATCAGAGCTACTGCAGCGACGACCCGTTCCACACCGAAACAAAGCAATCTCTATACGCCGCGCACAACTTCCTCATCTTCCAAAACTACGGCATTTTCATCGACTTCCCGGCGAGGATCCGCTGGGATATCGGCTATACAAATACCGACACTGCCGAGATCACTATAGACGGCGCAGACTTTGATATCTACATAATCGAGCAGGACAAGCCGCTTGATATAGTGCGCGAGTTTCGCGGACTTATCGGTCAGAGCTACATTCCGCCGTTCTGGGCGTTCGGCTATCAGCAGTGCCGCTGGAGCTACCACAACGCCGAGGCGGTTGAGAACGTGATCAAAAGCTACGACGACGCCGAAATTCCGCTCGACTGCGTTTACCTCGACATCGACTACATGGAGCGCTACAAGGACTTTACCGTCAACCGCGAGGCGTTCCCGAACTTTGAGGAATTCGTCGCCGACAAGAAGGCGCGCAATATCCACCTTATTCCGATCATCGACGCCGGAGTCAAAAAGGAGGACGGCTACGACGTTTACGAGGAGGGCAGGAAAAACGGCTACTTCTGCAAAACCGCCGACGGCAGCGACTTTGCAGGCGGAGTATGGCCGGGCATCGTAGGCTTCCCGGATTTTCTGAGGAAGGACGTCCGTGAGTGGTTCGGCTCAAAGTACAAATTCCTGACCGACATGGGCATAGACGGCTTTTGGAACGACATGAACGAGCCTGCTATCTTCTACTCCGAACAGGGCTTGCAGAAGGCGCTCGACGAAGCCGCCGCGCTCAAGGGCGAGAACCTCGAGCTGAGCAGGTTCTTCCACCTCAAGGACGTTTTTATGGGTCTTTCGAACTCTCAGGACGACTACGCGAGCATTTACCACGAAATCGACGGCAAAACAGTCAACCATCAGCGCGTCCACAACATCTACGGCGCAAGCATGACGAAGGCGGCAGGCGAATACTTTGAAAAGACCTTCGGCAAGGAGAAAATCCTGATGTTCTCGCGCGCTTCATACATAGGCGCTCACCGCACAAGCGGAATCTGGTTCGGCGACAACCACTCGTGGTGGTCTCACATTCTGCTCTGCCTGAAAATGCTTCCGTCGGCAAATATGTGCGGCTTCCTCTACTGCGGCGCAGATCTGGGCGGCTTCAACGAGAACGCAACGCGCGACCTTGTGCTTCGCTTCCTCGCCCTCGGCGCGTTCACTCCGCTCATGCGCAACCACTCGGCTCTCGGCACGAGAGATCAGGAATGCTACCGCTTTGAAAAGCCCGGGGACTTCCGCGACGTCATTCAGGCGCGTTACCGCCTTATTCCCTACCTCTACCGCACCTTCCGCAGGGCGAGCGAGGAAAACGACATGATCTTCCGTCCGCTCTCGTTCGACTATCCCGACGACAAAATCGCGCGAGAATGCGAAACCCAGCTTATGCTCGGCGAGGAGTGCATGATCGCTCCCGTTTACGAGCAAAACGTCAGCGGACGTTACGTTTACCTGCCCGAGGACATGACCTTCGTTAAGCTGAGCGGCGAAAAGGTCACAAAGCAGGAGCTTGCAAAGGGCGTTCATTACGTAGAGGTCGCGCTCAACGAGGTGCCTCTGTTCATCAAAAAGGGTATGAGCATTGAGCTGTGCAAGCCCGCCATGCGAACCGCCCTGCTCGACACCGAAAATTTAGAAACGATTTAAGCTTTTTTTAAGCCGCGCGGTCTATACTCGATAATGAGGTAGATTCCATCAAAATCAGGAGTGGTAAAAATGACAAAAAGAATTATTGCGGTTGCGCTGTCTGTGCTTCTCTCGCTATCATGTATGACGGCGCTTCATTTCAGCGCGGCAGAAACCGATTCTCCCGTCGGAAGTCAGTACGCACAAAACAGCGTTCAGGGCAGCGCGGTGCTGCACTGCTTCAACTGGTCTTACAACAACATCAAAAGCAACCTCGCCGACATCGCGGCGGCAGGCTATACGGCGGTTCAGACCTCTCCCGTTCAGAAGCCCAAGGACTACAACTCCTCGTGGACGGACGTGAGCGGACAGTGGTGGAAGCTCTACCAGCCGCTCGGACTGAGCGTTTCGGACGGAAACACATGGCTCGGCACAAAGGCGGAGCTTAAAGCCCTCTGCGACGAGGCTGACAGCTACGGTATCAAGGTCATTGTCGACATTGTCGCGAACCACCTCGCTAACAACGGCTCGGACGGCGGCACCTACTCGAACCTCAACACGGGCGTTGACAGCGACCTCAAAAACTCAAGCTACTTCCACAGCGACAGCAATTATATCAACGACGACAACCGCTACAACATCACCCAGCGGCACATGAACATGCCCGACCTCAACACCGGCAACAGCTACGTGCAGTCAAAGGTGCTCTCGCTGCTCAAGGAGTGCGTCGACTGCGGCGTTGACGGCTTCCGGTTTGACGCGGCAAAGCACATTGAGCTTCCGACCGACGACGGCTGCGCTAGCAGCTTCTGGCCGACGGTCATCAACGGTGTGAAAAGCTACACCGACAACGAGCTGTATTTTTACGGCGAGATCCTCGGCGGAGCAGGCACCGACATCGGCAACTACACCTCATACATGAGCGTTACCGACAACTACACCGGCGACCTCTCGCTCTACCGCGCAGACCGGTCAAACGCGGCAGGACTTGCCGATTCAAACTACTACAAGGGCGCAGGCGCGTCCAAATCGGTGCTCTGGGTCGAGTCGCACGACACCTACATGGGCAGCTCAGGCTCCGGCGGCTACGGCAACACCTCGGGCGTTTCGGACGCCTCAGTTATCCGCGCATGGGCGATCACCGGCTCACGCGCAGGCTCAACCTCTCTGTTCTTCGCGAGACCTAACGGCACTATGGGAGCCGCAAGCAGCGACACAACGTGGAAATCCACCGCCGTCGCGGAAATCAACAAGTTCAAAAATTACTTTGAGGGCACGAGCGAATACCTCGCCTACAACAGCGACTACAACGCAGCCTACAACGAACGCGGCACTCAGGGCGTTGTGATTTCGAAGCTCAACGGCGGCGGAAGCGTCAGCCTGACAGCCAACAGAATGTCGAGCGGAACCTACACCGACCGAATCACCGGCAACACCTTCACCGTTTCGAACGGAAAAATCTCGGGCACAGTCGGTTCAACGGGAGTCGCCGTAGTTTACAATTCCGACGAGGAGATCGAGACCACCGCGCCTGCCGAGGCGGATTACTATCTTTTCGGCCGGATTAACGGCGCAAACTACGCCTGCGAGGACGACTACGCCAATACCGGTATCTACAAATTCACCGACGGCTACCTCAGCGCGACCTTTAACGAGGACTCCTACGTAGCGGTCAAGAAGGGCGACAACTCCGGCTGGTACATGACAAGCGGCTGGCCGGGCACCTCGGCGACCTCCGCCACGCTCTACAATACGAGCACTCTGAGCAACGCGAACAAGCTGTATGTTCCCGGCAACAAGACCGTTTACTTCACGCTGACCGAGAACGGCAACGACACCCTCTCCCTCTCCTACTCGACAACTCCGCCTCAGGTGAGTTACCTTACGGGCGACGTGGACAGCGACGGCGAGATCTGCATTATCGACGCGACGTGGATCCAGTATCAGCTCGCCGGCTTTAAGAAATTCGGCAAAATGGAGAAAGAGGCGGCTGACTGCGACGGCGACGGCGAGCTGAGCGTTACCGACGTAACCGCGCTGCAGTATTATCTTAACGAGGACGAGGATTCGGGCAACACCGGCAAAGAAGCCTCGGTTAACAAGTACTTCACCCTGACATTTACGAACTCCCAAAGCTGGGACGGCAGTATTTACTGCTACTACTGGGCTGACAACAACACCTCGATGATAAAATGGAAGGGCGCAGAAATGCTGAATACAGGCACAAACAGCTATTCGCAGAACCTGTACTCGATCACGCTTCCTTACACCGTCGAATACGTTATTTTCAACAACGGAACCTATCAGACCGAAAACATAGCCGTCAGCGGCACGGACGCGAGGTACTACGCAAAAAGCACGCTTGACTCCGACAACCACTACACGGCGGGAACATGGTAATATAAAAAATCAAAGCGCCTCCGGAATCACCGTGATGTTCTTAACGGAAAATTAGGTGGCTGTGATACCCTGAAGGTTTGAATTTACCTTCAGGGTATTTTCTTGCTTAATTTTTGCCTAACTGAAATG
>CACXAO010000036.1 GCA_902765625.1 uncultured Ruminococcus sp. | reverse complement strand
GTTTTCGTTGAAGAAGTCGAGGACTAATTCCAAAAGCTTTCAGGCAAATTAATTAAAACAAAGGGCAATGATTGAGCAATGCTTGGTCATTGCCTTTTTGCGCGCGGATTTGTGCTTGCATTTATTATAGTAATGTGCTACAATATTACTGAATTTGAAATTTGGAGGTATTTATTTTGAGAAAACCCGATAAAAAAGAAACCGTCAATCTGTTTTTTTCTGCGTTCCTGATTCTCGCGTTTATTGTATGCGCGCATTTCTTCACACAGTTCACCGCTAATCTCGACGCCACTCTCGGCACGATTATCAACATTTGCATTTACGCGGTGTTCGGTCTGCTCGTATTCTACGCGACCAGAGTAGGCGACGGCAAGCCCGTAAAGCGTTTTTCACCTGTGACCCTTATCGTTATGGTTCTTCCCTCGCTTTACATTATCATTGCTTCTGTTGCCAAGTTCATGCCGCTCAACAGCGTATTTGCAGGCAACGGCGGCGCTGTCAGCATTATTACCGCGCTTGCGGCAGTTGCTTTCGGCTACGGCATTCCTTACACCTTCTTCAGCGGCTTTGAGCTTGCTGCCGAGGACGAGGAAGAAGCGGCTCCCGAGGTTCTTGAGGGCGGCGTAGAGGCTGATATCCTCGAAAATACAGAGAAATCCGTTGGCGAGACACTTGAAGAAACAGATGAAGCTGCTGACGAAGCTGCTGACGAAGCTGCCGACGAGGCAGACGGCGAGGCTGAGGAAGATACAGAGGAATAATTCCGGTTATTCGGGGCAGGCATAATGCTTGCCCTTTTTGATTTTTATAAACCGGTGAAGCACAGACTTGTTATTACGTAATATTTGTGATATAATAAAATTTAAGACCGCAGAGGAAATTCGCGGTATCAGTAAATTTTTTGAAAAGAGGAAGAAATAATGGGATGCAATCATGATTGCGATCACTGCAGCCAAAGCTGCGGCGGCGAGCAGGATTTACACGAGCCGCTTAATCAGTACAGCTCCGTTAAGCATGTAATCGGCGTTGTTTCGGGCAAGGGCGGCGTAGGCAAGAGCATGGTGACCTCGCAGCTCGCCGTTACTATGAACCGCAGAGGACTTAAAACCGCGATTCTCGACGCGGATATCACGGGTCCGTCTATCCCCAAGGCGTTCGGCATTCACGAGAGAGCCAAGGGCAGCGACCTCGGTATTTTGCCTGCGGTGACCGAGACCGGCATTGAGATCATGTCGATCAACCTTCTGCTCAAGGAGGAGACCGACCCCGTAGTATGGCGCGCTCCGATGATCGTCGGCACCGTAAAGCAGTTCTGGACGGACGTTATCTGGAACGACGTTGACTATATGTTTGTTGACATGCCTCCGGGAACCGGCGATATTCCGCTTACCGTTTTCCAGAGCCTTCCGCTCGACGGAATCATCGTAGTCGCTTCTCCGCAGGAGCTTGTTTCGATGATCGTTGAAAAGGCGGTCAGAATGGCTGAGATGATGAAGGTTCCGCTGCTCGGTCTTGTTGAGAACATGAGCTACTTCACCTGCCCCGACTGCGGCAAAAAGCACTCAGTTTTCGGCGACAGCCACATCGACGAGATCGCCGCGAAGTACAACACGCGCGTTCTCGCGAAGCTCCCTATCGACCCCGACCTCGCCGCTAAGGCTGACGAGGGTAAGGCGGAGGCGTTTGAGGGCGATTACCTCGGTGAAGCCGCGGACTATCTGCAAACCCTGTAAATATTTGACAGAACGGAAAGACCTGAAATTTTTCGGGTCTTTCTTTTTTTATTAAATTTTTAAGTATTTTTTAAGTCTTTTTAACTATGATATAATCACCAAAAAGATTAATATCACAAAGGAGTGTAGAACATGAAGAGCAAAAGAGCTTTTATCGCGACTGTGCTTTCGGCAATGCTGATAACTGCGGCATTTCCCGTTGCAGCTTCTGCTGCCGGGAACGAGGTTTTGCTCGGCGACGTTAACGGCAACGGCAAGGTTGAGGTCACCGACGCTACAATGGTTCAGATGATAGCGGCTGAGCTTACCACGGTTTCGGCTGAGCGCATGAAGGCGGCGGATGTAAACGGCGACGGCGAGGTGAACATAAGCGACGCAACGCTTATTCAGCAGTACGCCGCGGAGATCCAGACGGGCTACGCGATCGGCGAACCGATAGAAACCGAAGTCCCGCCGACAACAGAGGTTGCGACAACAGCGGCGGCGACCACCGAAGCGCCGACCACCACGGCGGAGGTCACAACCGAGCCGGTTGAACCCACAACGGCGGCACCCACAACGGCGGCACCCACCACCGAGCCTGTTGAAACGACAACTGCGGCGGTTGAGCCTACCACTACAGTTGAACCGACAACGACCGTTGAGCCGACAACGACCGTTGAGCCTACGACCGTGGCTGTTAACGAGGACGCTTGGAAGGAAAACACCGGCGTTATCACCCTCAGCAACAGCGGAATCACCGTAACGGGCGAGGGCATTGAGGTAGTCGGAAACGTTGTTTACATCACAGAGGGCGGCGACTGGGAGGTTGTCGGCACCTGCGACGACGGCATGATTTATATCAACACCGGCGAGGAAAAGGACGTTAACGACAAGGTCAAGCTCAGACTCAACGGCATGAGCCTTACGAATACAAACGGACCCGCGATCTACTTTGACCGCTGCAAGAAGGCGTTCATCACCCTCGAGAGCGGCACGACAAACACCGTTGCCGACGGCACATCCTACGCCGAGGATTACGCAGACGCAAAGGGCACGATCCAGAGCGACGATTCCCTCGAAATCAAGGGCAAGGGCAGCCTCGTTGTTAACGGCAGCTACAAGCACGGCATCGCTTCTTCGGACGACATCGTTATCGAGAACGGCGTTATCAATATCACCGCTGTCAAGGACGGCATTCACGCGAACGACTACGTGACCCTCGACGGCAAGAACATCAGTCTCACCGTAAACGCTCAGGGCGACGGCATTGAGAGCGAAGGCTATCTCACCGTTGACAAGGCGTCGCTCAACCTCACGGGCGGCGGCAAGGGTCTTAACGCGGCGGATTACATCACGCTCACGAGCGGCACCTTCGTTATCGACACGACAGATGACTGTATCAACAGCAACGCGGCGGTCACAATCGACGGCGGCAGCTACGACCTTAAGTCGGGCGACGACGGTATCACCGGTCTGACCGTAGACATCAACGGCGGCACCTTTGAGATGGAAACAACCGGCAAGGGCATTAACGGCGACTCCGCGATAAACCTCAACGCAGACACAACGTACGTTATCAACTCAACCGACGACTGCATCAACGGCAACGCGGACGTTAACATCAGCGCAGGCACATTTACCCTCACCTCGGGCGACGAGGCGGTCACAGGCGACACGATCAACATCAGCGGCGGCGTATTCGGCGTTCAGGCTACGGGCAAGGGCGTTAAGGCGACCACCGATATGAATATCACGGGCGGCGAGTTCACAATCAACTCCACAGACGACTCCGTTCATTCAAACGGAAACATCACAATCAAAAACGGCACATTCAACATCACCTCGGGCGACGACGGCGTTCATGCCGACTCCACCCTCACCGTCGAGGACGGCACGATCACCGTCAACCGCAGCTACGAGGGACTTGAGGCAAACGATATTATCATCAACGGCGGCACGATTTATGTTGTTGCGAGCGACGACGGTCTTAACGCGGCAGGCGGCACAGACCAGAGCTCTCAGGGCGGCAGACCCGGTCAGAACAACTTCCAGCCCGGCGGCTCCTCCTCGAACAGCAGCATCTCGATCAACGGCGGCTATGTTTACGTGGTTGCTTCGGGCGACGGAGTTGACTCAAACGGCGCGCTCAGCTTTAACGGCGGCACAACCATCGTTCAGGGTTCGTCAACAGGCGGCAACTTCTCGGTTGACGCTGACGGCACAGTCGGCTTCAACGGCGGCGTTGTAATGGCGATCTGCTCGTCAAACGCTATGTGGGAGGACATCACAGGCAAGCTCGGCAACGCGGTCTACACCAAGTCGGCAGGCAGCGTATCGAGCGGAGGCGTTATCGCGGTGACAGACGCTAACGGCAACGTTCTCTCGGCTGTCAAGAGCAAGCTCTCGGGCAGCGTAGGCGTTCTCTACTACAACGGCAGCGCAGGCAGCCTGACAAGCTGCAAGTCAGTTGTCGGCGGCACCTACAGCGGCACCTTCGACAGCTACGGCTACGCTGAAGGCGGCACGATCAGCGGCGGCACCTCCGTAACGCTCGGTCAGAGCAGCTCCGGCGGCAGTCAGCCCGGAGGTCCCGGCGGCAATCAACCCGGTGGTCCCGGCGGCCGCTGGTAATAATAAGGTTTATGGGGTATTTGTAAATATAATTTCAGAGGAAGCAGGGCTTATGCCTTGCTTCTTCTGTTTTAAAAGGTTACTTTTCGTTATTTAACATAAAAATAGTTATCGTTATTCGTCGGATTGTACACTTGATAATTTTTATTAATACTATATAATTAAAATAGGGATAAATAAGCTTTTGGAGTATAAGCTTATCCGCTCTTCCGCCTGCTTTTTTGCGCGGCGGAAACGCTCACAGGCACATTTAGAAGTAATTTTTATGGAAAGGAAGTTTTGAAATGCACAAGAAATCTATCTCGATCATGCTTTGTCTTGCCCTGCTGATCAGCGCGGTTGCATTTGCGATCCCGGCAAACGCGGTCACCGTTGAGTCAAACGCGGTAGGAAAGAGCAGCATTGAAAGTGCTGACGATTTCACATGGGATAACGTCAATATGTACTTTCTCTTAACCGACCGTTTCTGCAACGGAAACACCTCGAACGACCACTCCTACGGAAGAGCGCTGGACGCTAACGGTCAGCCTCTCTCGGGCTGGAATACCGCTCCCGGTACCTTCCACGGCGGCGACTTCGCGGGTATCACAAAGAAAATCAACGAGGGCTACTTCGACGATATGGGCGTTAACGCGATCTGGATCTCTGCTCCCTACGAGCAGATCCACGGCTACGTTACCTCCGGCGGAGATACCAGCCCGGCGCACTTTGCGCACTATTCATACCACGGCTACTATGTTCTCGACTACACCGAGACCGACGCGAACTTCGGTACAAAGGCTGAGTTCAAAACAATGGTCGATACCGCCCACAAGCACGGTATCCGCGTAGTCATGGATATCGTTATGAACCACGCAGGCTACAACAACCTGCTCGACATGGAGCAGTACGGCTACGGTACTCTGAAATCAGGTTATAAGAATTATTTATACCAGCTGACCAACGCGAACGACTTCCATGCGTGTATTGACTATGAGTCAAGCGCCAGCGACTGGGCAAAATGGTGGGGTCCCAAGTGGATCCGCTCGGGTCTGCCCGGATATGAAAAGGGCGGCGGCGAGGTGACCGGTATGCTCGCCGGACTTCCCGACTTCCGCACCGAGTCCACCGAAAGCGTTTCCGTTCCTACCTTCCTGCAGACAAAGTGGCAGAAGGAGGGCACTCTCAACCAGAAGCTCAGCAAGTACGGCAGCAGCGGCAGAGTTAACGATTATCTCACCACATGGCTCGCCGAGTGGGTTGAGGAATACGGCGTCGACGGCTTCCGCTGCGATACAGCAAAGCACGTTGAAATGGATTCATGGGTCAAGCTCAAGAACAAGTGCGTAGCCGCGCTCAAAAAATGGAGACAGAACAATCCCTCGGCTGAGGGCGCAGACTGGGACGAGGACTTCTGGATGACAGGCGAGCACTGGGGTCACGGTCTCGGCAAGGACGGTTACTTTACCAGCGGCGCATTTGACTCCATGATCAACTTCTCGATCACAGGTCAGGTATCCGCTAATCCCGGCGGTCTCGGCGGTCCCGAAACCATGGAGGGAATGTACGCAAAGTACGCCGGCGATATCAACAGCGATCCCAACTACAACATGCTTACATACCTCTCCTCCCACGACACGGGTCTTGTAAGACAGAACCTCTACTGGCAGGGCACGGCGTTCCAGCTTCTGCCCGGCGGCATCCAGATTTTCTACGGCGATGAAACCGCCCGTCCGCTTGTTTCGGGCGTATCGGTCGGCGGCGACGGCCACGCTGTCAGAAGCGACATGAACTTCGGTCAGAACGCCGATCTGCTCGCTCACTGGCAGAAGGTCGGTAAGTTCCGTGCCAACCACGTAGCTGTAGGCGCGGGCAGTCACTCAATGATTTCCGCCTATAATTCATCTACAGGCTACACCTTCTCGCGTTCCTATATGGACGACAATGTTACCGACAGCGTTGTCTGCTGTATCGGCGCTCCCGCGAACTCGCAGATCGCGGTTGACGTTTCCTCCGTATTCGGCAACGGCAAGACCGTTACCAACGAATACGACGGCTCTACCGCTGTTGTTACAAACGGCAAGGCTACATTTAATTCCGGCAAGCAGGGCGTTATCCTCATCTCGGGTCCGCAGTCCACAATCAGCATGAGCCTCAAGGGCGCATACTCCTTCAAAACAGACTCCGAAACACTTACCGCTGCTATCCGCGGCGCGGACTACGCTATGGTTTCGGTAAACGGCGGCGCTGAGTTCCGCGTTACAAACGGTCAGACCTTCGAAATCGGTGCGGGTCTTCCCGTAGACACCACAATCGAGGTTACTATGACCGCGACAAACTCTGTGGAAACTCTTACAAAGTCCTTCACGTTCAATAAGAAGGACCCCAACGCGACAACCACGATTTACTTTGACGACACTCAGCTCAACTGGGGCAACGTCAAGGCGTATGTTTATGTCGAGAGCGGCGACGATGTTATCAAGAACGCCGCGTGGCCGGGCGAAGCGATGGATTACGACAGCACTTCGGGTCTGTATTTCTACGACGTGCCCGACGAGCTTGTCAACGGTCTTGTAATCTTCGTCGGCGACAACGGCAGATATCCCGGCGACGGCGCTAAGGGTCTTGAAATCAATGAAACCAACATGATCTTCAAGGCGGGCAACAGCTGGACTGTCTACAACGGTGAACACGTTGAAAAGCCCACCGTGGATCCCAACAACACCGTGACCGTATATGTAAACGCTTCGAGCCTCGGCTACAGCTCTCCGAATATCTACTACTGGAGCAGCGCTACCGACAGCGGTCCCGTCAAGTGGCCTGGCGTTCCGATGACCAAGTACAAGGATAACATCTACAAGGCTTCCTTCCCGAAGGAATACGATATGTGTATCTTTAACCAGAACGGTCAGACAGGAAACCTGAAAATTCCGGGCAACGACTACATCTACGACAACAACTCATGGTCGGCTTACGCGGACGCGGAGAAGCCCACTCAGACTCCCACGGTTCAGACTACTACTCAGGCTCCCACAACCTCTCCCGTAACAGACACCGTGCTTATCGGCGACGCCGACCAGAACGGCACCATCAACATTGTTGACGCAACTGAGGTTCAGAAGCATATTGTTGAGATGATAATGCTCAGCGGCAACGGTTATAAGGCGGCTGACGCGAACGGCGACGGCGCGGTAAACATCAAGGACGTAACCGCGATTCAGTATTACGCGGCAGGCAATACATCTCAGGCAGGCAACTGCGGAAAGAAAATGTAATTGAAAATTTAATTTGAAGCGCAAAAAAGGCTGCGGCAAACTTTCGGGTTTGTCGCAGCCTTTTAATTTAGGTTGCCGAGTGCGTTGGCTCGTCAAAGAAGGTATCCCTTGCGTCGCGGAAAAAGAGTGTGACGCACCAGATAGCCGCGAGAGCCACGAGAATATAGATGATTCTGCTCACCACTCCGCTCTGACCGCCGCCGATAAAGCCGACGAGGTCAAACTGGAATATGCCGATGCTGCCCCAGTTGAGGCCGCCGATAATCAGCAGTGCGAGCGCGATTTTGTCAAGCATTTTCTTTCCTCCTTTTGGGCATACAATGCCGCAAAATTATTATGCGCGGAGGAAACGGCTTTATTCACGTTAAAAGCCGAGAAATGTCAGCATTCCGGCGATGAAAAGACCGAGCACAATTACGGCGATTCCGAGAATGCGGACGATTCTTATCGCTTTTTTTATTTTGAATTTTTTTATCATGCCCTCTGTCGGGAACGGGAAAATAATCAGCATAAGTCCCAGAACAATGCAGCTGCCCGAGGCGACGACCGTGCCGAGCACCTTTAAAAATGACATCAGAAACAGTCCGATGGGAATGCCGAACACGCAGACGGTGTTGACCGCGGTAAATGGTATGGAAAATTTTTCGCATCTTTCGTAAAAGCGGTTCGCCTTAATCTGGCAGTCCTCCGAGCAGTAAATCTCGTGGTAGGATATCTCCTTGCCGCAGTATTCGCATTGCTTCATCTCGTACATCTCTCCTTTTTGTTGCATAACTATTGTAGCACAGCGGCGGTAATATTGCAAGTGCCGCCGGGTTCCCGACAAATAAAAGCCCGGCGGAGCTGCCGGGTTTTACGTGAATATACTATTCTTTTCTGCATCTTTTTACAACGCTCTCAAACGTGCCGTCAAACAGCTCGCAGACGCGCTTTAGCTTGTCGGAAAGGTCGTACTTCATTCCGCCGCTCAGCCAGTCTACCGCCAAGCCGGTCATCAGGCTCTTGTAGTAGAGCACAAGAGCTTCGGCGTCCTCGGGATGCAGGCGGTTCGGCGCGGTGACGCATGAAATATAATCCGAAATCGTGCGTTCGGTGGAGCGGAAGATGTACTGCTCAAGCACCTCGCGGTCGGGCGAATCGTAGATGTGCAGCATGGCGGTCTTGTTTTCAAGCGCAAAGCTGATTGCCGTGGTCAGACATTCGTATACGCTCTTTCCCTCAACGGTGCGGAGAAGCTGGTCCGACTGCTCGTTAAAAATCTCCTCCAGAAGCGCGCTGATGTCGGCGTAATGGTAGTAAAAGGTGTTGCGGTTTATGCCGCAGTCGTCAACGATCTCCTTTACGGTGATTTTGTTGAGCGGCTTGCGGTTCAGCAGCCTGATGATCGATTCCTTGATTGCAACCTTGGTTGTGTTTGTCATAACGTCGCCTCACTTGTTGGGTTTACTCGCAGTAGTTGCCGAGGAAGCTGAAATCGGGCATTTCCTCGCTGAGCTGGGTAAGCAGGTCGATCACGCTGTCGTCGCGCACGCTGCCCGCAAAGTCGAGGTAGAAGATGTACTCAAATTTCCTTGTCGCGCTCGGTCTGGACTCGATCTTTGTCAGGTTGAGCCCGAGAGAGTTGAAGCGGCAGAGCAGGCCGTAGAGAGAGCCTTCAACGTGCGGAAGCGAGAAGCACAGGCTGATTTTGTTGGCGTTCTCGGGAATGCAGAGCGTCTTTGAAATCACGATAAAGCGCGTTGTGTTGCGCTTGTCGTCCTGAAGATGGTTGTCGAGGATTTTAAGACCGTATTCCTCAGCCGCCTTGTACGGGCAGATAGCCGCCATATTCAGCCGCTTTTCACGGGCGACGTCGCGTGCAGCCACGGCGGTATTGGCGCAGGACTGAGCCTCAAAGCCGTTTTTGCCGATGTATGATACGCACTGCGAGAGCGCCTGCGGATGTGAGCGGACGATCTCGATGTCCTCAAACTCCGACTGGCGCAGACCGCCGAGACAGTAGTCGATTTTCATATCGAGCGCGCCGGTGATGAAGAAGCGGTGCTTGAGAATAAGGTCGTAAACCGCCGAAACCGAGCCTGCGGTTGAGTTTTCAACGGGCAGTACGCCGTAGGTTACCTCGCCGCTGTCCACCGCTTCGAACACGTCGTCAAACGAGGGGTAGTTGCGCAGATCCGCGTCGGGAAACAGCTTGAGCGCCGCCTCGTGCGAATTTGCTCCCTTGATGCCCTGATAGGCTACGACAACGCCGGTGGTTTTGAGCGTGTCGGAAGCGCTGAGGATTTCGCTGCGGAGCGCCTCGCCGCTGTGAACGAGGTTGTGCTGCAGCGAGCGCGAAAGCTCCATTATATTCTGGTACAAAAGCCGCGCGTAGGCTCCGTACTCGCCGCCCATCTGCTGAATGCGGTCGAGGATCTCCTCCTCGCGCTTGCGGTTGAGGACGGGAATGTTGTTTGCCTGCTTGTACAGCCCGACCTCCTTGGCGCAGTTCATGCGCCGCTTAAACAGCTCGATAAGCTCCTTGTCAATCGCGTCGATTTCAACGCGGATTTCGTCTAAGTTTCTCATATTCGGCTCCGTTAGAAAAGATTTATAAGTGCGATTGCCGCCGCCGCCTCGATTACGGGTACTGCGCGCGGTACGATGCACGGGTCGTGCCTGCCGCGGATCTCAAGCTCCGCGTTTTCGCCTGTTTGCAGGTCGACCGTGCGCTGCTTCTGCGAGATCGACGGGGTGGGCTTTATCGCCGCGCGGAAGATTATCGGCATGCCGTTTGAAATTCCGCCGAGAATGCCGCCGCAGTTGTTTGTTTCGGTGACGACTCTGCCGTCCTTCATGCGAAACGGGTCGTTTGCGTTCGAGCCGCGCATTTTTGAAAGCTCAAAGCCTGCGCCGAACTCGATTCCCTTTACCGCGGGAACGCCGAACACTGCCTTGGCAATCGCGCCCTCAACGCCGTCGAACATCGGCTCGCCGATTCCCGCGGGCATACCCGTTACGGCGCACTCGACGCTGCCGCCTATGCTGTCAAGCTCAAGCCGCGCGGCTTCTACCTCGCCGCGCATGCGGCTCTCGGCGCACTCGTCGATAAGCGCGAAGGACGAAAGGCTGAGGCGGTTCATAAGCGCGTCGTCGATTTCGGCGGGGCAGAAGCGGACGTCGCTCACGCTGCCGATTGAGGCTATGTGAGCGGCTATCTTTACACCGCGCTTTTCGAGAAGCTGACGGCATATAGCTCCGGCAAAAACGATCGGCGCGGTGATCCTGCCCGAAAAATGGCCGCCGCCGCGTATATCGTTCGCGCCCTTGTACTTCACAAATGCCGTGTAGTCGCTGTGGGCAGGACGCGGCTTCGAGAGAAGATTGCCGTAGTCCGAAGAGCGCGTGTTGGTGTTCTCGATTACGGCGCAGAGCGGCGCGCCTGTGAGGGCGTCGCCGAGAATGCCCGAGAGTATCTTGGGCAGGTCGCTCTCCCTGCGCGGAGTGGCGGTCTTGTCCTTGCCGGGCGCGCGGCGCGCCATCTGGACGAGAACCGCGTCGAGGTCGATCTTCTCACCCGCGGGCAAGCCGTCGATCACAACGCCGATTCCGCCGCCGTGACTCTCGCCGAATATTGATATTTTTATTTTATCTCCAAATGTAGAGGACATTTTATACCTCCGATAGCTCGGCTGTGCCGCCGATTTTAGCGTAATCCTCGTAAAAATCGGGGTAGCTCTTGTTGACGCTCATGGCGTCGGTGCACATGATTTTTTCATTCGCGCCCGAAGCGCATACCGCCGCCGACATCACGATCCTGTGGTCGCCGAAGCCCTCCGCAAAGCCGCCGTAGAGCCTGCCGGCTCCGGTGATCTCAAGTCCGTCGGGCAGTTCCCTTACCTTACCGCCGAGAGAATTGAGCAGCTGCGCCGTGGTTTTGAGCCTGTCGCTCTCCTTGATTCGCAGGCGCTCGGCGTTCGTTATCCTCGTCACTCCGTTCGCAAAGCACGCGCAGACCGCGAGCACCGGAACGAGGTCGGGTATCTGCGACGCGTCTATTTCAATCGCGTGCATCTGAGATTTCTTAACGCGCAGCCTGTCGCCGTCCTGAATGACCTCAGCGCCGAATTCGCGGAGGATAGCGGCGATACGCCTGTCGCCCTGCGCGGAGTCGATGTTCGCGTTGAGCACCTCAACGTCGCCCGAAATTGCGCCCGCAACGAGGAAGAACGCTGCCTGCGACCAGTCGCCGTCGGTGGTGTAGTCGGACGGAACGTAGCGCTGTCTGCCGCGGATGTGCCAGCCGTTGTCGAGGATATCGACCTCGACGCCGAACTTAGCCATCGTGCGGATCGTCATGTTGATGTAGCCGGCGCTCTGGATGGGCGAGGTGAGAATGATGTCGCTGTCGCCCCTGAGCAGAGGGAGCGCGAACAGCAGACCCGTGATGAACTGCGAGCTGACGCTGCCCGAAACGCGGTAAACGCCGCTCTTGAGCTGACCGCTGATCCTGAGCGGAAGTCCGCCCTCGGTCTCAAAGCTCACGCCCTTTTCGGGCAGAGCATCGGCGTAAACTCCGATAGGCCTTTCGGGCAGTCTGCCGCGGCCGAGGAAGGTCGCCTCAACGCCGCCTGCCGCCGCAACGGGAATCAGAAAGCGCAGCGTGGAGCCGCTTTCTCCGCAGTCGAGGGTTGCGGTCTTGTTGGAAAAAACGCCCGTGCCGTCAACGGTGAGCGTTTTGTTTTCGATTTTTGCGGTGGCGCCGAGAGCCTCGACGCAGCCGATTGTCGCGCGGATGTCGTCCGAGAGGGCGATAGGCGCGATTGTGCACACACCGCCCGAGAGCGCCGCGCAGATTATCGCGCGGTGAGCGTCGCTTTTGGACGGCGGCGCGAATACTGTGCCGTTCGCGGAGAACGGCTTCATGGTTACGTTCATATTTCTACCTCGTTATTCGGTCGCGATAAAGGCTTCAAGCTCGTCGAGCGGAACCTTTTGGGTGAAGCTGTCGCCGATTTCCCTGAGCAGTACGAGGCTGATTGAGCTGCCTGCGGATTTCTTGTCGGAACGCGCGGCGTTTGCGAGCTGTTCAAAGCTGAAGCTTTCCTCTGTGGGCAGGCTGTACTTTTTGCAGAGCGCGGCGATCCTTTCCGCCGTGCCGCCTGCGGTAACGCCCTGCTTTTCGCCTGCCGCAGCCATCATGACCATGCCGACGGCTACAGCCATTCCGTGCGAAATGCCCGAAAAATCGTACAGCTTCTCGATCGCGTGGCCGAGGGTGTGGCCGAAGTTGAGCAGCATTCTCTCGCCCTTTTCGCGTTCGTCGCGGCTTACAACGTCGCGCTTGATCGAAACGCAGGTTTCGATAACGTCCTCAATGTGATCGAGGGCGTCCCCGTTCTCCAGAAAATCAAAAAACGCAGCGTCCTTGATGCAGCCGTACTTAATTACCTCGCCCATGCCGTCGGTGATGTAGCGGTCGGGCAGGGTGGTCAGGGTGTCGGGGTCGATGAGAACGGCGACCGGCTGGTGGAACGCTCCGACGAGGTTTTTGCCCTGAGGCAGATCTACGCCCGTTTTGCCGCCGACGGAGGAGTCGACCTGCGCGAGCAACGAGGTGGGGATCTGCATAAAATCAATGCCGCGCAGATACGTCGCCGCCGCGAAGCCTGCCATGTCGCCGCAGACGCCGCCGCCAAGCGCGACGATCAGATCCTTGCGCGTCATGTGTGAGTCCGCGAGGGTCTTGTACATCTCCGCGACAGTGCCGAGGTGCTTGTTCTCCTCGCCTGCCTTAAAGACGTGGGTGCTGACCTCAAAGCCGTTTGCCGAGAGAGAATTGAGCACGCGCCACTTGTAGAGCGGCGCAACGTTGGTGTCGGTGACGAGGACGGCGCGTGTGGCGGAGGAGAGGCTTTTGGCGTATTCTCCCGCCTTGTCGAGCAGTCCTCTTTCTATAAATATATCGTACGGCTTGCCCGTACTGACGTGAACGGTTTTCATGATTATTCTCCTAACTCCTGCTTGACCCTGTGGCCGTCCTCGAGCAGCGCGGCGAGGGTATCGCGGTCGTTTTGCCTGATCGCGTTATAGAGCTTGCCGAGGTTTCTGTTCAGTTCCTCAAGCTCCTCGAGCAGCGGCTCGCGGTTCTCGAGAAACAGCTCGCTCCACAGCCTTGAGTTGATGTTCGCAACGCGCGAAACGTCGCGGTAGCTGCCTGCCGAAAAGCCCTTGTGGTTGGGGCAGCACGGACTGAGCACATAGGCGCAGGCGAGCACGTGGGGCAGCTGCGAGGTAAAGGCTATCATTCGGTCGTGCTCGTCGGGGTCTGAGAGGGTCACTCTGCCGAAGCCGATTTCGAGAGCGAGGTCAGACAGAGTCTTAACGCTTTTTTCGTCCGCTCCGCACGGGGTGATGATGAAGCTCGCGCCCTCGTAGAGAGTTCCGTCGCTTACCGCGTAGCCGTTTTTCTCCTTGCCTGCCATCGGGTGGCTGCCGACAAAGACAAAGCCGTATTCCTCGGACAGCGCCCTGAGCTGCGGACAGATCACGCGCTTGATTCCCGACGAGTCGGTTACGACAGCGCCTTTTCTTATATATTTTCCGTTTTCGCGGATGTAGTCCACGCACGCCTGAGGATACATGCAGAGAATGATCACGTCTGCCTTGTCAAGACTTTCGGGAGTGCCGATCTCGTCGATAGCGCCGTCGCCGAGAGCCTTAATCGCCGTTTCGGGCGTGCGGTTGATTCCGATAACATAGTGGTCGGTGTGGGATTTTATCGCCTTGCAAAAGCTGCCGCCGATGATTCCGAGACCGATTACTGCGATATTCATGTGTTGGAAAGCGCCTCCTTAAGCGCAAATACCTTCTTTGCCACCTTGTCGAACTTCTCGGGTGTGAGCGACTGCGCGCCGTCCGAGAGCGCGTGAGGCGGATCGTTGTGAACCTCGATGATAAGTCCGTCGGCGCCTGCCGCAACTGCTGCCATAGCAAGCGGCTCAACAAGCCAGCTCTTGCCCGAGGCGTGGCTGGGGTCGACGATGACGGGCAGGTGAGAGAGCTTCTTGATGATCGGGATCGCCGAGACGTCGAGGGTGTTGCGTGTGTAGGTCTCATAGGTGCGGATTCCGCGCTCGCAGAGCATTACCTTTGAGTTGCCGCCTGCCATGATGTACTCGGCGCTCATCAGCCATTCCTCGATGGTCGCGGAGAGTCCGCGCTTGAGCAGGATGGGCTTGTCGGTCTTGCCGAGCTCCTTGAGCAGCTCGAAGTTCTGCATATTTCTTGCGCCGACCTGAATGATGTCGACGTTCTCAAACATATCGATGTGAGAGGTGCGCATGATTTCGGTGACGATGGGCAGGCCTGTAGCCTTTCTCGCCGCCTTGAGCAGGTCAAGACCCTCGGACTTCAAGCCCTGAAACGCGTAGGGCGAGGTGCGCGGCTTGAACGCGCCGCCGCGAAGCAGCGTAGCGCCCGATTTCTTAACGTCCTTAGCGATCTGAACGATCTGTTCCTCGCTCTCAACGGAGCAGGGGCCTGCCATGATGTGCAGGCTGCCGTCGCCGATCGAAACCTCGTCGTTGATTTTGATGACGGTGTTTTCGGGGTGGAACTTGCGGTTTGCCTTTTTGTAAGGCTCCTGAACGCGGCGGACGCTCTCTACGATGTCCTGAGCCTCGATGTATTCGATATCGACCTGAGTTGTATCTCCGATAAGACCGAGGACGGTGGAATGAACGCCGTCCCAGCGGTTTACGTTTACTCCGTAGTCTGAGGTGAGCTTGGTGGTGAAGCCGATAACCTGCTCGGGGGTTACCGACGGCTTGAGCACAATAATCATAAGTGCGGTTCCTTTCTGTTATTTATCCTAATATACCCGTGTCATATTTTATCACTTTAAATCGCTGTAGTCAAGACTAAAATGACGCACCGCTTCCATTACCGCGTGGGTGGTTTTGAGCGGAGTGCTCCTGCCCTTTACGGTTATGTCGGCAGCCGCCTTGTACAGCGGATAACGCCTGTTATAAAGCTCGGTCATCGCCTTGTCCTTGTCGGGACGCTGAAGAAGCGGACGCACCTTGTCGTTGCGCAGGCGGTAACGTATTCTCTCGAGCGGCACGTCGAGCAGGACGATCATATCCTTTCCTCTGAATACTTCGACGTTGCGCTCAAAGGTCAGCGCACCGCCGCCCGTGGCGATTATCAGGCTGCTCTTTTTCGCAAGCTCAGCGCAGACCTCGTGCTCGATATCGCGGAAGCCGTCCTCGCCCTGTTCGGCAAAGATCTCCGAAATGGTCTTGCCGGTCTTTTTTTCGATGTAAGCGTCCATGTCGACAAACCGCCTGCCCGTTTTACGCGCGAGGTTCCTGCCGACCGTGGACTTGCCGCAGCCCATGAAGCCGCATAATACTATATTGTTCATTTTATCTGTTCAGAAGCTCCTTTGCCGCGTCCTCGCAGAGCCTGTCGATATCCGCTTTGTCGTAGGTTGAGCCGTCCCAGTGCTCGTGCGCGACGACCGCCTGCCATACCAGCATCGACATACCGCCCTCTGCCTTTGAGCCGTTAGCCTTGGCGCGCTTTACAAGGGCGGTCTCGTAGGGGTTGTATATCGCGTCGAAAACGTTCGCGCATCTGCCTATGGCGCAGTTGTGGATCGGCTGAGCGTCGCAGTTGGGGTACATACCCACGGGAGTCGCGTTGATGAGCACGTCTACGGTGCCGATGATCTGGTCGATCAGACCGAAGCTGACCTGCGCGTCGGGGATTTTGCGCGTGATATCGAGGCAGAGCAGTCCTGCCTTGCCAACGCTCTCGCGGCGCACAGCGAACTCAAACGGCTTGCCCATAAGCGCGATTTCGTACGCCATGGTGCGCGCAACGCCGCCGCAGCCGAGGATCATGATCCTGCCGTCGAGCTTTATGCCTGCCGCGTCTATCGCCTTGAGGAAGCCGTCGGGGTCTGTTGTGAAGCCCTTCGTCCTGCCGCCGCTGTTGAGGACGGTGTTCACGCTGCCGTACATCTGCGCCTTTTCGTCCAGCTCGTCGAGGAAGGGAATAATGCTCTGCTTGTGGGGAATAGTTATGTTGTAGCCGTCGAGCTTTGCGAGAGACTGATGAAATTCTTTCTCTAAGCTTTCGGGCGGGATATCGAGCTGAGTGTAGTCCGCGTCGACGCCCGCAAGCTCAAACAGACGCTTGTGGATAAATGGCGACATGGTGTGACCGATGGGATGGCCGATTACGGCGTAATGCTTTGACATTAAATAGTCCTCCGTTTCTCATTGGAGAGCGCAACTAACAACCATAAACTAACAACTCTCCAAAGGTAATAGATATTGACAAAGAGTGATTTTATCAATAATATTGAAGTAGCAAATCAATTTTGCTTGCAACCATTGTAGCATAAAACCTGTGCCTTTGTCCAGATTTTCATTTACTACAGGCACGAAATTACTTTTCAGGGAGGAATTTTATAATGGTATTGGAAAAAGTAAAAGCAATTCTTGCAGAGCAGTTTGACGTTGACGAGGATAAGATTACCGTTGACACCGACCTTCAGGAGGATCTCGGCGCTGATTCACTCGACGTTGTAGACCTTCTCATGTCCATCGAGGACGAGTTCGAGGTTGAGGTTCCCGACGAGGAAATCGAGAACATCAAGACCGTCGGCGCTCTTGTTTCTTACATCGAGGCTAATTCCTAATTTAATCTCAAAAATCGGGGCAGGCACGACCTGCCCTCTTTTTTTGCCGTTTTTCCGGGTGCGGCGCCTGTTTGACTGATGATTTCTTGGTCAAACGGAGAAGAATTTTTTGGGCAAAATCCATTTGTCGGCACATATTTCGACGGCGTATTAGTGAATTTTTCCGAAAACCACTTGACAAACCGAAATTTTCGGTGTAAAATATGACACGTTAATCAAACCGATGAGGAAGAGTGAGTAGGTCTTACCGCTTCTCTCAAAGAGAGCCGCGGACGGTGAAATCGCGGCAGAGAATGTATGACTGAATGGACTTCCGAGGGCGAGCAGAAACGCGGGCAGCGGTATATTTTTCCGAAAAAACAGCGGCGCGCATAGTATGTGAGACGGAACGGGACTTTCCGTAACCAAAGGTCAGCGTATGAAAGTACGCGTTAAGAGGGCGCGAAAGCGCCAAGCAGGGTGGCACCGCAGGATATGATCCTGTCCCGGCAAATGCTGGGGCAGTTTTTTATTTTTAAATTCAATTTTTGAAAGGAGAATTCCTATGCCTGAAACAAAAATCCCTTATAAAATTTATCTGAACGAAAACGAGATTCCCACAAAGTGGTACAACATGCGCGCCGATATGAAAAACAAGCCGGCTCCGCTGCTCAATCCCGGAACCCTCAAGCCCATGACCGCTGAGGATCTCGCTCCCGTATTCTGCGACGAGCTTATCGCGCAGGAGCTTAACGACACCGACGCTTATATCGACATTCCCGAAGAGATCCAGGACTTCTACAAGATGTACCGTCCGTCTCCGCTTATCCGCGCATACTTCCTCGAGAAGGCTCTCGACACTCCCGCGAAAATCTACTACAAGTTCGAGGGCAACAACACCAGCGGCAGCCACAAGCTCAACTCCGCAATCGCGCAGGCTTACTACGCCAAGAAGCAGGGTCTCAAGGGCGTTACCACCGAGACCGGCGCAGGTCAGTGGGGCACAGCGCTCTCAATGGCGTGCTCATACTTCGACCTCGACTGCAAGGTCTACATGGTTAAGGTAAGCTACGAGCAGAAGCCCTTCCGCCGCGAGGTTATGCGCACCTACGGCGCAAGCGTTACTCCGTCTCCCTCCGAGACGACCCAGATCGGCAAGAAGATCCTCGCCGAGCACCCCGGCACCACAGGCTCTCTCGGCTGCGCTATCTCCGAGGCAGTTGAGGTTGCCGTCAGCACCGAGGGCTACCGCTATGTTCTCGGCAGCGTGCTCAACCAGGTTCTCCTTCACCAGAGCGTTATCGGTCTTGAGGCTAAGGCGGCTCTCGACAAGTACGGCGTAAAGCCCGACATCATCATCGGCTGCGCAGGCGGCGGCTCCAACCTCGGCGGTCTTATCTCTCCGTTCATGGGCGAGAAGCTCAGAGGCGAGGCTGATTACCGCATTATCGCCGTTGAGCCGGCTTCCTGCCCGAGCTTCACACGCGGCAAGTTCGCCTACGACTTCTGCGACACCGGCATGGTTTGTCCGCTCGCAAAGATGTACACCCTCGGCTCAGGCTTCATTCCCTCCGCTAACCACGCCGGCGGTCTGCGCTACCACGGCATGAGCTCGACCCTTTCGCAGCTCTATCACGACGGCTATATGGAGGCTACCTCCGTTGAGCAGACCTCCGTATTCGAGGCTGCCGAGAAGTTCGCGCGTGTTGAGGGTATCCTGCCCGCTCCCGAAAGCAGCCACGCTATCCGCGTTGCTATCGACGAGGCGCTCAAGTGCAAGGAGACAGGCGAGGAAAAGACCATCCTCTTCGGTCTGACCGGCACCGGCTACTTCGATATGGTCGCTTACGAGAAGTACAACGACGGCGTTATGACCGACTACATCCCCACCGACGAGGATCTGGAGAAGGGCTTTGCAGGCCTTCCCAAGGTTGACCTTTAATTACAAATTAACCGCATAACAAAGGAGAGACCGGATTGACCGGCCTCTCCTGTTTTTTTGCTCTTGTTCGTTTAATTGAATGTAATCGTCTTGCCGCCTGCGAGGTAGGAGGTCACAAAGTTTCCGTTCTTGTCAACTCCGCGGACGGTGTAGGTATAGGTGCCGCCGCGGCGAACGTCCTCGTCGAGATACGAGGCGCCTGTTACGGTGTCCATAGTCGTCCAGCCGCCTCTGCTGTTTTTGTAGAATACCTTGTAGGCGTAAACTCCGCTCATGCTCGTCCACCTGATGCGCACGCCGGTAGACTCGTTTGACACGGTAAATTCGGGATACGAGGTCGTGCCGTAGGAATATGTATATCTCCAGCCTGCGCCGTTGAAGCCGCTGGTGAATCTGCCGTTTGCGTCAATGCAGCGGACGGTGTAGGTATAGGTGCCGCCGTTGCGGACGTCCTCGTCGAGGTAGGAGTTGGCGGTCACGTTGTCCATGCCCTTCCAGCCCGACGCGCCCTTGTAGAACACGCGGTAGCCGTATGCGCCGTCGACCTTGTTCCACTTGATCTTAACGCCCTGAGCTGTGCTCTCAAAGCCCGTGATCTGCGGAGTGTCGAGCAGCGGAGGATTGTAGGTGTATGTCCAGCCGGCGTTGTTGTAGCCGCTGACGAAGCTGCCGTTTGCGTCGATACAGCGCACGGTGTAGGTGTAGGTGCCGCCGATCCTTACGTCCTCGTCGAGGTAAGAGTTGGAGGTCACGTTGTCCATGCCTTTCCAGCCTGACGCGCCCTTGTAGAACACGCGGTAGCCGTAAGCGTCGCTGACCTTGCCCCATGTGATCTTAACGCCCTGAGAGGTGCTCTCAAAGCCCGTGATCTGCGGAGTGTCGAGCTGAGCCGGCTGATAGGTGTAGACCCAGCCTGTGCCGTTGTAGCCGCTTGTAAAGCTGCCGTTTGCGTCAATGCAGCGTACGGTGTAGGTGTAGGTGCCGCCGACGCGCACGTCGGTATCGATAAAGCTTGTTTCGGTGGTGCTGCCCATAGACTTCCAGCCCGACGCGCCCTTGTAGAACACGCGGTAGCCGTATGCCTCGTCAACCTTGTCCCATGTGATCTGAACGCCCTGAGAGGTGCTCTTGAAGTTTGTGATACGCGGTGTGTCGAGAACCTTCGGCTCGAGGTAGCTTATGCCGCTGCCGCTTGTTACCTCAACGCGGTAGGTCTGCTTAACGCCGTTTGACGACGCGACTGTGACGGTCGTATTGCCGGCTTTTTTGGCGGTGATCCTGCCGTAGGAGTCAACCGAGGCGACGCTGCTGTCGGCTGAGGTGTAGGTGAATGTATCGAGCGTGTTGACCGGACGGACGTCGGGAACGATCTTGTAGGCAGTGCCGACGCCCATCTTTACGCCGTCCTTGACGAGATAGAACTTTGTGAGCGACGAGGGAGAGGTGTAGTTGGAGCCTTTGTTCGGCGCGTTGATGCCGTAGCCGCAGTTGTAGGTGAGGTTGCTCGAAACGTCGCTTGTTGAGCTGTCGGATGAAACATAGATTCCGGTGCCGGAGCAGCTTTTGATGCGGTTCCACTTGACCCTGTTCGCGACTGACGACCAGAGCAGGGTAATGCCCTCGTTCTTTGCGGAGGTGACGTAGTTGTCGGTAATGCTGCCGATTGAGGTTGTGTAAACGCCCATGCCGTACTTGCCGGGCGAGATGATGTCGTTGTAGTTGATCGAGCCTACCTTGCAGGTGTCGGTCTGGATGCCGTTGACCTCGGCGTTTTTGATCGTGTTGTACTCGATGTCGTCGACCTGAGCGTTGTCGCGGAGAACAATGCCGTAGTAGTTGGCGGACTTTACGGTGTTTTTGGAGCAGAGGATCTCGTTTCTGCTCACATAGCCGCGTCTTACGTCCTCAAGGCGAATGCCGTTGCCGCGGACGTCAATGTAGTTGCCGTAGATCGAAACGTCGTCGTTGTAGTAGTCGCCGACGGGCAGCGCGCCGCTTCCGTCAACGGAGTCCTTGGCGAATACCTGATCGAGCTTGTTGCCGAGAACCGCGATTCCCTGACTCTCGTAGTCGGCGTATCTGTCTGCAAGGCTGCCGACGTTTTTGAGGGTGTTGTAGCAGATGTTGATGTTTGCGGTTTTCGGGGTTTTGTAGGAGGACGAAACATGGCTTGTGGTGCCGCCGAGAGAAGCGAGATCGGAGGACTTGAAAATGCCGCTGCCGTCGTCCATAACGGAGTAGACGGTGATGCCTCGGGGAGCGTTTTCGATCGTGTTCATGCGGATATCCACGTTGATCCAGTTCATGCCCTGAACCGCAATGCTCTTGAGGTTTTTGAAGGTGTTGCTGCGGATCGTAATGCCGTCGAACGGGTTGTTGAGAATGCCGGTGTGGGAGCCTACCGCTCGCGGAACGTTGTCGAATACGCAGTTCTCAACGAGGATGTTTCTGCAGTTCAGATCCTCGGCGCGGCAGTTTACAACGTGCTTTGGATGAAGGATATCGAACTGGATAGCCTCGTAGCCGTCGTGACCCGGGGTGAGAACCTGATCGCGGAAGGTGCAGCCCGTGGCGGTGAAGCCGTCGCAGCCGGCGACCTCCATCATATGACCCTCTTTTTCGTTGATGACGGTGACGTTCTCCATCGAGAAGTTCCATGTGTGCGAAACCTTCAGAATGGTATTTTCGCCGTTGTTGCCGTCGAAGGTTCCGCCGATGAGCCTGATGTTTCTGTACTGATAGCCCACAGCGCCCGAGTTTACGCCGTCCTCGCTGCCGACGCGGAGCATGTTGCCTGCCTGCGTGCGCTTCAGCGTAACGCCGCTGAGGTCGAGCGTGGTGTTGTCAAAGATATGCAGACCGCCGTTGAGGTTGTAGGTGCCAGCCGCGACCTTTACGGTTACGGGATTGGAAGCGGTAGCCTTGTTTTCCGCCTGATTCAGCGCGGACTGGATTGCCCACAATGCGCCTTCGCGCAAATCAGAGGCGCTTACGTTTATCACCTGAGCGCCGGCGGGTTCGTCGGTGGCTGCCGCGGCGGTCGCTGCAGCGGATAACGCCATCAGCGCCGAAAGCGAAACTGCTGTAATGCGTTTGAGAAATTTCACTATAAGTCTCCTCACTTTCATAAAATTATAGTCCTATTATACGACGATGTTGACGGTTTGTCAACGAATGCGCAAAAACAAGCGTTCCGCGAAAGCCGAAGCCGTCGCGGAACGCTTATGCAAGAGAATTAAATTATTATGCTTAACCGATCAGTTCCTTGATCTTAGCCTCGGCAGCCTGTGCGTCAGCCTTGCCGCGGCTGTTTTTCATTACGTTGCCGACAAGCGCCTTGAGCGCCTTTTCCTTGCCGCTCTTGTAGTCGCTTACCGCCTTTGCGTTGCCCTCGATCGCAGCCTTGCAAAGCTCAATGAGCGCGTTTTCGTCCATGCCGCCCATGTCGCTCTCGCTGATAAAATCGAGCGCGCCCTTGCCGCTGTCGAGCATCTTCTCGAGAGTAGCCTTGGCGAGGTTGTTGCGGATCTTGCCGCTGTCGAGCAGCTTTACAAGCTCGTTGAGCTGTTCGGGCGAGGTTGAAACGTCGAAGGCTTCCTTGTCGTTCTCGGTCTCGACTCTGCGGAAGATCTGACCGATAATGAAGTTCGATACGGTCTTGGGCGACTTTACGCCGTCGATCGCCTTGTCAAAATACTCGCTGATACGGCGGTACTTCGTCAGCAGCTGCGCGTCCTTTTCGGGAATGCTCAGCTCCTCGATATAGCGCCTGCACTTTTCGGCGGGCAGCTCGGGCAGCTGCGCTCTCAGCTCCTCAACCTCCTCGCGGGAGATGTTGACGGTGACGAGGTCGGGGTCGCGGAAGTAGCGGTAGTCGTGAGCGTCCTCCTTGCTGCGCATTGAGGAGGTGGTGCCGCTAGCGTCGTCGTAGCGCAGGGTCTCCTGAACCACCTCGCCGCCGCTCTCGATCAGATCGACCTGACGGTCGTATTCATATTCCATCGCCTTTGCGATGTTGGTGATGGAGTTCATGTTCTTGATCTCGGTTCTGGTGCCGAACTTTTCGCTGCCCTCGGGACGGACGGAGATGTTTACGTCGCAGCGCATTGAGCCCTCCTGCATTTTGCAGTCGGAAATGCCGATGCTGCGCATTACCTGCTGCAGTCTCTCGACGTACTCCTTAGCTTCGTCGATCGAGCGGATATCGGGTTCGGATACGATCTCGATAAGCGGTACGCCGCCGCGGTTGTAGTCGACGTAGGTGTCGCCGTGACGGTGGATAAGCTTTCCTGCGTCCTCCTCGATGTGGATGTGGTGGAGGCGGATCTTTCTGCCGTTGCTCAGCTCAACGTAGCCGCCGATGATCAGCGGAGCGTAGAGCTGCGAGATCTGGTACGCCTTGCTCAGGTCGGGATAGCAGTAGTTCTTTCTGTCCATCTTGGCGACCTCGGCGATCTCGCCGTGAACCGCAAGACCTGCCTTTATCGCGAAGCGGACTACCTCGCGGTTGAGCACGGGAAGCGTGCCGGGCAGACCGATACATACCGGACAGCAGTGGGTGTTGGGTTCGAGCCGCAGAAAATCTTTGTCTTTGTCTGTAACTCGATGTGGGTCTCAAAACCCGAAACTAACTCATATTTCACAGCTTCACACCCCACTTTGTATCAATAAATTTATCGGGAGCCGCCTGCTGGTATTTATAGGCGGCGTTGAGAATCTGCGCCTCGCCGAAGCTCTTGCCGATAAGCTGCATTCCGATGGGCATTCCCTTTGCGTTGAAGCCGCAGGGTACCGAAACGCCGGGCAGTCCGGCGATATTCACGGGTACGGTGCAGATGTCGGTGAGGTAGGTCTCGATCGGGTCGGAGGTAGCGTGACCCTTTTCAAAGGCGGTCATGGGCACGGTGGGCGCGAGAATCACGTCGCACTGCTCAAACGCCTTGTTGAACGCGCTGATGATAGTGCCGCGCAGGTTCTG
>CACXAO010000035.1 GCA_902765625.1 uncultured Ruminococcus sp. | reverse complement strand
TCTTCTTAAAGCACTTTCAAGAGATTCATTCTCTTTTAATCTGATTTCAGCCATCTATTATCCCTCCCATCTGCCACATGGCATGGGTAATATGCAAAAATTGCATTTGTAATTATACAATATGCAGCTAATAAAGTCAATAGAAATGTAGAATTTTATAAAAAATTTTGTTTTTGTCACCAATTATGGCTTAACAACGAGGTTTACAAGCTTTTTAGGCACTACAATTTCTTTGATAATCTGCATATTTTCTATCGCAGCTCTTACCTTTTCGTCGTTTTTCGCAAGCGCGAGAACGTCGTCCTTGGTTGCGTCAACGGAAATATTGAGCTTTGTTTTGATCTTACCGTTGACCTGAACTACGATCTCAATCGTCTCGTCAACGCACTTGCTCTCGTCGTACTCAGGCCACTGAGCCTCGGCAAGAATACCATCGCCGAGCTTGTTTGCCGAGTAAACCTCCTCTGTTACGTGAGGAGCAAACGGATTGAGCAGGATCGAGAAGATTCTCAGTTCTTCCCTGTTGATTGACTTGACGTTTGAAATATCGTTGATAAGAGCCATGAGAGCGGCAATAGCTGTGTTGAACTTGATGTTCTCGATATCTTCGCCGACCTTCTTGATAGTCTTGTGGAAGGCGCTCTCGAGCTCGGGACGGATCGTATCGCCGTCGATGAGGTTGGTCTGGAGGTTCCAGTATCTCTCAATAAATCTGCGGCAGCCGCGGATGCTCGCCTGACTCCACGGAGCGGCCTTTTCAAAGTCGCCGATGAACATCTCATAAAGACGCATCGTGTCGGCGCCGTACTCGTTTACAATATCGTCGGGGTTAACGACGTTGCCTCTGGACTTACTCATCTTCTCGCCGTTTTCGCCGAGAATCATGCCGTGAGAGGTGCGCTTTGCGTAGGGCTCGGCGGTAGGAACAACGCCGATGTCGTAGAGAAACTTGTGCCAGAAGCGACTGTAGAGCAGGTGGAGCGTTGTGTGCTCCATACCGCCGTTGTACCAGTCTACGGGAGACCAGTATTCGAGCGCTTCCTTGGAAGCGAGTGCTTCGGTATTGTGGGGATCCATGTAGCGCAGGAAGTACCATGAGGAACCTGCCCACTGAGGCATGGTGTCGGTCTCACGGGTAGCCTTACCGCCGCAGCACGGGCATGTGGTTGAGATCCAGTCTGTCATGTTTGCAAGCGGAGATTCGCCGTTGTCGGTAGGCTCGTAGGACTCTACCATGGGTAAACGAAGCGGAAGCTCGCTTTCGTCGAGGGGTACAAAGCCGCACTTGTCGCAGTGAACGATCGGGATAGGCTCGCCCCAGTAACGCTGACGTGAGAATACCCAGTCGCGCAGCTTATAGTTGACCTTGGCGTGACCCTTACCCTCGGCGGTCAGCCATTCGATGATTTTCTTCTTGGCGTCGTCAACGCTCAGACCGTCAAGCATGCCCGAGTTGACCATAATACCGGTAGCGCAGTCGGTAAACGCTTCCTCCTGAACGTTGCCGCCCTTTACGACCTCGATAATCGGGAGGTCAAACTTCTTTGCAAACTCCCAGTCGCGGGTGTCGTGAGCAGGTACAGCCATAATAGCGCCCGTACCGTAGGATACGAGAACGTAGTCGGAGATAAAAATCGGGATCTCGGTGTTGTTAACGGGATTGATCGCGCGAACGCCGTCGAGCTTAACGCCGGTCTTGTCCTTGGCGACCTCGGTGCGCTCAAAGTCAGACTTTCGCGCAGCAGCAGCCTGATACTCGCGGATCTCGTCCATGTTGCCGAGCTTGTCAGCCCACTTTTCAATCAGCGGATGCTCGGGAGAAATAACCATATATGTAGCGCCGTAAAGTGTGTCGGCTCTGGTGGTGTAAACGGTGAGAATGTCGCCTGTTGTGGTGGTGAAATCAACCTCTGCGCCTGTGCTTCTGCCGATCCAGTTCTTCTGCTGAGCCTTTACGCGCTCGGGATAGTTTACGAGGTCGAGGTCATTGATAAGTCTGTCGGCGTACTCTGTGATCTTGAGCATCCACTGCGACTTAACCTTATGAACAACCTCGCTGCCGCAGCGCTCGCAAACGCCGTTTACAACCTCCTCGTTAGCGAGAACGCACTTACATGAGGTGCACCAGTTAACGTTCATTTCCTTTTTGTAGGCAAGACCCTTTTTGAAGAGCTGAATGAAAATCCACTGCGTCCACTTGTAGTAATCGGGATCGGTGGTGTTGATTTCGCGGCTCCAGTCAAATGAAATACCCAAAGACTGAATCTGCTTCTTGAAGCGCGCGATATTGTTTTTGGTAACGATTTCGGGATGGATGTGATTCTTTATCGCGTAGTTTTCGGTCGGGAGTCCGAATGCGTCCCAGCCAATCGGATAAAGCACGTTATAGCCCTGCAAACGGCGTTTTCTCGCAACCGTATCGAGAGCGGTGTAAGGACGCGGATGTCCTACGTGCAGACCCTGACCGGAGGGATAAGGAAACTCAATAAGAGCGTAAAACTTTTCCTTATCGCTGTTGTCCTGAGCGTGAAAAACGCCCTTTTCTTCCCATATTTCCTGCCATTTAGGCTCTACAGCCTTATGATTATACTTCAATTTACTTCCCTCCGTAATTTAATCCGTAATAATATCCGTCAAATCCACGGGCTTGCCGTCCTGCCAGAGACGGTCGAGATCATAAAACTCCCTTGCTTCCTCGGAGAACACGTTTACAAGCACGTCGATGTAATCGAGCAGGATCCAGCTGTTTGAGCGGTAGCCCTCGATATGGCTGACGGAGACGCCCGCCTTGTCGAGCTGATACTCAACCTCGTCGGCAAGAGCCTTTACGTGGGTGGAGCTGTTGCCCGTTGCGATAACCATATAGTCGGCGATAACGGAAATGTCGCCGATTTCTATAACCTGAATATTCAGTCCTTTTTTGCCGTCGATCGCCTTTGCGGCGGCAACAGCGGTTTCATAAGCTGTCATAGACTACTCCCTTTCAATATTCAAAACCAATTCGTTGTAGCAATCAAGCTGGTCGGGATGGATCGCCAGCTCCTGTGATGACAGATTGCCTATTGTGAACTTGCAGGAAAAAAGCATAGCGTCCTCAAGGGCTTTGCGGGACAGCTCACGCATGATATCAACGTCCTTGTAGCTTCTTTCAGCCGACGTAAAATCAGCGATATATATGATTTTTTCCAGCAGGCTCATACCGGCTCTGCCGGTGGTGTGGTAACGAATCGCGTTGATAATGTCGTTATTTTTTATGCCCAGAAAGTCGCGCACATATACGCTGCCGCTGATGCTGTGCCACAGCTTTGGGGCGTTTTTCTGCACACTGTCTAAGATTATACCACCGTCCGCGATAATTTGCAACTGCTCTTGCTTAGGAAATTCCTTTGTCACGTCGTGCAAAATACCCGCCGTGTAGGCAAGCTCCTCGTCGCAGCCGTATATTTTTGCAAGAGCCACCGCCTCGTCTGCAACGTTGACGCTGTGAACAAAGCGGTAGTCGCCCATTTTTTCACGGATGAGATCCTTGTAATCAGCCGTTTTCAAGTCAGTCACTCCGATTAGTTTTTCTTTTTTGCCTTTGGCAGAACGATCTTCGGTTCCTTGGGATTCGGGCGGTAAAGCACGAATTTGGAGCCGATGACCTGTACAACGTCGGCTGTGCACTTCTCTGCGATCAATTCGGCAGCCTCACGCGAGGAGTATGCGCTTGTTTCAAGCACCTTGCACTTGATAAGCTCTCTTGCGGTAAGCGCAGTGTCAGCCTGCATGATTATATTTTCGGTGATCTCGCCCTTGCCTACAATCAGGATAGTCTCGAAATTATTGGCAAGTCCTCTGAGATACGCTCTTTGTTTACTTGTTAACATACTTTCCCCTTCCGATCAGCCGAAATGCTCTCTGAGTGCTGTTTGCAGCTTTCTCAGAGCCTTTCCTCTGTGGCTGACCTTGTCCTTATCCTCGCCGCTTATCTGGGCGAAGGTCTTGTCTCCGAAATAGAAAATCGGGTCGTAGCCGAAGCCGCCGTCGCCGATGAACTCATAGCCGATTTTTCCCTCGCAGGTTTCCTCAATCTCGATTTTGCTTCCGTCGGGAAGAATGCAGCAGATGGCGCAGGTGTAGTGCGCGCCGCGTTTTTCGTCGGGAACACCCTGTAATTCCTCAAGAATCTTTGCGGTTCTGTCCTCGTCGGTCACGCAGTCCTCGGGGCTGTAACGCGCCGAAAAGATGCCCGGTCTGCCGCCGAGAGCGTCTACGCAGATGCCCGAATCGTCGGCTACAGCAGGCATTCCTGTCTTAACATAAGCGGCGTTTGCCTTGAGAAACGCATTCTCGCCGAAGGTGGTGCCTGTCTCGTCAACCTCGTCGAGCACAACGCCGGCGTCCTTTGCACTGACAGCTTCAATTCCGAGCGGCTTTAATATGCGTTCCATCTCAACGAGCTTCTTTTTGTTATTTGTAGCGATTATAAACTTCATTATTCAGCGCCCTCCGATTTTGTGAACAGCGCTCTCGCGAAGTCCTCGGCGTTAAAGGGCTGCAGGTCGTCGATCTGCTCGCCTACGCCGATGTATTTAACCGGAATACCAAGACCGTCCTTGATCGCGAGCACAACGCCGCCCTTGGCTGTGCCGTCGAGCTTTGTCAGCACGATACCGGTAATGCCGGTCGCCTGGCGGAACTGCTCCGCCTGATTAACGGCGTTCTGACCGGTTGTGGCGTCGAGCACAAGCAGCTTTTCCTTAGCGGCGTCGGGCAGCTCTCTGTCGATAACGCGGTTGATTTTTGTGAGCTCGTCCATAAGGTGCTTTTTGTTATGGAGTCTGCCCGCGGTGTCGCAGATGATAACGTCCGCTTTTCTGGCTTTGGCAGCGGCGATAGCGTCAAAAATAACGGCGGCAGGGTCGCTGCCCTCTTTTTGCTTTATGATCTCGCAGCCGCTTCTCTGTGCCCAGATATCGAGCTGGTCGATAGCCGCGGCACGGAAGGTATCGGCAGCGGCGAGTACAACGCGTTTACCCTGCAAACGGAGGTTGTTGGCGAGCTTGCCGATCGTGGTGGTCTTGCCGACTCCGTTCACGCCGATAACAAGGATGATCGACGGACTTGTGGAAATGTCAAGCTCCTCGCCGCCGGAGAGCATTTCGGTGATAACCTCCTCGAGCAGACGGTTGATTTCCTTGGGGTCTTTTATACCCTCCTTCTTGACGCGCTGACGAAGCTCGTTGCAGATCTTCTCGGCGGTGGGTACGCCGACGTCGCCCATTACAAGCAGCTCCTCAAGCTCCTCAAAAAGCTCCTCGTCTATTTTGGTAAAGGATCTGAGCATGGACTCGATCTGACCCATGACAGCCTTTCTTGTCTTTTTTAAGCCTTCTTTAATTTTGCTGAATAATCCCATAAGAATACTCCTTTTATTTCGTATCTATTCCAAGCTTTTCGGCAACCTCGGTGGAACGCAGCTCCAAGAGCTTTGAGATACCCTCGTCCTGCATTGTGACGCCGTAAAGAACGTCGGCTTCCTCCATGGTGCCGCGGCGGTGAGTAATCAGAATGAACTGGGTTTTTGCAGTGAGTCTGCGCAGATAGCTTGCGAAGCGGAAAACGTTTACGTCGTCGAGAGCCGCTTCGATCTCGTCCATTACGCAGAACGGAGCCGGACGCACCTTCATGATCGCGAAGTACAGCGCAACGGCTACGAGCGCCTTTTCGCCGCCCGAGAGAGCGTCGAGATGAACTACGATTTTGCCAGGCGGGTGAACGAGGATATCAATGCCGCTCGTAAGGATATTTTCGGGGTCTGACAGCGACAGCGACGCAGTGCCGCCGCCGAAAAGCTCCTTAAAGGTCTCGGTAAAGTTGCGGTTGATCTCGCCGAAGCTCTCGACGAAAATCTCCTTCATCTGCTTTGTGAGAGTGACGATAAGCTTTTCAATCTCAGCCTTTGATTTTTCTACGTCGGCAACCTGAACGCTCATGAACTCATAACGTTCGGAAACTTCCTTGTATTCCTCGATAGCGCTGACATTTACATTGCCGAGGCTCTTTATACCCTGCTTTAATTCGGTAAGACGCTTTTGAGCCTTTGACGGCTCCTCAATTTTAATCGCGGTCTTTTCAGCCTCGCGGCGGGTAAGCTCGTACTCCTCCCACAGCTTTGAGATAATATTATTATACTCTTTTTCTATGTTTATCTTGCGTTCCTCAAGCCTTGCAAGCTCTCTGCCCGAAAGCTCGCGCTCAGAGGTCTTGTCTCGTTCAAGACTGCGGATTTCCGCGGTGCGTTTTTCAAGCTCCTCTCGCTGTGCGCTCACGGCTTCGATCTGCTGAATAACAGACTGCTTTGTGGCTTCGCAGGATGAAATGGCAGCGTTTATTTCGCGGATTCTTTCGCGGGTCTGCTCAATGCTTTCGGTAAACGCTTCGATCTGAGCGTTAAGCTCCGCTTTTTTGTCCTCGTTGTCGGAGCCTGTGTTTTTGGCAAAAACGATCTCGGAGTTGAGCGCGTCGATATCCTTTTGCGCTCTGACTATCTCAAGGCGGATATTCTGCATTGTGTCGGAAAGCTGCTCGCGCTTCTGAGTTAACTCCGCGCGGCTGCCTGTAACGGCGTTTACCTTTTCCTCAGCCGCAGCGATTTTGAGATTGAGGTCTGTGAGCTTTTCTCTCGCCTCCGCCCTGTTCTTTTTGAGGGCTTCTATGCGGTCGAGATTGTCATTTATTTCTTTTTCGGAATTATCAATTAATAACCTTGTATTTTCGTATTCAGTATCGCACGCGCGGCTTTCAGCCTGCAAACGTGCCAGATCCTGCTGTCTGTTCGACATATCTGCACGCGTGCCCAAAAGCTCCGCGTCGATAGCGGCGCACTCGCGGTTGATCTGTTCAGTGCCGGATTCCGCGGCTTTGGCTTTTGAGATGAGGCTTTCGGTTTTTGCCTTG
Organism: uncultured Ruminococcus sp.; assembly: GCA_902765625.1. Classification (GTDB taxonomy): domain Bacteria; phylum Bacillota; class Clostridia; order Oscillospirales; family Acutalibacteraceae; genus Ruminococcoides. The sequence continues at coordinate 10,589 of CACXAO010000035.1, read as the reverse complement.
AGCTGCTTGATCTCGGACGCACGGCTCAGAACGCCTGTGTTTCTGAGCTGCGAGCCGCCTGTGAGAGAACCGCCGGCGTTGACAACCTGACCGTCGAGCGTAACCACCTTGAAGCGGTAGGAATAGCGTTTTGCGATTGAAGCCGCGCTGTTGAGATCCTCGGCAATGACGATTTTTCCCAGCAGCGAGCTGAGTATGCTTTTATATCTGTCGTCGCAGGAGCACAAATCCGCCGCAACGCCGATAAAACCGTAACAGTCGTCAAGCCCGTTTTCGCGAAGCTCTCTTGGTTTAATTGTATTCAGCGGCAAAAAGGTCGCGCGGCCTCCGTCTGAGGATTTGAGGAAACGTATCGCCTGCTTTGCGTCCTCGTCGCTCTCAACGACGATATTCTGCATAGCCGAACCAAATGCAGTTTCTACAGCGACGGCATATTCGGACGGAACGGAAATAACCCTCGATACGGGACCGCATATGCCCTTCAATTTGCCCTGACGCGACGCGTTGACTACAACCTTAACGCTCTTTGAGAAGCCCTCGAGGTTGCGTTCGAGGTTTTCGAGAAATGATATTTTTCTCCTGTGCTCGTTGAGGTCTAGCGTCAGTCTGTCGCTCTCAGCTTTAAGCTCGTTTCGCTTTTTGTTTTTTGAATCAAGCTTCATTTCCAAGCCCGCAATGGAATTTTCAGCGGAAGAGATTTCGTCCTGAACGGTCTTTATCTGCTCGGAATAGCTGCCCTTCATTTCGGCAAGCTCGTGAAGCTGAATGGATTTTTCTTCGGTTGTCTCTTTGAGATTTTCTATTCTCGCGGTCAGCTCGTTAATGCTGCTGTCCGCGGTCATGTCGATAACCCTCGCGTCTGCCGACTGAGTTGTCAGCACCGATAATTCGGAAGTAAGCTCCTGAAGCTTGTCGCCGCTTCGGCTGGAATCGAGGTTTATTGTGTTTAGCTGCTCTGAGATTTTTGCGTATTCGCGCTGCTTTGAGGTGATTTCGTAGTCAAGAACGGTAATTTTTTCCTGCTTCTCGGCGATGGTTTTTTCAAGCTCACCGGCGTTTTTGTCAACCTGTTCGATTTCGCTGCGGAGTCGGGTGATGTTCTCGTTATTGTGGAGAATATCGTTTTCGGCAACGGAGATATCGGCGCGCTTTGCCGCGATTTCGGAGTCGATGGCTGAAACGCTGTTTCGAAGTTCCTCAGCCTTTGCCGAAAGCGAACCGGTCTTAAAGTAGATTTGGACGTTTTCCTCCTGAATGTCCTCGAGCGCCTGTTCAGCAGCGTCGTACTGTGAACGCGCGATTGCGATTTTTTCCTCCTGCTCCTTTAAGCTCTCCTGAGACTTGTCGAGAGTCAGCAGCCACAGAGCAATTTCGAGTCCGCGTTTTTCTTCAGAAAGCTCCAAGAATTTCTGTGCCTTTTCCGACTGTTTTTTCAGCGGTCCGACGCGTTCTTCAAGCTCGGTTACTATATCGCGCAGACGAAGGAGGTTTTCCTCAGTGTTTTTCAGTTTGCGCTCGGCGTCGATTTTGCGGTAGCGGTAGCGCGAAATACCTGCGGCTTCCTCAAAAATCTCTCGTCTGTCCTCGCTTTTGGAGGAAACGATGCTGTCGATTTTGCCCTGACCTATCATCGAATAGCCGTCTCTGCCCAAGCCTGTGTCCATAAAAAGCTCGTTGATATCCTTGAGTCTGACGGCGGCTTTGTTGATAAGGTATTCGCTCTCGCCGCTTCGGTAGTACCTTCTGGTAACAGCGATCTCGTCTCCGTCAAAAGGCAGAAAGCGGTCGGAGTTATCTATATTCAGCGTGACCTCGGCGTAGCCCTGACGCTTGCGCTTGTCCGTGCCGTTAAAGACAACGTCCTCCATTTTGGAGCAGCGCAGGCTTTTGGGCGACTGTTCGCCGAGTACCCAGCGAATAGCGTCGCTGATGTTGCTCTTGCCTGAACCGTTCGGGCCTACGACCGAGGTGATTCCCTGCTCAAACGATAATTTTGTTTTGTCGGGAAAGGTCTTGAAGCCCTGTATCTGCAATGATTTTAATCTCAAACGCTCACCCCTATGCGCATTTCGTATTTTTCAAATGTATTGTCAAAAAGTATATTCAGTATGTAACCCATTTCCTCAAAAGCGTGCAGATTGTATTTTTTCTGTCCGTACAGCTTTGAAAGTGATTTTTGATTAATCGTAACGTCAAGTTTCTTGCTTTCAAGCAGCTTTGTTTTTTCTAAAAACGAATTATAAAACAATTTGCTCTCGCAAAGCTCCTTGAAGGCAGGATGGTAGTTTTGGCAGTATCCGTTTTTTATCAGGCTGTCGGAATAATGCAGCCCGACGCGGATGATTTTTATCTTTTTATCTTCAAATTTCCTTATCAGCTCCGCGCACAGCTCAACCGACTCCTCAAGCGTGTACGGCTTATACGTTCCGTCGAGATAATACCTTTCAAGCGCTGTGCCCTTCATAACCACAGTCGGATATATTCTTACGGTGTCCGGTGACAGCGAGATAAACTCGTCTGCAGTGCGCAAATCCTTTTCAAAATCCGAGCCGTAAAGCCCTGTCATCATCTGCAAGCCGAGAGAAAAACCGAAGGATTTTATCAGCTTACAAGCCCTGCGGATATCCTCTGCGCTGTGACCTCGCTCGTTTAGCGTGAGAACTCCGTCGTCCATCGACTGAGCGCCTAGCTCGATCGCGGTTACTCCGTAATCTTTGAGAAGAGTAAGAACGTCGCTGTCTATAGCGTCGGGTCGCGTGGAAATTCGTATGCCCGAGAATCCGCCGCCTGACTCTTTTGCCGCGGTGAGGAGCGCTTTCATATAATCCCTGTCGATCGCGGTGAAGCTGCCGCCGAAAAATGCGATCTCGGCGTTCTGAGCGCGTTCACCAAGGTCTGCTTTTGCGCGTCTGAGAGTTTCGCGGACGTCGTCTGCCGTGGGCTGGTACGCCTGTCCGGTAATACTCTTTTGGTTGCAGAAGCTGCACTGATGCGGACATCCGTTGTGCGGAATGAAGATAGAAATATTGCTGTGTTTAATAGCCCATCAGCTCCAATGCTTCTCTCGCCGCCTGCTGTTCGGCTTCCTTTTTGCTTCTGCCGCCGCCCTTGCCTATGACGTTGCTGTTTAAGTGAACCTCAACGACAAAATGCTTGTTGTGGTCGGGTCCGCTTTCGCCGATAAGTACGTACTCAAGCTTTTCGCCCGGGTTTTTCTGGACGATTTCCTGCAGGGTAGTCTTGTAATCCTTGACCTTCTTTTTCCGCGAATTTTTGATCGACGGAATCACGAAGTTGAGGATGTGCTTTGCAGCGGGTTCCATTCCTCCGTCAATATAGATTGCCGCGATAAGCGCCTCAAACGCGTCGGAGAGAATTGACGGTCTTTCAGCGCCGCCGTTGTTTCGCTCGCCCTTGCTGAGGATCAGATAGCTTCCGAGGTCGATTTTCTTTGCGAACTCAAAAAGCGATTTTTCGCATACAAGAGACGCTCTGAGTTTAGTCAGCTCGCCCTCGGGAAGCTCCGGACAGTGGCTGAAAATATAATCGGACACAACGATAGAAAGTACCGCGTCGCCGAGAAACTCCAGCCGTTCGTTGTACTTGATATGCTGCGCCTTGCGTTCGTTTGCGTATGACGAATGGGTCAGCGCTTCGCTGAGCAGATCTTTATTTTTAAAATGGTAACCGATTTTGTTTTCTAAGTCCGTCATCTTTTTTCACCTGATAACGCGGAAGTAATCTCGGCGATCGCATTTCCCGAAACATATTCGGTCGAAAGTCTGATGGCGTTAAACATGGTTGCCGCCTTGGAGTCGCCGTGAGCCTTGAAAACAGGCTTTGACGCGCCGAGAATCGGTGCGCCGCCGTACTTGTTGTAGTCGAATCTGTCTTTGATTCCCTTGAGATCCTTCATGAGAAGCACAGCCGCCATTTTGCCCTTTGCGCTGTCGGTGAACATATGCTTCATAATCTTCATCATGGTCATTGCAACGCCTTCGTAGGTTTTGAGAACCATGTTGCCCGTAAAGCCGTCGCATACCACAACGTCGCAAACGCCCTTTGAAATATCTCTGCCCTCTACGTTGCCGACGAAGTTGATATTGCTCTCCTTAAGCATTTTATATGTCTCGCGGTAAAGCTCGGTGCCCTTGTGATCCTCAACGCCGACGTTGCCTAAGCCCACTCTCGGGTTTTTGATTTTCATTACCCTCTCAAGGTAAACCGAACCCATCAGCGCGAACTGATAGAGCATTTCGGGACGGCACTCAACATTAGCGCCGCCGTCGAGCAGCATGGCGCAGCCTGTTTCGGTGGGAATGATCGGTGCGAACGCGGGACGCTTGATGCCCTTGATGCGCTTGATGCCCAGAGTAGCGCCCACACAGAGAGCGCCGCTGTTGCCCGCGCTGATGAACGCGTCGCCTTTGCCCTCGTTGAGAAGACGGATGCCCACCGCCATTGAGCTGTTTTTCTTTGTCTTGATAACGGAGTTTGCCTCGTCCTCCATTGTGATCACTTCGTCGCAGTGAACGATTTCCATGCGGTTAAGAGAGATATTGTTTTCCTCGGCGCACTTGCGGATCTCGCTCTCAATGCCTGTAAGAATAATATCAATGTTTAAGCCCTCAACTGCCATTGCGCAGCCCTTGATTACCTCGAGCGGACAGTTGTCGCCTCCAAATGCGTCTACAATAATTTTCATATTTAATCACCTAAGTTTTCAACAATAAATTTATCAAGTGAGGCGAGCGCACGCTCGGCATAAGCCGCCGCACGTTCGCGCTTATCTCTCGGTCTGTGTTCAAGCTCCGGCAGAATGCCGAGATTCGCACCCATCGGCTGGAATTTCTTTACGGTTTCATCGGTAACATATCCTTCGAGCGCACCCGTCATGGTGTCCTTCGGGAAAACGACCGTTTCCAGACCCTTCAGCCTTCTGACCGCGTTGATTCCTGCGACGATTCCTGCGTCTGCGCTTTCCATGTAGCCCTCAACACCCATGAGCTGACCCGCAAAAAACAAATTTTTATTTTCTTTTACGGAATAATCTGCATTGAGCACCTTCGGAGAGCAAATGAAGGTATTGCGGTGCATAACACCGTAGCGGACGAAATCAGCCTTATGAAGCGCGGGTATAAGCGAGAAAACGCGCTTTTGCTCCGGAAATTTGAGGTTAGTCTGGAAGCCTACGAGGTTGTACATGGTACCGTCGGCGTTCTCCTTTCGAAGCTGCAATACAGCCCACGGTCTGTGTCCCGTCCTCGGATTGACAAGTCCGACCGGCTTCATCGGTCCGAAACGCAGAGTGCCCTCGCCGCGCTGCGCCATGACCTCAACAGGCATACAGCCCTCGTAAACCTTCGGATTGCTGACATCGAAATCATGCAGCGGCGCTCTTTCTGCGTTTACGAGCGCGTTATAGAAGGTATCGTACTCCTCCTTGTTCATCGGACAGTTTATATAGTCGTCCTCGCCGCCGCGGTCGTAACGTGAGGCGGTAAATGCGAAATCCATATCAATGCTTTCGGCGGTGACAATAGGAGCTGCCGCGTCAAAGAACGAAAGTGAATCTCCGAAACGCTTCTCGATAGCGGAAGCAAGCGCGTCCGAGGTCAGCGGTCCCGTTGCAACAACGGTAACCGCGTCGCCGGGAAGGTCTGTGATCTCTTCGTTTATCACTTCTATATTGGGATTGTTTTTGATTCCGTCGGTGACGAGCTGCGCAAACTGCTCCCGGTCAACCGCAAGCGCTCCGCCTGCAGGTACGCGGCATTTGTCGGCGCAGGTCATGAGAAATGAACCTAATCTGCGCATTTCTTCCTTCAAAAGCCCTGCCGCGCTCTCGACGCGCATTGCCTTTAATGAGTTAGAACAAACAAGCTCACCGAATAAATCGGTTTTATGCGCAGGCGATTTTTTTGAAGGTTTCATCTCATATAGACGAACCTTAACGCCGCGTGAAGCAATCTGCATTGCCGCTTCACACCCGGCAAGACCCGCGCCTATTACATTTATATACATCACTTTTCTTCCGTCTTTAATGTTTTTGTAAAACCGCAGCCCTCTTTAGCGCAGAACACGGTCGGTTTCTTGCCTTTTTTCTTAAAAAGAATTTCTCCGCAGTTCGGGCACTTCTCGTTGACCGGCTCGTTCCAGCTTACGAAGTCGCAGTTCGGGTAGTTTGAGCAGCCGTAGAATACGCGCTTGCTCTTTGTGTGCTTTACGATGATATCGCCGCCGCACTTGGGACACGGCACGCCTGTTTTCTCAACAAACTTAACGATGTTTTTGCACTCGGGATAACCCGGGCATGCGATGAACTTGCCGTATCTGCCGACCTTAACGACCATCTGTCTGCCGCATTTGTCGCAGATCAGATCGGTTTCGTCCTCCTTGAGCTTGATCTTAACGCCCTCCATGTCCTTTTTGGCGTCCTTGAGGGTGTTTTCGAAATCGCCGTAAAAGCCGTCGAGAAGCTCTACCCACTGCACGTCTCCGCTTTCAACGCTGTCAAGCTCCTCCTCCATCTCGGCGGTGAACTTGACGTTGACGATATCCGGGAAGCGCTCCTTCATAAGCGTGGTAATCGCTTCGCCAAGCTCTGTGGGAACGAGGGTTTTAGCCTCGCGCTTGACGTATTCGCGGCTGGTGAGCGTGGTGATGGTGGCGGCATAGGTCGAAGGTCTGCCGATTCCGTATTCCTCGAGGGTCTTGATCAGGGATGCCTCGGTGTAGCGCGCAGGAGGCTGAGTAAAGTGCTGGTTCTTTTTGAGTTCCTTGCATCTTACGGGCATATTCTTTTCGAGAGGAGGCAGCTGAGTGGATTTTTCCTCAGCCTCGTCCTTGCTCTCAACATAAAGCGCGGTAAAGCCAGGGAAATCCACATAATAACCCGAAGCCTTGAACGTATATCCGTTTGCTTCGATGTCAGCCTGAGTTGTCTTTTGAATGCAGTCAGCCATCTGCGACGCGGTAAAGCGGCTCCAGATGAGCTTGTAAAGCTTATACTGATCTGAGGTCAGGCTGCTTTTGATTTTATCAGGCTCAAGTCCGGGCATTGAGGGACGAATCGCCTCGTGACCGTCCTGAGCGTTCTTTCTTGATTTATAGAAACGCGGTTTTTCGGGAAGGTAATCGCTTCCGTAGGTCTTGCCGATGTAGTCGGTGACCTCGTCTATCGCGACGTTTGAGATTCTCAGCGAGTCGGTTCTCATGTACGTGATAAGACCGGTCGCGCCCATTCCCTCGATTTCAACGCCCTCGTAAAGCTCCTGAGCAACCTTCATCGTTCTGCGCGACTGGAAGCCGAGCTTTCTCGAAGCCTCCTGTTGCAGAGTTGAAGTGATAAACGGCGGCGCCGGACTTTTCTTTCTGGTGCCGTGCCTTACCTTTGTTACGGTGTAATCGGCGTCCTTGAGGTCGGCTTCGATTTTATCCGCCTGCTCCTGATTTTTTATTTTTATCTTGCCGTTTGCATCGGAGTAAAGGGATGCGGCAAAGGCTTTACGGCTGCCCTTGGGAATAAACTTCGCGTCAATCGACCAGTATTCCTCGGGTTTGAACTTGCGGATCTCGTTTTCTCTGTCTACGATTATTCTGAGCGCGACAGACTGTACCCTGCCTGCCGAGAGACCTCTGCGGATTTTTTGCGAAATAAACGGGCTGAGCTTGTAACCGACAAGACGGTCGAGGATCCTTCTCGCCTGCTGGGCGTTTACGAGGTCGATGTTGATCTCTCGCGGATTGCTCATACCGTTCTGAACGCCGGTTTTTGTGATTTCGTTAAACTCCACGCGGTTGCAGTAATCCTCGGGCAGACCGAGAATGTACGCAAGGTGCCACGAAATCGCCTCTCCCTCGCGATCGGGGTCGGTTGCGAGGTAAATGTTGTCGCTTTGCTCGGCAAGGCTTTTGAGCTCCTTAACGAGCTTTTCTTTGCCTTTGATAATATCGTACTTCGGCGCGAAACTGTTTTTGATATCTACGCTCAGTCTTGCCTTGGGCAAATCACGCACGTGACCCATCGACGCTACAACCTCGTAGTCGCTGCCGAGATACTTTTTTATTGTCTTAGCTTTGGCCGGAGACTCCACAATAACCAAATTTGACATTGATTTCCTCCTAAATCATATACCTTTATTTCAACGCGAACCGATTGCCGCTCATTGATACAGCCAAATCGCATATTTCAAGCTCCGTAAGAGCCGAAAGCGTTCTGTATACCGGCAAATCTGTGTCCTGCGATATTTTGTCAACGTTAACCGGCGCGGAAGTAAGATAGCGATAAATCTTTTCCGCGTCCTGAGACAATCCCGATACCTCCCTGTGAACGGGCTTTGGCTTTGAAAGCGTTATCGGAGCGTCTTTGTCGAGAATATCCTCAGCCGAGTAGCCTTCTTCAAGTTTCTTTGCAGACTGATTCGGCTTTGTTTTGCGTATCTTTGACTTGACAGGTATTTTTTCAACCTCGTCAAGCGGTATGCCCTCAAGAGCGTCCGGCTGACTGTCGGTCTGCTCGCTGAAGGCAATGATGATATCCATAAAATCCGTTACCGGCTTTGCAGAACCGGATTTGATGCGCCGGTTTGAACCTTCGTTCTCGGGGTTGTTGTTACCCAGCAGCGCAAATAGTTTTTTGCCCATATCGGTGGCGAAATCTGCGGTAATAAGCGAACCGCTGGTCTTGCCCGATTCAATAATCAGCACGCCGTCAGAGAGAGCCGCGATAATGCGGTTCCTCGCCGGAAACTGATAGTTCATTGGCGGAGTATCGGGCGGATACTCCGAAATAACGGCGCCTTTTAGCGTAATCGACTCGCGCATTGAAGCGTTATCCATCAGATAAGGATAATTTATTCCGCAGCCGAGAACGCATACGGTGACTCCGTTTGCGGCAAGCGCGCCCTTGTGGGAAGCGCAGTCTACTCCGAGAGCGCCTCCGCTGATAACAGTTATATCATACCTTGAAAGCGCATAGCCGAAGCTAAAGGAATTCTTTAAGCCGTAATTTGACGCGGTTCGGGTACCTACAATACCGACGGTGCGTATGTTGTCAACGTCGGGCAGATTACCCCACACGTACAAAACCGCAGGCGGATTGGATATTGCTTTCAGGCACTTGGGATAAGCGTCGTCATCGATCGCAATTATACTGTAGCCAAGCTTATCGCAGCGGTCGATAATAAAGTCGGCGGCATCGGTTTTGATGTTTTTCATTCTTTCAATATCGTTTATTGTCAGAATACCGCTGAGCTTCCACTCTTTTTCGCCGCCGAGGCAAAACACTGAAATGTCGTTATACAACTCATACAGCGCCTTGATCTTTTTATTCGCAAAGCCTATTGCCTTGCTCAGCCAAATCCAGTATTTTACGTTTTTGCTTTTCATCTTAGCATTTCCCAGATAATAACCGTGGCTGCCGCAGACGCGTTGAGCGACTCGGCGTTGCCGTTCATCGGAATTGTGATTTTATGCTGACAGGCGGAGACCGTTTCGCTTTTAAGTCCGTTGCCCTCGTTGCCGATAACTACAACGCACGAAGCGCCGAATGAAATATCTGTGATCTTCTCGGCGTCGCTGTCGACCACAGCAGCATATGAGACAAGCCCGGGATTCTCCGCCAGAAAATCCGCAATCGAGGTACACACAAGAAACGGTACGCGAAACACTGCGCCCATAGAACCGCGGACGACCTTCGGATTATAGATGTCGCAACAATCGTTTGACAGAATCACTCCTGAAACGCCGAACGCCTCGGCAGACCGCAGAACGGTGCCGAGATTATTGGGGTCCTGCACATTATCAAGCGCAAGGAATTTTCCGCCATTCTTAATTGTAACAGACTGTAGGGTTTTGTCAAGTGTTTTTATTGCGCATAAAACGCCCTGGGGATTCTGAGTGTCGCTGACATGAGAAAAAACCGCCTCCGACAATATTACTGTTTCCCCGGCGTAAGCGATTAATTCTTCGAGCTTGTCCGCGTACTTTTCCATTGCAGCTTCGGTTGCGTACAGGGTCGCGATTTCCGCCGAGCTTATCATAGCGTCGCGGCAAACCCTGAGTCCTTCGGCGACGAACAGACCCGACTGGCGGCGATAACGCGCGTTTGTGCGCAGTTTAACGAGAGTTTTGACGCGCGGATTTTCCTTGCTTGTGATTATCTGCATAGTTTTCTCCTGATACAGCAAAAGCGTTTGGAGTTATCCAAACGCTGTTACAGTAATTATTTTACCTTCTCAACAAGAGCGGTGAACGCAGCGGGATCCGAAATAGCAATCTCGGAAAGCATCTTGCGGTTCAGGATAATGCCGGACTTCTTGAGACCGTTCATAAAGGTTGAATAGTTTGTGCCGTTTGCTTTGCAGGCAGCGGAGATTCTTGTGATCCAAAGACGACGGAAATCTCTCTTTCTCTGCTTACGGCCGATATAGGCGTAGTTGCCGGACTTCATTACCGCCTGTTTCGCCATTTTGAAGTGCTTGGATTTCGCACCCCAGTAACCCTTGGCGAGTTTTAATGTCTTTTTTCTTCTTTTGCGAGTCATCATCGCACCTTTTACTCGTGCCATTCTATATTACCTCCGATAT
>CACXAO010000034.1:24266-37225 GCA_902765625.1 uncultured Ruminococcus sp. | reverse complement strand
CCTTCCTTCAAGTACAGTATAACAGAAAACGGGAAATTTTGCGGCTTCCGTTTTCATCTCTATTTGTGCCGGTGCCGCACCGGCATGTGGATTAATATGCTAAATTACATCTGGAGCGGCATCGTGATTCTCAGCGTGCTCTGCTCACTGATTTTGGGAAACGGCGACAATCTCAGCGCCGCCATTGTGGACAGCGGCGCACAGACAATTCAACTTTTGCTCACTCTCGCCGGCGTTATGACGCTTTGGTCGGGTATTATGAAAATAGCTGAGCAAAGCGGGCTGACGGCGATTTTTGCGCGGATGTTCTCTCCGCTTCTGAAACCGGTTTTTCCTCGTCTTGACAAGAACAGCGACGCCTTCGGAAGCATAACGATGAATATTACAGCCAATCTGCTCGGTCTCGGAAACACCGCTACGCCGCTCGGAATAAAGGCGATGCGCGAGCTGAGCGAGCTTAACGGAAACAGCGACACCGCAAGCGACGAGATGGTAGTTTTTGTTGTTATGAACACAGCGTCGCTGCAGCTTATGCCGACAATGCTCGGCTCGCTGAGACAAACCTACGGAAGCGCGGCGCCGTTTGAGATTCTCGTTCCTGTCTGGATAAGCTCGGCTTGCGCGCTCTGCGTTGCGCTGATAATAGCCGCCGGACTGAATAAAAAATGCAGGAGGCTTTAGATGGAGCTTGTTATGCCGATTTTCGCCTGCGCCATAGTGCTGTTCGGGCTGATAAAAAGAGTGCCTGTTTTCGACGTATTTATGAGCGGCGCAAGAGAAGGTATCCGCGCGCTTTACAATATCGCGCCTACGATCATCGGTCTGATGTTTGCGGTCAGCCTGCTCAAATCAAGCGGAGCCATTGACGTTATCTGCAACGCGGTTTCGCCCCTAGCCCAAAAGCTGGGTTTTCCGGCGGAAATCGTTCCTATGGCTATGCTCAGACCCGTTTCAGGCAGCGGCGCAACTGCTTTGCTTATCAACGTCTTTGAGGATTACGGCGCAGACAGCTTTGCAGGCAGAGTCGCCTCGGTTCTCGCGGGTTCAAGCGAAACTACTTTTTACGCCACTGCCATGTATTTCGGGTCTGTCCATGTGAAAAACACACGTCACACCTTGCCTGCCGCACTTGCCGCCGACTTTACCGCGCTGGTTATGAGCGTTGTAACCGTGCGTTTATTTTTTTATCAGAATTAAACTGTAACCGGTTTAGATTTCAAACGCCATTGACATCAGAATATAACGTCCTGTAATTAACATTAATTTCCTATTTCAAAAAAATTTTTATGTGGAAATGCGGGAAAACCCTTGACATTTGAGGATTCCTCAACCAATCGGTGGATTTAACACCTACATTCACTATAGGTTTACACATTTTCCACAGAGTTATCCACATTTTATTGAAAAACAAGAATTATACGTTTTGTATATTTTCCGACTGAGAATTAAAACCGCCGTCTTTTAATTCGATTATAATATAATACAATATTGTCATAAGTGTAACGAGGTGTCAAAATATGAAGCCTGAACGCGCTAAATACCTGAAAGAAATGCAAATTGGCGGAATTTTGTTCTGTTCGCTGTACACAATTTTCGCAGGCATGCTCTATGAATTAAGCGGAAAAGGACTCATAGGAGTACTTTTCGGCTCTGTAAACAACAGCCCGTGGGAGTGCGTAAAGCCGCTGCTTCTCTCCTATCTGCTGTGGGGAATCCTCGAGGCGCTCAGCCTGCAGCCGCCGCTTCACCGTCTTGCCGTCGCAAAAACGGCGTCCTTGTATCTGCTGGGATTCTTGCTGCTGACAGGTTCTTTTATTCTGAGCATTTTCGGCTTCAAAACAGGCTCAGCCGCGTTTACCGCAATGCGTTTGGTCTCGCTCTGCGTTTCAGTTGCGGCTTCAATGATTATTTACCGCTCAGATATCGATTATAATTTCTTTTTTGCCCCATGCGTGTTTTTATTATTCCTGTTCCTCGCCTGTTATTTCAGTCTGACGCCGTTTCCTCTCAAAAATATCCTCTTTATGGACAGCGAAACCGGTCTTTACGGACTGATTCCCGATTATTACGACTTAGGCGCCTTCTATATGACATAAATTTTTCAAAAACTCTAGGATTTTTCCAAATTCTGTGCTATAATATTAGAGCCTTCCCTAGAAAGTGTGGGTAAATCTAATCCGCGTTTATGCCGCGAAAGCTATTGACAATGAGTATGCATATGGTAGGCTAAATGCATTGTCAATAGATCGTGGAATAAATGCGATTTACAGATTTATCAGATTTCTTCTACTATACTGCAATTTCTTACCCACTGATTCTAGGGAAGAGCCTAATATTAGAATGTATAATTATGTGACAAGAGGATGACTATGAACGAAAAACAAAATGAAGTAAAATCAGACGTTATCTCCGGCAGAAACCCCGTAAGCGAGGCTATCAGAGGCAATCGCCCGATTGACAAAATCCTCGTTGCAAAAGGCGAGAAAAACGGCGCTGTCGTCGCGATTCTCGCAAAGGCGAAGGCTAAGCAGATTCCGGTTAAGGAGGTCGACCGCGTTAAGCTCGATTATCTCAGCGGCGGCGCAACTCACCAAGGGATCATCGCCTTTGCAGCCGTTAAGGAATACTGCACGGTCGACGATATTTTCAAAACCGCCGAGTCGCGCGATGAAAAGCCTTTTATCCTAGTTCTCGACGAGCTTGAAGATCCGCATAATCTGGGTGCGATCATCCGTACCGCAGAATGCGCAGGCGTGCACGGCGTTATTGTGCCGAAGCGCAGAAGCGCGGGACTGAGCTACACTGTCGGCAAAGCGAGCGCCGGCGCTGTGGAATACATGAACGTTGCAAGAGTGACCAATATCGCCAACACCATTGACGAGCTAAAGGAACGCGGAGTTTGGGTTTTCGGCGCAGATATGAACGGCACCGACTACGGAAAATGCGATTTTTCCGGCTCCTGCGCGATCGTGATCGGCAACGAAGGAAAGGGCATCTCTCGTTTGGTAAGAGAAAAATGCGATGTGATCGTCTCGCTGCCGATGAAGGGCAGAATCAACTCTCTCAACGCGTCGGTTGCCGCCGGCATACTGATGTACGAGGCTATGAAAGACAGATAATGAAAGGAAGTGAACGCCTTGTCAGATATCAATAAGGACGCGGAAAAACAGGAACAGCTGCTCAAGGAGCTTGAAATCGAGAATATCCTTGCGGAAACTCACGAGATGGCTGACCGCGAAAAGATGAAGCGTACCGCTCAGAAATACCGCGTTAAGCCAAAGGTTGCGGATATTTTCAGCAATGCAGACATGAAGCCGCGACTGACAAACGCAAATCCGCTTGACCTTGACAAGGAGGAAGAAAGCAACAACACGATCGTTGGCGACAAAAACGCCGCGACTATGCAGGCTGAGCTGATTATGGACGGCGCCGAGGAAAAGGTTCAGACCCCCGAGGAAGCCGAGCGCGAGGCAAAAGAAAAGGCGGAGAAGGAAGCCGCCGAAAAGGCAGCTAAGGAGCAGACCGGAAAAATCGTGACCCTTACTCCCGAATACGCCGAGGACACGCGTTTTTCGGGCGAGGTGCTCAGTACCGCCGACGCCTTTAAGGAAGGTCCCGTTATTGAAAATATCACTTCGATAGACATCGCGGTTCCCGACGAAAAGGCCGAAGAAAAGGCGCCTGAGCCTGTACCTGAAAAAGAAACGCCGCAGACTCCGGGCGAACCTCAAAAGCCGCTTGAAAGAGTTGTTGCCAAGGTTCCGATTTACCGGCCCGAGAACCCGAACGAGACGCTAAATATAAAGGCAGGCAGATTCTCTGAGGTGGTAACCACCGAATATGAGGAGTACATCCGCTCAAAGAATCCCTCCGTAATAACTCACGTCATCCGTCCCGAGCCAAAGCCCGAGACTGAAGAGGATGAAAAAGAGGAGGACGAGCGTTCCGCAAAGGAAAAGATTCTTTCCGCTGTGGTCGGATTCTTCTCAAAGGACGAATCGGACGACGATGATATTCCCCACGAAAAAACAAAGACTATTGAGGACTACACCGGCGACGACGATGAAAAAAGTATTCTCTTTGAGCTCAATCACAATATCCGCAAGCTGTTCAGCCGCACTCTGATAATGGGCATAATCACCTTGCTCTCGTTAATTCTGACGGTCGTGACGAGAGTTATCCCGGGCGCTATCATCTCAGCGGTACCGGTCGCGCCTGCCGCATACGCGGTTTTCAACTTCCTGCTTGTCGGCTTCACGATTTTCTTAAACCGCGTAGCAATTATGAGCGGTCTTACCCCGATGCTCAGATTCAAGGGCAACTCAGACACCGCGGTCGCGGTCGCTTCAATAGCGGCTGTGCTTCAAACGATCGCCTCGTTCTTTATGCTAGGCGACATGACCGTTTTCAGCGTTAATTATTACTGCGTTGTGGTGCTTCTCGCATTTTTTGCCAACAACCTGGGCAAGCTCATTATGGTTCTCCGCGTTAAGGACAACTTCCGCTTTGTTTCCTCAAAGGGACAAAAATACGCGGCGAAGATATACAACAACGAATATGTTGCCGGCAAAATGCTCAGCGGCACCGCCGCCGACAGAGCGCTTATCGCCTATCAGCACCAAACCGGCTTTCCTGCAAACTTTCTGAAAATATCATACGCTCCCGATCCCAGCGAGGATCTGGCTTCTAAGATTGCGCCTATCACTTCGGTTATCGCCGTGGTAATCGCGCTGTTTTACGGCGTGGTTAAGCTCTCGTTCGGCGGAGCGCTCAACACGCTTGCGCTTATTACCGCGCTCGCTATTCCCGTTTCTACCCTGCTTGCGGTCAACTACCCCGTAAGAAGGCTGTGCAAAACCCTTCTCGGTTACGGCGCAATGCTCGCCGGTTACCCCTCCATCAAGCAGTTCTGCGACAGCACCGCCATCATGCTCGACGCTAACGAGCTCTTCCCCACCGACTGCATTGAGCTTGAGGGTATCAAAACCTACGAGGAGTACAACGTAGACGAATCTCTGCTCTGCGGCATCGCGGTGCTCAAGGAAGCGCAAAATCCGCTTGCAAACGCCTTTGACTCCGTTATCTCCGAAACCGGCGAAAGTCTTCCCGAGGTTGAGTCAGTGCTCTATGAGGACGAGCTTGGCTTGGTGGGCTGGATCAACGGCGAACGTATTCTCGTCGGCTCGCGCGATCTCATGGACAAGTACAGCGTGGACACCCCGACTCCCGAATACGAGGATCGTTACACATCTAAGGGCAGACAAATTACTTACATCTCGCGCGCAGGCAGACTGGTTGCGATGGTCGTTACAAACTACCACGCAGATCAGGAACTTCAGGCTGAACTGCAGCGCGCCGAGGCAAACGGCATCAGCTTCCTTATCAGAACAACCGATTACAATATCACCGACGACCTCGTCGCAAAGCTTTACGGCCTGTTTTACCGCAGTATCAAGGTGCTGCCTACGGGTCTCGGCCATGTGCTGAAGGAGGCTCAGACCTCTACTGAGGAAACCTCGCGCTCTTACCTGATCACGGGCGGCAAGGCAGCTTCACTTGCGAGAGCTATCTCAGGCAGCGTAAAAATCAAAAGCAACATTTCGCTTGCGATCATGATTCAGCTGATTGCGATTGTGCTCGGCATTCTCATTGCCTCAGTACTCTCGCTTTACGCAAACATCGGAGTTATGGGCTCGCTTGAGGTGCTGATTTACACGTTATTCTGGGGCGTCGCAGCAATTGCCGCACCCGCTATTCAAAAGCCTTAAGGAAGGGAGAAATTATTATGCTGATTGCTCCGTCGCTTTTATCCTGCGACTTTTCAAAAATGGGTGAAGAAATCGCGCGTATGGACAAGGCAGGCGCGGACTGGATGCACCTCGACGTTATGGACGGTCATTTCGTCCCGAATATCACCTTCGGCGCTCCGGTCATCAAGTGGGTTCGTCCCTTTACCGACAAGCCCTTTGACGTTCATCTCATGATAAGCGATCCGCTCAGATATATCGACGACTTTGCCGACGCCGGCGCAGATATTATTACCCTTCACATTGAGAGCGATTCGGATATTGACAAGACAATCGAAAAAATCAAAAACCGCGGAATAAAAGCCGGCTTGGTCTTAAAGCCCAAAACTCCGGCAGAGGCGGTTTTCCCGTACCTTGACAAGCTTGATCTGGTTCTTATTATGACTGTTGAACCCGGATTCGGCGGACAGAGCTTTATGGCTGACATGATGCCAAAGGTTCGCGCAGTCAAAGAGGAAATCACAAAACGCGGACTCAGCGTGCTTATTGAAGCGGACGGCGGCATCGGAGAAGCTACGATAGCCGAAGTCGCTGAGGCAGGCGTGGACGTTTCGGTAGCCGGAACCGCAGTTTTTAAGGCGGACGATCCGTCGCAGGCTATCAAAAAGCTTGCCGCTTATTAAGGAGAGTTCGCATGGACGCAACAATCAGACGACTTCAAAATAACCTTGTCACCCTCGGCACCGGCGCAATCGTGTTCGGAGTCTGGACTGTAATTAAATATCTGGTCTACTGCCTGATCGACAGACCTGATTTAAGCGAATACGCTGCTACCGTTCCCGAAAATGTTATGACCATATTATTTTTTGTTGTGACCATGTCTCTCGCGGTTTTCGACTTTATTCTGCGCTGCATAATCGGGTTTTCGGCACGCGCTGAGGGTCACGGCAAAAAGAAAGGCGTCTTTTACCTTTTTATAACGGTAATTACTATACTCATTTATTTTCTTGGCGTATCAGCAGAAGTATATAAATTTATAACTGTTCCCGAGAATCTGTTGAGAAATGCTACTACACTGATTATCGATGCAACCTCGTTTATTTTATTGATCGAGATTATTTATTCAAGTATTAAGCTGAAAAAGCTGCTCAAACTACAGGGAGGCGCTAATGAATAAGGATTTTCACTGCTACGCCACCTACTGCGCGGCAATTCTTGCCGGCTTCTCTCACGAGGAAAGCGCGGCGATCGGATACAGCTCTCAGATGGTTGACCTTTGCACCAGAACCATGCTCACAAAGCTCCATGGTCCGCTTTCGGCAGCTACGACCCAACTCCAGCTTGAACTGATGGACGCCAGAACAGACATTATCGGCTTGCAGGACATCACCCGTATCTGGGCTTCGTTTCATTTTTTGCCGGGAGATTTATATGCAGACCCGGGTAAAAAATGTTCAAAAAAGTACCTTAACAAATACAGGCTGATTTGCAACCCAAACAGCGACCTGCTCGAAAAAACCGTTCGTCTTGCAAAGGATAAGAGCTTACAGGCAGCCGGTTTAGCTATGCACGTTCTCGCCGACACATGGGCGCACCGTTACTTTGCAGGCACTCCGTCGCTTGTTATTAACAACACAAACTACCATTTCTATGAGTTTATTCAGGGCGAAAACGGCGAGACAACCAGAAAGGTCAACTTCCGCCACAGCCCTTCAGCACCTGATGAACCCGAAATCAGCGCGTACACCAACACCGTTTCCTACAACAAAGAAAAATCGATAATGAATCTCGGTCACGGCAGAGCCGGTCATCTGCCGGACTACTGCTTTGCTAAGTACAAATATCTTCCGGCATGGGCTGAATACGAGGAGATTGTTAAGGATAATCCAAAGGATTACTTCAACGCCTTTTGCCAGATGATTTACGCTCTGAAATTCCTGCACGGAGATATTTCTTCCTTCGAGCACAGTCATTACGACACTGAGGCGGTCAAACCGTATGAGGACGATATTCGCCGCATACTCAACACCACTCAGCTCGACAGCACCGCAGACTGGCGCGAGCTTGGAAAGCGGCTGTCCGGGTATGAGCTTAATGAAATCGACGTTGCTAAGCTTGAAAAGGAATATACTGACGCCGAAGAGGACAAGAAGGACGATACATTTCTGGGAAGATTTTTCATAGCCGCAATGAACCAGAAAAGTATGGTAACAAATCAGATCTACAAGTCAGGCAACAAGCTCGCAGGCTACTCCATAGACTTCAAAACAAAGGGCTTTAAGGGTATCAGAGATTTCCGCAAGCTGCTTGACAAAAAAGGAGGCGGCAAGAATGAGTAAATTTCAGCGCGTCCGAAGCTTTTTGGCCGGCTTAGGATTGATTCTTCTCGCACTGATTCTGTTAATTTCTCCCGAAAGCGGAATAATTATTGTTGCCGCTATAATTTCGTTTTCTATGCTATTCTACGGATTTAGAACGCTGTGGTTTTACGCGACAATGGCGCGTCATATGGTGGGCGGAAAGAGCTTTTTGTATCAGGGCATTATCGTGCTCGACATTGCTCTTTTTACTATCGGATTGATTCAGATGTCAAAATTTCTGATAATGATTTATCTGATGGGCGTTTACGCTTTTTCCGGCGCGATCGATATTTTGCGTGCGCTTGAGGCTAAGAAAAACGGCTCTCCCTCATGGAATATGAAATTGATCAGCGGTTGTATCCGCGTTGCCGCAACTATAGCGCTTTTTATTATCGGAATTTTCTTCCGCGAATCCTCTGTTCTTATCTACGGCTATTGCATCAACCTTGGTTATGCCGCAGTGATGCGATTCATTAACGCCTTTCGCAGAACAGCCATCGTTTATATTCAATAACCAAATACAGGCAAATCAAAACCGCGCATATGCGATAAGCTCCATATGCGCGGTATTTTATACTATATTCTATTAAAGCGCCTTATTCAGATGTCAACGGAAAATTTCGCAAAACAAGGACGACAACGCAGTTATGCGGAATTTAACGTGACAGATGTTAAAGGGTTTTATTAGAAGATAGTACTATTTCCAGCCGTCCATTTTATCGAGAATATCGAAAAGCTCGTGCTTTGGCTCGTCTGTCATTTTGGTTTCATTATCAAACGACATCAGCAAATCAGAACCTGTATTCTGCTTCCACTCGGTCAGACCGTCGCCGTTTGGGTTGCCGCTGATAATAAAGTTTTTCATGTAAGTCAGCATTTCGCCGCTCAGCTCTCTGTCACGTTCGTCGTAAAGCGCGGAGTTTTCGGGAATGTTTCCGTAGCAATAGACCTCCTCGCCGCTGTGCCAGTTGCCAAGCCTTCCGTTTGTCTTTGAAAACAGATACTCGTAAACGGGTATTTTATTCTTATTCGCGAGCCGGTTCAGACAATAGTGCGGATAATCAAAGAACACCGCACCGTAGACCACAGCCCAGTTTTTATCGGCTTCATCATCGTCAGATGCCGGATACAGCTCCAGAATATCATCTGCGTAATCACCAAAATAGCTGCGAATTTTATTCTCGTAGTTCTGCAGGTTAGCGTGATCAAAGATAATAAAGGCTGCGCTTTCCTCGGCGTTATAGCCGTGCAGGATCGCGCTCTCGTTATGTATCCCCTTTTTGTAGGACTGATACGGCGTTTCGGTAAGCGCGTAACCGTCAACCGTAATATGATGATGGGTATACGACTCGTTAACAAGCTGCTCAGCCGTAAGCTTGCGCAGCTCTTCAACGCTTTCGCAGCCGAACTTTGCCTTCGTCTTTTTGCCTGCGTCCAGCGCTTCTTCAAGCTGTCTGAACGAATGCGGCGGATTTACCGGAGCCATTGTGGAGCTTTCGAGAATGACCCTCTGAAACAACCCCTTTGCAAGCGGAGAGGTGCACAGCGCACTGACGCTCGCGGAGCCTGCGGACTCGCCCGATAGCGTTACGTTATCCGGATTGCCGCCAAACGACTTGATATTATCTCCCACCCATTCGAGCGCTTTTATCTGGTCGAGCATTCCGTAGTTGCCTGTGGTGCCGTTCTCGGATTCCGCCGCAAGCTCCTCGTCCGCAAAGTAGCCGTACACACCCAAGCGGTATCCCATGTTTACAACAATAACGCCCTCTTTTGCCAAGCTCTCTCCGTTGTAGTCCTTATACCAAGGCTGTCCTGTGCGAAGCGAGCCGCCGTGGATATAAACCATAACCGGCAAATTGCTGACGTCCCCGGCTGGCTTCCAGATATTCAGATACAGCGAATCCTCGCTTACAGGCTCAACGTAATTATCGTCGGGAGTGATCTGATAATCATGATATGCGATTATCTGAGCAAGAGAATTGTAAATCGGAAGATTTTGCGGCTGCATACTCATAGGAGCAAAGTGGTCGGCAACAAGTACTCCGTCCCAGTTATCGGGATCCTGCGGCTCCTTCCACCTCAGCTCACCGACAGGCGGTTTTGCGTATGGAATGCCGGTAAATACCTCAACCGACTTATCCTCGTTATATACTCCCTGCAAATCTCCGTTTGAGAGCGAGATGATTTCAGTGGTTTCCGGATTTTTAACACTGACGGCAGGCACAGCCTGAACAGGCGGCCATGTGATAAACAGCACGCCGGCAAGTACAGCAAGCCATCCGACCCACGCACCGATTTTGAGATACCATTTGTTTTTGCGCTTAACAATCAGATGATGTAGAAAATAAAAGCCGGCGGTAAATACAGCCGCTAAAATAAAGCCGAGCAGAATATTTTTATTTAACTCCAGAACGACCAGCATAAACGCGAAAATGAATGCGGAAAAAATAACAAAGATAATCTTTTTTACTATCATAATATTACCTTAAAAATCATTAAACAGAAAATCTGCCCAGTAGTACTGGCTCATATATTCGTTCGCGTAGGCGTTGACCGCGCCTGCGTCAAGCTCGGCAAAACGATAATAGTCGCAGTCGAGCGTGCTGACATTAACCGAAAGACTGTTGTAGCTCTTGTTGATAGTCTTCTCTGCGCCGACCTTTTTCAGGCTTTTCATCATTGCAGAAATGAGAATCTGCAAATAAGCCTGCTGCTTTTTGTCGTAAGGCTCGTCCTCAAACAACGCTGCAGCTATTTCCTTGATTGTGCAGGAGCTGCCGTGGCGGTGAACGAGATATGCGAAAATCTCCTTGGAACGGCTGCGCTCAAAGTGTACGGGTGTGCCGTCGGGAGTGAATACGTCGAAGCACTGGACCTTTAAGATCGCGTTTTCCTTCGGAACAACCGGAAATCTCAGGTCGGAAAGCTCATGGGCAACGTCCTCTGCTGTGACCGGCTTCATTATATAGCCGCTCGCGTGAAGCCGCATTGCGTCGCCTGTATATTCGCTATAGCCCGTAACGAAGATTATATTCATCTTCGGGTTAACCGCTTTTAGCTCCTTGGCAAGCTCTACCCCATTCATCCCTCTCATATGTATATCAAGAAACGCGATGTCGCAGCCGTTTGCTTTTGCTTCGTTGAGCAAATCAGTCTGCTTAGAAAAGGCGGTGATGTCAGCGTCCGGCTGTGCCTCTCTTACAGCCATTTCGAGCATTTGAAGCATTAAAGGCTCGTCATCAACACACAATATCCTCATTTGCACTTTTCCTCCTTCGGAATGATTACTTTGGCGACTGTTCCCTCGCCTATCACGCTTGTTATTTCTACGCTCGCGTTGCACATATCCCTCAGCCGTCTGCGTGTATTTTCCATACCGACATGAGAACGCCCGTCGTTCTTGGGCGCTTCTGTGTCAAATCCGACGCCGTCGTCTGAAATAATAACCTCGTACGTCTTATCGGTCTCACGCGTTGCAATCGTCACGGTACCGCCTTCCTCTTTCATTCCTACGCCGTGCTTGACTGCGTTCTCAACCAAAGGCTGAATCGACAGAAGCGGCAGCTCAAAGTCTTTGCACTGAATGTCGTACACGATATTCAGCTTATCTGCAAAACGGAGCTTTTCTATATACAGGTATTTTTCGAGATGGTCAAGCTCCCTCTCGAACGACACCGGAGACGTTTGCTTGAGCGAATCCATGTTTCCGCGCAGGTATTTTGTAAAGTTAATTGTCGCCTTCTGAGCTGTGTCCGGATCCAGCTTACACAGCATGGCTATGCTTGAGAGCGAATTGTAAAGGAAGTGCGGCTGAATCTGGCTTACCATTATCGAAACCTTTGCCTCATATAACTCCTTTTGCATCTGCTGATAGCGGATAGCTTCCTTGTACTGCTTCTTCAAATCTCGGACAAGACGAATTATCTGGTAAACCATGGTAATCGCAATACCTAAGATATAAAAGTGAATATGAGTAAAATCAAGGTAACGGTTCACGGTATCGATAATTATTGAAACAGCGAGCGGCGACCATGACGCGAGTATAAATATTGCCTGCTTATTGGAGCGCGCTTCGATAACAAGCAATACGGTAAGAACTACTGTACATAGAGCCGTGTAGAAATAGATATTCGGCATTGTACCGTATATATCGACAAATCCTGCAAAATGGCTGACAAGCGCGCCTATTACCATTAGAAGGTACAGCGTCGCCGATATTGTGGCGATTATCCTCGAAACGGGTCGTTCAAGATTCGCCCTCAGATAAAACAGCGCAGCAATTACAAAGAAATAATTCAAAAGGATTTCAAACAGCATACATACAGAGCAGTCTTTTATCCAAAGGTTAAGATAACCGCTGACGCTCTGAGCAATCATATACAGACCCCAGAACAGGCAAAGAACTCCGAAGGTGAGATATTTATAATTGATTTTCCCGAGAATAAAGCCTGCGATCGGAAACAAAAATACACCGAAAAAGCAAACCAGCACAAACAGCAGAAGCCACGGCAACGCGTCAAAGAAAAATTGCAGATAGCTTCCGTTTGCAAAGCTCAGCGTAATATTCAGGCTGTCCGAGAGGTTGCTTCTCAAAAACGGATAAGGGTTTTCGATCTCAAAAATCAGCTCAGTGTCCGTCGTCACTCCAAGGCCGTTCAAATACTGCATGTCAACGGTCTGAACACAATAACCCGGAGTATTAGGAAGATTAACATCAAAGGAATAATCCAGCGGATAGTGCTCAAAAAAGTGAGCCTTCCCTAGAAAGTGTGGGTAAATCTAATCCGCGTTTATGCCGCGAAAGCTATTGACAATGAGTATGCATATGGTAGGCTAAATGCCGGGCAGC